>NZ_JAGQAZ010000001.1:904541-1206055 GCF_024345375.1 Cyanobium sp. WAJ14-Wanaka | reverse complement strand
CTGCAATCGGCTGAGGCTAAAAGCTTCAACTGTTTCCAGAGCAAATCGACGGAATCCCAGCCCCCCTCTCCTAGAGGGGGGCTTTTTTGTGGCTAAGACCCTGAAAGCAATGCCTGTTACTAACGTGAACTCTTTGACTTAACTATTAAATAAGCCGGTGATCGGATTTGAACCGACGACCTACTGATTACGAATCAGTTGCTCTACCCCTGAGCTACACCGGCCCCTTTGTGAAACTAGCATTGTCCAGCCGCCGATAGGCCTGATTTGATGGGATCGAAGCCCCCTGACCTTGATCCAGAGCTGCGGGCTCGCCTGCTCCAAGAGGTGCGCACGCCATGGCGTGGTTTGAGGCGCGGCATCTGGTTTGCCCTGGTGGCCTCGGCGGGGCTTGGTCTGGCCACCATGGCGATGCGCTTTTCCAGCGGCGAGCTGGTGCCGTCAACCGATTGGATCATCCAGGTGGGTGCCCTGGTCCTGTTTGGTGGCCTCCTCTGGTTCGATCGCAACAGGAGCTGACTCACTAGGACCAGCCCCCTCAGACTTTTCGATCGGCGTAAAAGCCACATCAGTGATTTCTGGCCCCAGCGCTGGCTCTGTATCTGGCACCACCAGCTGTATTGACTCCTTGGGCTCAACTATCGCCTGGGCAGGGGGAGCCGGTAATCCCTGGCCTGGTTCGAGCTCACGCAGCTGCATCCAGGGCAGCCCAAGGCAAAGTCGTGCCTGTGGCTGTTGAGCATCGCCGCCGCTGTCTGGGGCCTTGGGCTGACCTATGAGCAGCCAGGTCGCTTGCACCAGCTGCTGCCACTGCCAGACCATCAAGGCCAGCACCGGTGCACAGAGCAGTAGGGAGGTGAGGCGATTGGCCCGGGGGATTAGGGCAAAGCTGGTGGCCAGCACCGAAGTGCGATCAAGCCATAGCAACAGGGGCAGTAGCAAAAGAGTGCCACTGGCCAGTAGGAGCTTGAAGGGCAGCCCTAGGGGGATTGCCGTGATGTTCTGTTGCTCAGGTCGGCGCTTGCTGCCTGGGGCCTGAACTAGGAGCAGTGAAAAAGGATCGGGCGGCTTCAGCCAAAACAACACCGAAGGTGCAACTGCCCCCAGTCCCCAGACCAGCAGCCATTCCAGTAGGGGAAAGCGGCCAGGATCACTGGCCGCCAACAACACCAGCACCAGCAATAGCTCCAGTGGGATGGCCCCTAGGCCAACCAGCTGGAGCCAAAGCAGGGGCTCGCGGCGGGGATTCACTGTCTAGCCCTAGGTGCTGAGGGTGCGGCGCTGGGTGACGAGCTTGAAGGCCTCGGCCCGATCCCCCTCCTGCCAGCCATTGA
Source organism: Cyanobium sp. WAJ14-Wanaka (assembly GCF_024345375.1). NCBI lineage: Bacteria > Bacillati > Cyanobacteriota > Cyanophyceae > Synechococcales > Prochlorococcaceae > Cyanobium > Cyanobium sp. WAJ14-Wanaka. Next base: position 1,204,721 of record NZ_JAGQAZ010000001.1, on the reverse strand, counting down.
AGCGATCGGTGCCAATGCCGCACTCGAAGCCCGTGGCCACTTCCTTGACGTCGTCCTTATTGCGGCGCAGGGAGTCGAGGTCGCCCTCGTAGACCTTTTCCTTGCCCCGGAAGACGCGCACCTTGCAGTTGCGCTGCAGTTTGCCACTGGTGACATAACAGCCAGCCACGGCGCTTTTGCCGATCGTGAACACAGCGCGCACTTCGGCTTCGCCCAGGCTTTCTTCCACCAACTCTGGCTCCAGCAGACCTTCCATGGCCATCTGGATGTCTTCCAGCAGTTTGTAAATCACCTCGTAGTCGCGCACATCGACGCCGGTGGCATCGGCGGCCCGCTTGGCCCCTGGGGCCATGGAGGTGTTGAAGCCCACGATCACGGCGCCAGAGGCTGCCGCTAGGTCTACATCGGTTTCGGTGATTTCGCCCGGCGCCGAAAGCAGTACCCGCACCTGCACCTCGCCCTGGGGCAGCTGCTCGAGGGAGCCAAGGATGGCCTCCACGGAACCCTGCACGTCGGCCTTGAGGATCAGGTTCAGTTCCTTGAGGTCGCCTTCGCTTGCCTGACCAGACATCGAGGCGAGTGAAACCCGACGGGAGGCCATTTGCTGGGCCAGGCGGGTGGCGCGGGCTTCGTTGGCCCGGTCTCCGACCACGGCCCGAGCTGTTTTCTCATCGGGATAGACCTCGAACTCATCACCGGCGGTGGGCACTTCGCTGAAGCCCAGGGCCTCCACCGCGTAGGAGGGCCCAGCCTCCTTGACCCGTTTGCCGGTGTCGTCGACCATGGCGCGCACCTTGCCCAGCACGGGGCCTGCCGCCAGCACATTGCCGGCCCGCAGGGTGCCGTTTTGGATCAGCAGAGTTGCAACCGGGCCCTTTGCCTTGTCGAGGTGGGCTTCGATCACAGTGCCCTTGGCCATCCGCTCGGGGTTGGCCTGCAGGTCTTCCACTTCGGTGACCAGCAGGATCATCTCCAGCAACTTGTCGACGTTTTCGCCCTTGATGGCACTGACGGGCACCATCACGGTGTTGCCGCCCCAGTCTTCCGCCACCAATTCGAGGGCAGAAAGTTCCTGTTTGACCCGATCTGGCGAAGCCCCCTCCTTGTCGATCTTGTTGATCGCCACCACGATCGGCACCTCGGCGGCCCGAGCGTGGCTGATCGCCTCCAGGGTCTGGGGGCGAACGCCGTCGTCGGCTGCCACCACCAGCACGGCCACGTCTGTGACCTTGGTGCCGCGGGCACGCATGGCCGTAAAGGCTTCGTGGCCAGGGGTGTCGAGGAAGGTGATCTTGCGCTCTTCTCCACCGTGGGGAACGGTCACCTGGTAAGCACCGATGTGCTGGGTAATGCCTCCGGCTTCGCCGGCGGCCACCCTGGTTTTGCGGATCGCATCCAGCAGGCTGGTTTTGCCGTGGTCCACGTGGCCCATCACGGTGACCACGGGCGGGCGACGGATCAGGTAGGCGAGGTCGCTCTCCTCGATCATCTCCACCGTCTTCTTGGCCGCCTCTTGGACGTCGTCCTCGAGGACAGGCACACCAAATTCTTCGGCTACCGCCTCGATTGTGGAGAGGTCGAGGGTCTGGGTGACCGTGGCAATTACGCCACGGAAGAAGAGGCTCTTGATGATTTCAGAGCTCTCGACGCTGAGTTTGTCGGCCAGCTCCTGCACCGTGAGGTTCCCCTCCGGCACGATCAGCATTTCTGGCCGCACCTGCTTGGCCTCGCGGGAGGCGCGCAGCTCCATGGCCCGGCGACGCTGGCGCTGGCGGGTGGTTTCCTTCTTGCGCTTGCGCATCGCCGCCATCGGTTTGGCGGCAGCTCCACCGGCGCTGCGGGGCTTGGCGGGCCTGGCCAGGCTGGCTTGCAGCACCACTGCTTCCTGTTCGCCGGCAAATCCGCCGGTCTCAGCAGTCAGGGCATCATCGTTTTCACCAATGATGTGCACCTTGGTGCGCTGTTTTTGCGGCGTACGGCTGCGCAGTGCCTCCAGCTTGGCGCTGTCATCCCAGTCGGGCCTGCGGGGGCGGCCGGCAGCTCCCGCAGGGGTGGCCGCGCGGAAACCGGGGCGCCTGGGGGCCGAAGGGGGAGTGGCCGCGGGGCGCACCAGATCGGGAGTGCCAGTACCACCGCCAGGACCCGCCGCACCAGCTTCGCTGCGCTCACCGGCGCGGCGCGGCGGTGGTGCTATTGACCTGCCTGGGCCTGGTTTCTGCAGCTGCATCAGCTCGCCAGGGGCCACCGGCTTGCGCATTCCCGTGGGCATGCCAGGCCTGCCTGGAGCGGCAGGGCGATTGCCGCCGGCTCCACCAGGGCCTTCGCTGTCGCGGCGAATTGGTTTGCCCACCAGCTCAAGGGGGCTGGGGGCGGGGCGGCCAGGGGCACTGCCGGCGGCCCGACCTTCCTGGCCTGGGCGGATGGGGGCTGGGGCCCCCGAGCGCTGGGGGGCCGGGGGGCGCTGGCTCAGGGGTGCCCTGCCCGCCGGTGGCGCCGGGCGACTGCTGGTGGGGCCTGCGCCTTTAGGTCCGCCGGGGGGGGTGCTTATGGGTCTGCCAACGAGCTGGGGTTTGGCTGCCACGGGCCGTGCGGGGGCGTCGCCCTTGCGGGCCTGGGCAGGTGCTGGTGCAGAAGGACGGGCTGGCGGTTTAGAGGCGATCACCACCGGTTTATTGGGCACCGGCGGCTTGCCGGTGAGGGGCGGCTTGCCAGCTAGGGGGGGCTTTCCCGGGAGGGGAGGTTTCCCAGCTAGGGGGTGCTTGCTGGCAATTATGACCGGAGGCTTTGCGGCTGGCGCAGCTGGTTTGGCTGCCGGAGCAGCAGGCTTTGCGGCTGGCGCAGCAGGCTGGCCAGGGGCTGCGGCGCTTGGCCGGGCAGGTGGTTGCTGGGGGGCCGGTTGTTTGGGGGCCGGTTGTTTGGGGGCTGGGGGTTTAACGGCAGCCGGGGGTTTGGCAGTGGCTGGTTGGGCAGCGGGGGGCCGGGCCGGGGCTGCTGCGGCCATCGAGGGAGTTGCGGGCTTCGCCGCAGGAGCGGCCAGTGCTGCGGGCTTTGCGGCTGGCGCTGCGGGCTTCGCAGCTGCAGGCGCAGGGGCCACTACCGCAGGGGCGGCTTTTTTCACCGAGAGAATGGCCTTGCCTGGAGCGGCGGCAGCTGCGCTGCTTTGGGCGCCCTTGTTGATCAGCGAGCGGATTTTTGTTGCCTCGTCGTCGCTAATCGAGCTGCTGTGGCTTTTTGCAGCAACACCCAGCGAAATGGCGGCGTCGAGCACGTCCTTGTTGTCCAGGCCCATGTCCTTAGACAACTCATAAATTCTGACTTTGCCGCTGCTGGTCATTCAGGTCTCCAGTGGACGGTTCCCAGGGGCCGCCGAATCGGGGGCCAACGGGATCCAGGCCGCTTGCACGGGGCGGCCAATGTTCATATTGCCTTAGAGGCGCGATCAACGCTGGTATTCAGTCGTTGTTCGAGGGTTTCGACGATTGTTTCTGCAACTTGGCAGCGCAAGGCCCGTTGCAAACGTTTTCGTCGTTTCGCCTCCTCAAAACACTCCTGGTTGGGACAGAGGTAAGCCGATCGGCCCATGCCCTGATCCAACCCGATTCCCCCTTCGGCGAGCCTGATGATCCGCCACAACTGCTGACGATCCAGCAATTCGCGACAGCTCACACAGCGCCGAAGCACAGGCCGAGAACTCACCGGGCTCCTTCCTCTTCGGGTGCTTCTTCTTCTGGAGCTGCCTCTTCTGGAGCTGCCTCCTGGGGTGCTTCTTCGTAGTCGTACTCGGCCTCGGCGTATTCCTCGTCGTCTTCGGGTAGGGGATAGAGCTCCCGCAGACGGGCATCTTCTTCAGCCCGCAGAGCTTGTTCCGCCTCAAGTCGGGCCTCCACCTCGGCCTGCTGGGCCTCCTCTTCCTGGCGTTGGGCGATCAGTTCGGAGACCACCGAGTCTTCGGTGGCCTGGTCGTACTCCGAGGCATTTTTGATGTCGATTTTCCAGCCGGTCAGGCGGGCCGCCAGGCGCACGTTCTGGCCTTCCCGGCCTATGGCCAGGCTGAGCTGATCGGGGGGAACCAGCACGTGGGCGTGCTGACCTTGGGGATCAACCAAGCGCACCATCTCAACCCGGGCCGGGCTCAGGGAATTGGCGATGTATTGGCCAGGATCTGGAGACCAGCGAATTACGTCAATTTTTTCGCCCCGCAGCTCGTTGACCACCTGTTGGATTCGGGAACCGCGGGCGCCGATGCAGGCCCCCACCGGATCCACCTCCCGTTCGACGCTGTCTACAGCCACCTTGGTGCGGGGGCCCACTGACCGGCTTGGCGGATTTGCTTCCCTGGCCACGGCCACGATGCGCACGGAACCCTCCTGGATTTCAGGCACCTCGTTTTCAAACAAATACACAACGAGGCCGGCGTTGGAGCGGCTCACGAACAGCTGGGGGCCGCGCCGGGCAATCTCACTGACTTCCTTCAGGAACACCTTGAAGGTGGCGTTGGCCCGGTAGTTGTCGTTGGGCAATTGGTCGCGGCGCGGTAATTCCGCTTCCACCTCTGGCCTGCCAAGGCCAGAACTGACGGCCATGATTATGGATTGGCGCTCAAAGCGAATGACCCTGGCGGTCAGCACAGGATCTTCCAGGTCCGCAAATTCCTCTTGGATCATGCGGCGCTGCTGATCGCGCAGCTTCTGGGCCAACACCTGCTTGGTGGTGGAGGCCGCCATGCGGCCAAAGTCATCCTTCTCGGGAGTTACGTCCAAGACGACCGTGTCGCCGATTTGGGCGTCTTCGGCCACCTGCTGGACTTCGGCAAGGGATATCTGGTGGTCTTCGCTTTCCACCTCTTCCACAATGATTTTTGAGGCCAGCACCCGATAGCCCTCCTCGTCCAGTTCGAGGCCAACATCGAAGTTGGAGAAGTAGTCCTCCTCGAAGGGGTCTTCGCTGATGCCCAGGTAAAGGGTGCGTCGGTAGCGCTCATAGCCCTTCAGCAGCGCTTCGCGCAGGGCGGCCTCCACCACGGCTGGAGCCAGTTTCTTCTCTTCGCTGATGTCCTCGATCAGGTTGTTGAGACCGGGGAGCAGAACCAGGGCCATGGATCAGGGGTGGGGAATGGTCTTGGGTTGGGAGATCAGGTGGTTGGAGTTACCAAACGCACACTGATCACATCTGGACGCGGAATGCGCTTGATGCGGCCCCGCAGGTTTAAGTGCAAGGCATCGGCGTCACGCTCGAGCAGGAGCCCTTCGCTGCAGACCGTTTCGCCTTTGGCATCGCGGAATTCCACTTCGATTGGGAAGCCGCGAAAACTGCGAAAATCCCGATCGTCCTGAAGTTCGTCGCTGACGCCAGGGCTGCTGATCTCCAAAACATAGGGCTCGAGCAGCAAGCTCGCCGCTTCGATGGCTTCACCAAGGGGGGCACTCATGGAGGCGCATTCGTCGAGACTGATGTCGCCGCCATCGGCTCGCTGCACCAGTACCTGCACTGTCATCGGAATGCGATGGCTGAGCACCTGGATGCCGCGCAGCACGAATCCCGATGCAGCCATGGCCTCCAGGGCCAGCTTTTCGAGCTCTGTGGTGGGCGGGGTGGTCAAAGCTGCAGGTGGGCAGGGATTGGGCACCCGCCGGCATCTGCAGTTTTTGAAACTGCCCTAGGAAAGTGACCCGGTAATCAAACCAGGATTTCTTAGGGATGCCCGCCGGGCACCAATTCACCTTAGTGGATGGGTTATTCGGGCCCACAGGGCTGGGCCGCTTAATCCTCAGGGCCGCCGGGAGTGGGGGGCAGGTTGATCATTGGCGCCTCGGCGAAATAATCGCTTTTTTGCACGGTTCCCCTCAAGCTGGCATCAAGGTTGATGCATTGGGATTTCTGCTCAGGAGTGCTCAGGTACTGGCAAACCCTCGCCCATAGCTTGGCGCGGCTGCCCGGTCCCCCCTGGCTGAAGTGCACTAAGTCGTTGCCACCTGCCATGCCCTGGATCTCAACTTGGCAGAGGCTGCAGCGCTGCCGGCTACCGGGAGGTATCTCTGCCATGGGTATCTCGCTAAAAGTTGGTTGTTGCGCATGTGCGCTGATTTCCGCCCAACTTAAGGGGGCCTAGCCCCCTAGCCTTGGCTGATGGCAGTTGTCCACTGGTTGTGTGTGGTCCTGGCGCTCTGCTGGGGTCTGGTTGGTTTGGCGCCGGTGCCAGCGGCTTGGGCCGATCCGATTCCGGAGGCAAGCCACAGTTTCGTGGCCGATGCGGCCCGATTGGTGGGCCCCGCTGTTGTCCGAATTGACACCGAACGGGACGTGGCTCGCCAGCCATTTGATCCGGCCATGCTCGATCCCTTCCTGCGCGATTTGCTTGGTGATCCTGCCGGCAGCATGCGCGAACGGGGCCAGGGATCGGGAGTGGTGATTGATGCTGCTGGGGGTTTGGTCCTAACCAACGCCCACGTGGTCGACAAGGTCGACACCGTGGAGATCACCCTCTCCGATGGGGCCCAGCTGGATGGGGCCGTGGTGGGAGCAGATCCTGTGACCGATCTGGCGGTGGTGCGCATTGAGAAGGGCCACCCATTGCAGTCGGCCACCCTGGGCGATTCAGAGGCCCTCGAGGTGGGGGATTGGGCAATCGCCCTTGGCAGCCCCTATGGCCTCGAGCGCACGGTCACCCTGGGCATCATCAGCAGCCTGCATCGCGACATTCACAGCCTCGGTTTTGCAGATAAACGCTTGGATTTGATCCAAACCGATGCGGCGATCAATCCGGGCAACTCCGGCGGCCCCCTGATCAATGCAGCCGGCGAGGTGGTGGGTATCAACACCCTGGTGCGCTCCGGTCCAGGGGCCGGTTTGGGCTTTGCAATTCCGATCAACTTGGCCAAGGGCGTAGCTGACCAACTCAGCCGCGGCGACCAGGTGCTCCATCCCTATCTCGGCCTCCAGTTGGTGCCCCTCACGGCCCGTCGTGCCCGTGACAACAACAGCGACCCCGGAGCGCTTCTGCAATTGCCGGAGCAGGACGGAGCCCTGGTGCAAAGGGTGCTCCCCGATAGCCCGGCGGAGCGGGCCGGCCTGCGGCGCGGCGATTTGGTGGTGGCCGTAGCCAACAAGCAGGTGGCCGATCCCGGTGCGCTGCTGCAGGTGGTGGAGCGATCTGCTTTGGATGAGCCTTTGCCCCTGAAGGTGATTAGGGGCCAGCAGGAAATCCAACTCTCGATCAAGCCCGCGGCCATGCCCTTGGCGGGCTGACTCACCTTGGCTGAGCTACGGTCGCGGCCCCGAGCACATGGACATGTCGGATCTGCAGGACCGGATGAAGCAGGCAGTCGCTGAAGCTGCCATCGAACAGATCCGTGACGGCATGGTTTTGGGATTGGGGTCCGGTTCCACTGCCGCCCTAATGATCCGGGCCCTTGGGGCCAAGTTGCAGCGCGGCGAGCTCAAGGACATCGTTGGGGTAACGACGTCTTTTCAAGGGGAGGTGTTGGCGGCGGAGCTGGGCATCCCCCTCCAGAGCCTCAATGCTGTCAACAGGATTGACCTGGCCATTGATGGTGCCGATGAGGTGGATCCCTCTCTCCAGCTGATCAAGGGTGGCGGCGCTTGCCACGTGCAGGAGAAGTTGGTGGCCCGCCGGGCGGAGCGCTTCGTGGTGGTGGTTGATTCCACCAAGCTGGTGGATACCCTCAACCTGGGCTTCCTGCTGCCCGTAGAAGTGCTGCCCGGTGCCTGGCGCCAGGTGCAGGCCGAGCTGCAGGAATTGGGCGGCGTGGCTGAATTACGGATGGCCGTGCGTAAGGCAGGCCCGGTGGTTACCGACCAGGGCAACCTGGTGCTGGATGTGAAATTTGGCGGGGGGATCGGCGATCCCGAAAGCCTGGAGAAGGAAATTAACAACCTCCCCGGAGTCTTGGAGAACGGCCTGTTCGTAAATCTCACCGACCAGGTGCTCGTCGGCGAGATCGTCGATGGGGTGCCGGGCGTCCGCGAGCTCGCCTAAGCCCCCAGCATCCTTAACCGAGCCGGCGCCGCACTGATTCGGCATGGCTGTGGAGCCCCTCGCTTTCGGCCAGGGTGATCACGGCAGGGCCCGTGGCCTCCAGGGCCTCGCGGTTGAACTGGATCAGGCTGGTGTGGCGCAGGAAGGTCTCCACGCTCAAGGCCCCCGCAAAACGGGCCGTGCCCGAGGTGGGCAGGGTGTGGTTTGGTCCGGCCAGGTAATCCCCCACGGCTTCAGGGCTATGGGGGCCCATGAAGATCGCCCCGGCGTGCTTGATGCGATCGGCCAGGGATTCGGGATCCTCCACCAGCAGCTCCAGGTGTTCGGGGGCAAAGCAATCGCTGAGCTGGGCTGCCTGGTCGAGGTCGCGGCAGACCACGATTAGGCCCCAGTCGCCCAGGGCTTGGCGGGTGATTTCAGCCCTGGGGTGCCCGGCCAACTGGGCCTCCAGGGCCGCCGGCAGGGCCGCCGCCAACTCGGGGCTGGTGGTCAACAGAATGGCCGCGGCTAGGGGGTCGTGTTCGGCTTGGGCCAGCAGATCGGCCGCCACCTGGTCGGCCTTGGCGGTGTGATCTGCGATCACCAGCACCTCGCTGGGGCCGGCCAGGGAATCTATGGCAACCCTGCCATAGACAGCCTTTTTCGCCAGGGTTACGTATAGGTTGCCCGGTCCGCTGACCACATCCACCCGGGGAATCGTTTCGGTGCCATAGGCCAGGGCGGCCACGGCCTGGGCACCACCCACCCGATAGACCTCCTCAACTCCCGCCAGGTGCGCAGCGGCCAAGACGGTGGCATTGGGTTCCCCCTGGGGGCCAGGCGGCGTGACCATCACCAGGCGCTGGACGCCAGCCACCGTGGCCGGCACCGCATTCATCAACACGGTGCTGGGATAGGAGGCCCGGCCCCCGGGCACGTATAAACCCGCCTTTTCCACGGGGCGCCAGCGCCGGCCGAGCCGTTCCCCATGGGGGCCGGTCACGGCCAGGTCCTGGGGGATCTGCTGCTGGTGAAAGGCCAGGATCCGCTGGTGGGCCAGCTCCAGGGCTGCCTGCAAAGGGGCCGGGCATTGCTGCCAGGCCTGGGCCAACCGTTCTTGGGGAATCCGCAGCGGTTCGGGTCGAACGCCATCGAAGCGTTGGGTCAATTCGATCAGGGCCCGATCCCCCTGACCGCGCACCTGGTCAATTATTTGCTCCACCTTGGCCATTGCCTCAGCCATCTGGGAGCCACTGGTGCGCTCCGCAATTGCGCCCAATCGCTCCGCCGCATGGTCACCATCCCGCAGGCAGGTGATCGTGAGGGGAGGCGGGGAGGAGACCACGGGCTTTGCAGCGCTGGCAGGGAATCTCAAGTTAGTGCGCCAAAGCTCTGGTCCTTTGCTTGGCCCCCAGGGGGGCGTGAAGGTAAGATCAGAGATTGCTGAACGCGCCTACGACCGCCTGTGGCCAATAACAAGTCTTCGAAAAAGCGCATTGAAGTTGCCGAGCGCAACCGCCTGCGTAACCGCACCTATAAGTCGGGTCTGCGCACCCTTATGAAGCGCTGCTTTGCCGCCGTAACGGCCTACGGGCAAGAGCCGGTTGAGGCCAAGAAGGAGGCTGTGCAAGCCACCATGAATGCTGCCTTCAGCAAGATCGACAAAGCGATCAAGGTAGGTGTGCTGCACCGCAACACCGGTGCCAACCAAAAGTCGCGCCTGAGTTCGGCCGTCAAAAAAGCAATTGAACCCCAAGCCCCAACAGCCCAGGCCAGCGCCGCCCAGGCCTGAGATCCTGGAAGCCCCCCAGGATGGCTGTCCACCGGTTGCAATTCAGCTGGTAGATAGCCATTGCCACATTGTTTTTCGCCAGTTCGATGACGACATCGATCAGGTGGCTGAGCGCTGGCGCCAGGCCGGGGTCCAATCCCTGGTGCATGCCTGTGTGGAGCCGGCGGAAATCCCCGCCATCAGGGCCCTGGCTGACCGCTTCCCCGAGATGCGCTATTCGGTGGGAGTTCACCCGCTGGACACCGAGCATTGGCGCAGTGATACGGCAACGGTGCTCAAGGAGGCCGCCCAGGCCGATGGGCGGGTTGTGGCGATAGGCGAGCTGGGCCTGGACCTATTTCGCGACAAAAACCTCGAAGCCCAACTCGCCATCCTTCGCCCCCAGCTCGATTTGGCGGTGGAGCTTGATCTGCCCGTGATCGTGCACTGCCGCGATGCGGCTGAACCGATGCTGGTGGAGTTGCGGGAGCGGGCCCAGCGCGGAGCCTGCCCCAGGGGGGTGATGCATTGCTGGGGCGGCACCCCGGCGGAAATGGCCGACTTCCTCGAGCTGGGATTTTTTATCAGCTTCAGCGGTTCGGTCACCTTCCCGAAGGCAGAGGCCACCCATGCCTGCGCCCGCCAGGTCCCAGTGGATCGATTCCTGGTGGAAACCGACTGTCCTTTTTTGGCGCCGGTGCCCCGCCGGGGCAAGCGCAACGAACCGGCCTACGTGGCGGCCGTGGCGGCCAAGGTGGCGGAGCTGCGTGGGGAAACTCTCACAAACGTGGCCAATAGCAGTAGTGCCAACGCCTCAAGCCTGTTTGGCCTGACACTTCACAATGTATGATCTTTGACTGGCCCGGATGCGGTAGCGCTTCTTGTTGTCGACGCCTGAAATCTTGAAGTAAATCCGCTGGGTGAGCCCGCAAAGGGCAGCCGTTCCCGCTGGGGGATAGCTGTCTGCGTGGCTTGCCTTCGGGGCTTCAAGGTCCAGGGCCGACCGGTCAATTGTTAACCAGTTCCTGCAGGTTCACCGCATGAGCAGCGCGATCAAGGTCTCCAAGACCGTTACCTACCTACCCGACTTGGTGGAGGTACAGCGCGCCAGTTTCAAATGGTTCCTGGAAAAGGGTCTGATCGAGGAGCTTGAGAGCTTTTCCCCGATCACCGACTACACCGGCAAGTTGGAGCTGCACTTCATCGGTAGTGAGTACCGACTGAAGCGTCCCCGCCACGACGTGGAAGAGGCCAAGCGGCGCGATGCGACCTTCGCCTCCCAGATGTATGTGACCTGCCGCCTGGTCAACAAGGAGACCGGCGAGATCAAGGAGCAGGAGGTTTTCATCGGCGAGCTGCCCCTGATGACCGAGCGCGGCACCTTCATCATCAACGGCGCTGAGCGGGTGATCGTTAACCAGATCGTGCGCTCACCTGGGGTCTATTTCAAAGACGAGCAGGACAAAAACGGCCGTAAGACCTTCAACGCCAGCATGATCCCCAACCGGGGCGCCTGGCTCAAGTTCGAAACCGACAAGAACGACCTGCTGCACGTGCGGGTCGACAAAACCCGCAAGATCAATGCCCACGTCTTGATGCGGGCGATAGGTCTGTCAGACAATGACGTGCTCGACAAGCTGCGTCACCCGGAGTACTACCAAAAGTCGATCGAAGCGGCCAACGACGAGGGCATTTCCTCGGAAGACCAGGCCCTGCTTGAGCTCTACAAAAAACTGCGTCCCGGCGAGCCCCCCTCGGTCAGCGGTGGCCAGAGCCTGCTCCACAGCCGTTTCTTCGATCCCAAGCGCTACGACCTAGGTCGGGTGGGTCGCTACAAGATCAATAAAAAACTGCGTCTGACGATCCCAGATGCGGTGCGCATCCTTACCCCCGAGGACGTGCTCAGCACCATTGATTACCTGATCAACCTGGAGCTCGATGTGGGCGGCGCCAGCCTTGATGACATCGACCACCTGGGCAATCGCCGGGTTCGCTCCGTGGGCGAATTGCTGCAAAACCAGGTGCGGGTCGGTCTTAACCGGCTTGAGCGCATCATCAAAGAGCGCATGACCGTGGGCGAGACCGAATCCCTCACCCCCGCCCAGCTGGTGAACCCCAAGCCCCTGGTGGCTGCCATCAAGGAGTTCTTTGGCTCCAGCCAGTTGAGCCAGTTCATGGACCAGACCAACCCCCTGGCGGAGCTGACCCACAAGCGCCGCATCAGCGCCCTCGGCCCTGGCGGCTTAACCCGGGAGCGGGCTGGCTTTGCCGTGCGCGACATTCACCCTTCCCATTACGGCCGGATCTGTCCGATCGAAACTCCGGAAGGTCCCAATGCTGGCCTGATCGGCTCGCTTGCCACCCACGCCCGGGTGAACGAGTACGGCTTCATCGAAACCCCGTTCTGGAAAGTAGAAAACGGCATTGTTCACAAATCCGGAGACCCCCTCTACCTCGCGGCAGACCTCGAGGACGAGTGTCGGGTGGCCCCTGGCGATGTGCCCACCGACGCCGATGGCCGCATCACCGCTGAGCTGGTGCCCGTGCGCTACCGCCAGGACTTCGAGAAAGTGCCCCCCGAGCAGGTGGACTACGTCCAGCTGTCGCCGGTGCAGGTGATTTCAGTGGCCACTTCGCTGATTCCCTTCCTTGAGCACGACGACGCCAACCGCGCCCTGATGGGTTCAAACATGCAGCGCCAGGCCGTGCCCCTGCTGCGTCCCGAGCGCCCCTTGGTGGGTACGGGCCTGGAAACCCAGGTTGCCCGCGACTCCGGCATGGTGCCAATCACCCGGGTGAACGGCACTGTCACCTTTGTGGATGCCACCGCCATCGTTATCCGCGATGAGCAGGGAACCGACCATGTGCACCACCTGCAGAAGTATCAGCGCTCCAACCAGGACACCTGCCTGAACCAGCGCCCGATCGTCCGCCAGGGCGATCCAGTGATCGCCGGCCAAGTGCTGGCCGATGGCTCAGCCTGCGAGGGCGGTGAGATTGCCCTGGGTCAGAACGTTCTGATCGCCTACATGCCTTGGGAGGGTTACAACTACGAGGACGCAATCCTGCTGAGTGACCGTCTTGTACACGACGATCTCTACACCTCGGTGCATATCGAAAAGTACGAGATTGAAGCGCGCCAGACCAAGCTTGGGCCCGAGGAAATCACCCGCGAGATTCCCAACATCGCAGAGGAAAGCCTTGGCAACCTCGATGAGATGGGCATCATCCGCATCGGCGCCTATGTCGAGAGCGGCGACATCCTCGTTGGCAAGGTGACCCCTAAGGGTGAATCCGACCAGCCCCCTGAGGAGAAACTACTGCGGGCCATCTTCGGTGAGAAAGCCCGCGACGTGCGCGACAACTCCCTGAGGGTGCCAAGCACCGAGCGGGGCCGCGTTGTTGACGTGCGGATCTATACCCGGGAGCAGGGCGATGAGCTACCGCCCGGCGCAAACATGGTGGTGAGGGTTTATGTGGCCCAGCGCCGCAAGATCCAGGTAGGCGACAAAATGGCCGGCCGCCACGGCAACAAGGGAATCATCAGCCGCATCCTGCCCCAGCAGGACATGCCCTACCTCCCCGATGGCACCCCCATCGACATCGTGCTCAACCCCCTGGGTGTGCCGAGCCGGATGAACGTGGGCCAGGTCTTCGAATGCCTGATGGGCTGGGCCTCTTCCCACCTGGGCTGCCGGGTCAAGGTTGTGCCCTTTGATGAAATGCACGGGGCTGAGAAATCGAAGCAAACCGTGCAGGCCTACCTCGAAGAAGCAGCCAAGCAGCCTGGTAAAGATTGGGTTTATGACCCCGGGAACCCCGGCAAGATCCAACTGATCGACGGTCGCAGTGGCGAGCCCTTCGACCAACCGGTCACGGTTGGCTATGCCCACATCCTCAAACTCGTCCACCTGGTGGACGACAAGATCCACGCCCGCTCCACGGGCCCCTACTCCCTTGTTACCCAGCAGCCGCTTGGTGGTAAGGCCCAGCAGGGCGGCCAGCGTTTGGGTGAGATGGAAGTGTGGGCCCTGGAGGCCTACGGCGCCGCCTACACCCTGCAGGAATTGCTCACCGTCAAGTCCGACGACATGCAAGGCCGCAACGAAGCGCTCAACGCCATCGTCAAGGGCAAGCCCATTCCCCGCCCCGGTACTCCCGAGTCGTTCAAGGTGCTGATGCGTGAGCTGCAGTCCCTCGGACTAGACATCGCTGTTTACACCGATGCAGGTGAGGAAGTCGATCTGATGCAGGACGTTAATCCCCGTCGCAGCACCCCCAGTCGGCCCACCTATGAATCCCTCGGCGTCGCGGATTACGACGACGACTGATCGCTGAATAAGTCCCCCATCTCTCGATTTCCGCGCGCCTAACTACCGATGTCCAACAGCAACCTCCGCACCGAAAACCACTTCGACTACGTCAAGATCACGCTCGCTTCGCCCGATCGGATCATGCAGTGGGGGCAGCGCACGCTGCCTAACGGCCAGGTGGTGGGTGAGGTAACGAAGCCCGAAACCATCAACTACCGCACGCTCAAGCCAGAAATGGATGGGCTGTTCTGCGAGAAGATCTTTGGCCCCTCCAAGGATTGGGAGTGCCACTGCGGTAAGTACAAGCGGGTGCGGCACCGCGGCATCGTCTGCGAGCGCTGCGGGGTGGAGGTCACCGAGAGCCGGGTTCGCCGGCACCGCATGGGGTTCATCAAGCTGGCGGCCCCCGTGTCCCACGTTTGGTATCTGAAGGGCATCCCCAGCTATGTGGCGATCCTGCTCGACATGCCCCTTAGGGATGTGGAGCAGATCGTCTATTTCAACTGCTACGTGGTGCTTGATCCTGGCGACCACAAGGACCTCACCTACAAGCAGCTGCTAACGGAAGACGAGTGGCTTGAAATTGAGGACCAGATCTACGCCGAAGACTCGGAGATCGAAAACGAGCCAGTAGTAGGTATTGGTGCTGAGGCCCTCAAGCAGCTGCTTGAGGACATCGAGCTCAACGAAACCGCCGAGCAGCTGCGGGCAGACATTGCCGCCAGTAAGGGTCAAAAGCGGGCCAAGCTGATCAAGCGTTTGCGCGTGATCGACAACTTCATCGCCACCGGCGCCCGCCCCGATTGGATGGTGCTGGATGTGATCCCGGTGATTCCCCCCGACCTGCGCCCGATGGTGCAGCTAGATGGCGGTCGTTTCGCCACCAGCGACCTCAACGACCTCTACCGCCGGGTGATCAACCGGAACAACCGCCTGGGGCGCCTCCAGGAAATCCTGGCTCCTGAAATCATCGTTCGCAACGAAAAGCGGATGCTCCAGGAGGCTGTCGATGCCCTAATCGACAACGGCCGCCGGGGACGCACCGTGGTGGGAGCCAACAACCGGGCCCTCAAATCCCTGAGCGACATCATCGAAGGTAAGCAGGGCCGCTTCCGCCAAAACCTGCTTGGTAAGCGGGTCGACTACTCCGGTCGTTCCGTGATCGTGGTGGGTCCGAAGCTAAAGATGCACCAGTGCGGTCTTCCCAAGGAGATGGCGATTGAGCTGTTCCAGCCCTTCGTGATTCATCGCCTAATTCGCCAAAACATTGTCAACAACATCAAGGCCGCCAAGAAGCTGATTCAGCGGGCAGATGATGAGGTGATGCAGGTGCTGCAAGAGGTGATCGAAGGTCACCCCATCCTGCTCAACCGTGCTCCAACCCTGCACCGTTTGGGCATTCAGGCCTTTGAGCCCAAGTTGGTGGACGGCCGGGCCATCCAGCTCCACCCCCTGGTCTGTCCTGCCTTCAACGCCGACTTTGACGGTGACCAGATGGCCGTGCACGTGCCCCTGGCGATCGAGGCCCAAACGGAGGCCCGGATGTTGATGCTGGCCAGTAACAACATCCTTTCGCCCGCCACTGGCGAGCCGATCATCACCCCGTCCCAGGACATGGTGCTTGGCGCCTACTACCTCACCGCCGAACAGCCCGGGGCCACAAAGCCCGCATTTGGCGACCGCTCCAGGACCTTCGCCAGCCTCGACGACGTGATCGACGCCTTCGAGGACAAGCACATCACCCTCCACGACTGGGTTTGGGTGCGTTTTAGTGGCGAAGTCGAAAGCGACGAAGAGGAGAAGCAGCCCCAGAAGGAGGAAACCCTTAGCGATGGCACCCGGATCGAGCAGTGGCTGTTCCGCCGCGACCGTCTCGATGAGGAGGGTGGCTTGATCAGCCGTTACCTGCTCACCACGGTGGGTCGGGTGGTGATCAACCACACGATCATTGGCGCCGTGGCTGCGTCCTGACGACCAAAGCCGGAGCAAACCCTCCGGCAGACCTTTTATTGCATCTCTTTCCGTCTTTCACCCGCGCGCAGCCATGACAGCTACCCCCGCCAAGAAAACCAAAAAGGTCTCTAAGAAGGCCGCTGAACTGGCCGCTGCCGAAGCCAAGGCCAAGCTGCAGGTCAATGAACCGCTGAGTAAGCAGGCTCCGCCCTTCCGGAACCGGGTGATCGATAAGAAGGCCCTGCGCAATCTGGTGGCCTGGGCCTACAAGCACCACGGCACCGCCGCAACGGCCTCGATGGCCGATGAGCTGAAGGATCTCGGCTTCCACTACGCCACCCAGGCCGCAGTTTCGATTTCCGTCGACGACCTGCGCATCCCTGGAGATAAGGCTTCCCTGCTGGCGGAAGCGGAAGAGCAAATCACCGAAACCGAAGAGCGCTATCGGCTTGGTGAAATCACCGAGGTGGAGCGCCACACCAAGGTGATCGACACCTGGACCGAAACTAACGAACGTCTCGTGGCGGCCGTGCGCCGCAACTTCAACGAGAACGATCCGCTCAACTCGGTTTGGATGATGGCCAACTCCGGGGCCAGGGGCAACATGTCCCAGGTGCGCCAGCTGGTGGGTATGCGGGGCCTGATGGCCAACCCCCAGGGGGAAATCATCGACCTGCCGATCCGCACCAATTTCCGCGAGGGTCTGACGGTTACCGAGTACGTGATCTCCTCCTATGGAGCCCGTAAGGGCCTGGTGGATACGGCCCTGCGTACGGCCGACTCTGGATACCTCACCCGCCGTTTGGTGGACGTAGCCCAGGACGTCATCGTGCGTGAGGACGACTGCGGCACCACCCGCAGCATTCCCATCGATGCCGATGAAAAGGGCAAATTTGCCAGCAAGTTGATCGGTCGCTTGGCGGCTGAACCGGTGCTCGACGGGGAGGGAGAGCTCCTGGTCGACCGCGACGGTGAGATGGACGGTCCCCTTTCCCGTCGGATTGAGGCCGCTGGCGTCAAAACGGTGAAGGTGCGATCGCCGCTTACCTGCGAGGCCTCCCGCTCGGTCTGCCGTAAGTGCTACGGCTGGGCCCTGGCCCACAACCAATTGGTGGATCTCGGCGAAGCAGTCGGCATCGTGGCTGCCCAGTCGATCGGAGAGCCTGGAACCCAGCTCACCATGCGTACCTTCCACACCGGTGGTGTGTCCACGGCTGAAACCGGCGTGGTGCGCTCCCTGCTCGATGGCGTTGTCGAATTTGGCGCCAAGGCCCGGGTGCGTCCTTTCCGGACACCCCACGGCGTGGAGGCCCAGATTGCTGAAACCGACTTCACCCTCACCCTCACCCCCTCAGGTAAGGGCAAGGTTCAGAAGCTGGATATCGTCAACGGCTCAATTCTGTTTGTCGCCGATGGCGACACCGCTCCCGGTGACACGATCCTTGCCCAGATCGCCGCTGGCGTGACGGTCAAGAAGAGCGTGGAAAAGGCCACCAAGGACGTGATCTGCGACCTGGCTGGTCAGGTGCGCTACGAAGATGCCATCCAGCCCAAGGAGGTCACGGACCGCCAGGGCAACATCACCCTCAAGGCCCAGCGTTTGGGCCGGATGTGGGTGTTCAGCGGCGACGTTTACAACCTCCCCCCCAATGCCCTGCCCGTGGTGCATGGCAATAAGGAAGTCACCGTTGGCGAAGTGCTGGCCGAAAGCCGCCTCGTCAGTGAGTACGGCGGTGCCGTGCGGCTGAGGGAATCGGCGGGAGACTCCCGCGAGGTTCAGATCGTGACCGCCAGCCTCACCCTCAAGGATTGCAAGCTGGTGGGTGAATCCACCCACTCCGGTGAGCTCTGGCACCTCGAGGGCAAGGACAACATCCGCTATCGCCTCAACACCATCCCCGGCAGCAAGATTGGCAACGGGGAAGTGATCGCCGAACTGAACGACGACCGCTTCCGCACCCAAACCGGCGGCACGGTCAAATTTGCCCCGGGCCTATCGATCAAGAAGGCCCGTAGTGCCAAAAATGGCTACGAGGTGAGTAATGGCGGCACCCTGCTCTGGATTCCCCAGGAAACCCACGAGATCAACAAGGACATCTCCCTGTTGATGATCGAGGACGGCCAGTGGATTGAGGCTGGTACGGAGGTTGTCAAGGACATCTTCAGCCAAACCGCCGGCATCGTCACCGTTACCCAGAAGAACGACATCCTGCGCGAAATTATTGTTCGCTCCGGCAAACTTCACCTGGTTGCCGATAGCAAAACCATTGCCCGTTTTGCCGACGGCAAGATGGTCAATCCCGGTGAAGAGCTTGCCAAGGGCCTCAAGGCTGAGGCGATGCTCTTTGTCGAATCAGTTGACACTCCCGAAGGCGGGGCCCTGTTGCTGCGCCCGGTGGAGGAGTACTCCATTCCTGACGCCGCCCACCTGCCCGAATTGGGCAGCGTTAAGCAGAGCGGTGGCCCTTTCCTGGGCCTAAAGGCAACCCAGCGACTCGCCTTCAAGGACGGCGAATTGATCAAGTCGGTGGAGGGCGTGGAGCTGCTGCGCACCCAATTGATCCTGGACACCTTCGATACCACTCCCCAGATGACGGTGGATGTGGAGGCTGTTGCAGACAAGCGCGCCAAGACGATCGAGCGCCTGCAACTCACCATCCTGGAAACCCTGCTGGTGAGGCGTGACACTCTCTCCGATGCCAGCCACGGTTCGACCCACACCGACCTCCAGGTTCAAGATGGGATTGCGGTGAAAAAAGGCGATGTGGTGGCCACCACCCAGATCCTTTGCAAGGGCAATGGGGTAATGCAGTTGCCTGACCTGGTGGATGGCGAGCCGATTCGCCGCCTGATCGTTGAGCGCTCAGACGACACCCGTCAAATTGATCTGGGCTCCGCCAAGCCCCTGGTGGGTGTTGACCAGCGGATCGTCGACGGCGATGAACTGGCCCAAGGAGTGGCAGCCCCCTGCTGCGGCCAAGTTGAAGCGATTCAGGGCAACACCCTCACGATTCGCCTGGGCCGTCCCTACATGGTTTCCCCGGATTCCGTTCTGCACGTTCGCGATGGTGAGCTGGTGCAACGCGGCGACAGCCTGGCCCTGCTGGTGTTTGAGCGCCAGAAGACCGGCGACATCGTGCAGGGTCTACCCCGTATTGAGGAACTACTGGAGGCCCGCCGCCCCCGGGAATCGACGATCCTTTGCCGCAAGAGCGGCACCGTCCAGATCAAGCAGGGTGACGACGACGACTCACCCACCGTTTCGGTGATTGAGCACGACGACGCGATCACCGAGTACCCAATCCTCCTGGGTCGCAACGTGATGGTCAGCGATTCCCAGCAGGTCAGTGCCGGTGAATCCCTTACCGATGGTCCGATCAACCCCCACGAGCTGCTCGAGTGCTACTTCGAGGATCTGCGCAGCCGTAAGCCAACGATGGAAGCAGCCCAGGAGGCCATCTCCAAGCTGCAGTTCCGGATGGTGACGGAGGTGCAAAACGTCTACAAATCCCAGGGCGTTTCGATCGACGACAAGCACATCGAAGTGATCGTGCGTCAGATGACCAGCAAGGTGCGGATCGAAGATGCCGGTGACACCACCCTGCTACCGGGCGAATTGATTGAGTTGCGCCAGGTGGAGCAGGTCAATTCCGCCATGGCGATCACCGGTGGCGCCCCGGCCGAATTCACCCCCGTGCTGCTGGGTATCACCAAGGCCTCCCTCAACACCGACAGCTTCATCTCGGCGGCATCCTTCCAGGAGACCACCAGGGTGCTGACCGAGGCGGCGATTGAGGGCAAGAGCGACTGGCTGCGCGGTCTCAAGGAGAACGTGATCATTGGTCGTTTGATCCCTGCCGGTACGGGCTTCAGCGGCTTCGAAGAGGAATTGCGGGCTGAGGCTGGTCCCCACCCCGACATCCTTGAAGAGGACGGCATGGGCTATCGCCGCATGCAGAACCTGCGCCCCGACTACACGGTCGAGATGCCGGCCCCCTCGGCGTCAATGGCGGTGCTGGATGACCCTTCCGATGAGGACCTGTCGGCAACCCGCAGCCGCCATGGCATCGAAGCCAGCGCCAGCAGCGTGGCCGCCTTCACCCGCCCCACGGTGGAGGAGGGCCTTGAGGAGGAGTTGATCGCCGATCCTGCTGCCCTTGAGGGTCTCCAGGACGAGGGCCTGCTGACTGATGACTAAAACACCCCTGACCAGCCTGGGCACTCCCGTGCCCCAGCGCCGCCTGCCCCGCTACGGCTTCCACACCCACACCGAAAACTTCAATGGCCGCATGGCCATGCTCGGTTTCATTGCCCTCTTGGCTGTGGAGTGGAAGCTGGGCCACGGGCTCCTGATTTGGTGAATCCACCTTCTGATTTGGTTAATCCAGCCGATTTAGATCTGCCCAGCATCGAGGCCCTTCCCCTTTTGGGGATGGGCCTTTCGGCTTTGGAGCGGTGGGCCCAGGACCAGGGCCAATCTGCCTTTCGGGGCCGTCAACTGCACGATTGGCTCTACGCCAAGGGGGCCCAAAACCTGGAGGCAATCACCGTGTTGCCCAAGGCCTGGAGACAGGTGCTCCAGGCCAATCCGCCTGCGGGGGCAAACGATTGGCTGGGTCGTTCCCAGGAGCTACATCGCAGCGTGGCCCGGGATGGCACCACCAAGTTGCTGCTTGGCACCGCCGATGGACTCAGCCTGGAAACGGTGGGGATCCCCAGCTCCGACCGACTCACGGTGTGTGTGAGTAGCCAGGTGGGCTGTCCGATGGCCTGTCGTTTTTGCGCCACAGGCAAGGGGGGGCTGCAGCGTTCCCTGGCGCTCCATGAAATTGTCGACCAGGTGCTGAGGGTGCGGGAGGTGATGGAAAAGCGCCCCAGCCACGTGGTTTTCATGGGCATGGGTGAGCCCTTGCTCAATATCGACGCCGTGCTGGCGGCGATCGATTGCCTCTGTACTGATTTAGGCATGGCCCAGCGGCAGATCACGGTGAGCACCGTGGGGGTGCCAAAAACCCTGCCAACCTTGGCCGAGCTGGCCCTTGAGCGCCTGGGGAGGGCCCAATTCACCCTGGCGGTGAGCCTGCATGCCCCAGATCAGCAGCTGCGCGAAAGCTTGATCCCTACGGCCCATGCCTATCCCCTGGAGGCATTGCTGGAGGATTGCCGGCGTTACGTGGCGATCACCGGTCGGCGGGTCAGTTTTGAATACATCCTGCTGGGGGGGCTCAACGACCAACCCCGCCACGCAGAGGCCCTGGCCCAGTTGCTGCGGGGTTTCCAAAGCCACGTCAACCTGATTCCCTATAACCCCATTGAGGAGGAGGAGTTCCAGCGCCCCACCCCCCAGGCGGTGGCAGCCTTTAAGGCCGGATTAATGGCTCGCCATGTGGCGGTGAGTGTGCGCGCCAGCCGGGGTTTGGATGCCGATGCGGCCTGCGGTCAGTTGCGCCGCCGGCTGGCTGTTAGTCCAGTTTCGGGTTAGGTGGGGTCCTTGGCCTGATCGAAGGCGCCGCGGCAGCCGTCCCCGTGCCAGGGGGTAAGCCACACCATCAGGAGGAAGGCTGGCAGGGAGGAGGCCACGGTGAGCAGGAAGAAGTTGCTCCAGCCCACACCCTCGGCCACAAAGCCTGCTTGGCCGGAAAGGAGGGAGCGGCTGAGGGCGTAGACCCCGGAGAGCAGGGCGTATTGGGTGGCGGAGAAGCGTGGGTTGCAGAGGCTCATCAGCAGGGCCACAAAGGCTGCTCCCACCATCCCTCCCCCCAGGTTCTCCAGACCCACCGCCAGCAGTAGGGCAACTGGTCCGCCATCGAAACTGGCAAGGGCCCAGTAGGACAAATTGCCGGCGCTGCCCACCAGGGCGAATACCCATAGGGACCGGTTCATCCCCAACTTGCCAAACAGAATTCCCCCCAGAATCGTGCCAACGATCGTGGCGCCGATGCCCCAGCCGGCCAGCACGGAACCCACCATTTCTGGGCTAAATCCCTGTTGAATCAGGAAGGGCACTGCCATCACGTTGAGCAGGCCGTCAGGCCAGCGGTAGAGCAGCACCAGGGCCAGCAGCATGGCGGCCCGTCCTCGGCCGGTGCGGTGCAGGAATTCCCTGGCTGGGCCCACCACCGCTTGGCGCAGGCTGGTGACCTGGTGCCCAATCGGCAGCAGCTTTGGTGCCGTAAGGGTGAACGGCACCACCAGCAGCATCAGCACCGCAGCGGCAGCAAAGGCCAGGGGCCAGCCGTAGCGCCCGGCCAGGATGAAACCGCCGGCACCTATGGCGAGCATCGCTCCCCGGTAACCGAGATTGGTGGCTGCGGCACCGGCGCCCCGCTCCCCTTCCGGCAGCAGGTCGCTGCGGTATGCATCCACAACGATGTCCTGGGTGGCGCTCACCAGGGCCAGCAGCAGGGCCATTAGGCCAATCGCCGTCAGGCTGGCTGGTTGCTGGCTGGGCCGCAGAAAGGTCATGGCGCCGATCACTGCCACCAGCAGCAACTGCAGCAGCAGTAGCCAACCCCGGCGCCGGTCTGGCCAGGGGATGGGCCAGCGATCCAGGGCAGGTGCCCAGACCATCTTTAGGGTGTAAGGCAACTCGGCGTAGGCGAGCATCCCGATCAAGCCCAGGGGAATGCCGGTGGCGGTGAGCCAGCCCTGTAGCAGCTTTGTTCCCACCACGTAGGGAGTGCCGCTGGCCACACCTTCGGCGGCTACAGCCGTGATGCGTCGCCAGGTGCTTGTAGGCGCAGTCATCAATTGGGCCCTATTTAGAGAACCCTAGGGGCGATGATGGCACCACGCCCAGAGATGCCGTGCAATTTTTCCGCTCCACCCTCCTGCCCGCAGCCATCGTGTTGCTTTTTGGTCTGGCGCTGTTTGCCGTGAGTGCACGCATCTGGCTGCCCAGTGACATGGCGGCTCCTGCACCGATCAGTTGAACCTGTCGCCGTGATCGATCCCCAGCCGCTGCCCAGTGCCCCCTTTGATGGGAGCCCCCAGGAGCTCTATCTCGATCCGGAGGTTCTGGCGCGGGAGCTTGCTGAGGAGCTGTTGGGGGATCCCCTAGACGAACTCGACAACACCGATCCGGCGGCGGCCGATGTGGCCGCAGAATGTGATTTGGGCTTGGTGCTGCTAGCCGGCAGCCATGACGAGCGGATGCAGGGTCTGCGCATCTTTTGTGAACACCGCGATCCGAGGGCCCTGCCGCGGCTTTTGCCTTTGCTTGCCGCCCCCTGTCCAATTGTGCGGATGAGTGCGGTCTATGCCCTGGGCAGAAACCCCAGTCCGATGGCGGTTGAACCCCTGCTTGCCCTGTTGGCGGGCGACCACAACGGCTACGTGCGCAAGGCGGTGGCCTGGAGTTTGGGCAGCTACCCGGATGCACCGGTTTTGAATCCCCTGACCCGCTCGCTGCAGGTGGATATCGCTGCGGTGCGCCTGTGGGCGGCAGGTTCCCTGGCGGAAGCCGGCAGCACCGGGCCCGCCAAGGCCGATCCGGCAGCCGCCCAATTACTGATGTGTCTGCGCATAGACAGTGAGCCAGCCGTGCGTTGCAACAGTGCCTGGGCCCTGGGCCGGCTTTTCAACGACCTGGTGGATCTGCGTCAACAGGATGTGGTCGAAAGCTTGGTCACTGCCATGCTCCAGGACGGCGAATCGAGTGTGCGCGAGGAGGCCCGTCTGGCGCTGGAACAACTGGAGCAGCCTGAAGTTCTCGAGCGGCTGCAGACCTTGGTGGAGGAGGGCCTGCTGGCCTGAGTGAAAAGCGGCTGGCCTGATCTGCCCTGCTGCTAACAAACGCCGCTACGATTGTCCAAACCTCGCAATTTTGGGGATGGCCCTAGAAACCATCCATTTTCGTATTCGGCCAGATGGACGGGTGGAAGAGCAGGTTGAGGGGCTCCAGGGCCTGGCTTGTGAGCAGCTCACCGAGGACATTGAGGCCCGTCTGGGGGTGCTGCAGCGGCGCCAGAGCACCGCAGAGGCCTTCCAATCCCAGGGCCAGGCCCAAATCCAGCCGCTCCAGGTTTCTCCAAGTCCCCAGCTTCTTGATTGATGTCGCACTTCAGCACTGTCAAAACCGAGCTCCGCGACCTTGAGGCCCTGGTTGGGGCCCTCACCGACCTCGGTCACCCACCTCAGCTGGGCGCCCAGCAGGTGCGGGGCTACCGGGGCCAAACCGTTACTGCCGACCTGACGGTCGACCAGGCCAATGGGGCCGATATCGGTTTCCGGCTCAATGAAGCAACTGGCAGCTATGAGCTGGTAACTGATCTGGATCTCTGGAACCAACAGGTGCCTGTGGAGCGCTTCCTAAACCAACTCAGCCAGCGCTACGCCCTGCGCTCCATCCTTTCGGCCACGGCAGATAAGGGTTTCCAGGTGAGTGAACAAACCAACCACGACGATGGCAGCATCGAGTTGGTTGTGACCCGCTGGGCCTAGGGCTTGGATTCAGCTGCCCATTTGGCCTTTTCGGCCAATATCTCCGATCCAGGCCTGCAATGCACTGGAGCTGAGCCCCTGCTCGGTGGTGCCCTGCGCCAGCAGGCGGTTTGGGTTGATGAGGCCGTTTGTATTGGCTGCCGCTACTGCACCCATGTGGCGACAAATACTTTTTTGGTAGAACCCCAATGGGGGCGCTCAAGGGCCCTGCGCCAGGACGGCGACAGCACCGAGTTGATCCAGGAGGCCATAGATACCTGTCCGGTCGACTGCATCCATTGGGTGGCCTACGAGACCTTGCCGGAGCTCGATGCCCAGTTGGCCCAGCAAGATATCCAGCCCCTGGGGCTCCCCCAGTCGGCTAGGCCAAAGCGAATCTTGCCGCGCCGCGCCCCGGAGCTCAGCCCCTAGCAGGAGCGCAAATGCTGCCGATGGCTCCTATCCCCACCCGGCGCTTTGGCCGCACCGAGCTGGAGATGCCGTTGCTCTCCCTGGGCGGGATGCGATTTCAGCAGAGCTGGAGCGACTTGGACGCGGATCAGATCAGCGGAGCAAGCCAGCAAAAGCTCCAGGCCACTTTGGCTAGGGCCGTGGAAGTGGGGCTCCACCACATCGAAACGGCACGCCACTACGGCAGCTCCGAGCGCCAATTGGGGGCGCTGTTGGCCAAGGTGCCCGATCCCAAGCGGATCTTGCAAACCAAGGTGCCTCCCGCTGCTGATCCAGGTGAATTTGAGGCGGAGCTTGAAACCAGCTTTTCCCGGCTGGGCCTGGCCGATGGCGGCAGGATCGATTTGTTGGCGATCCACGGCATCAACCTTGAGGAACACCTGCAGCAGACCCTGGGGCCTGGGGGCTGCATGGAGGTGGTGCGTCGCTGGCAGCGGCAGGGGCGCATCGGCCATGTGGGCTTCTCCACCCACGGTTCCCTCGCCCTAATTGAGCGGGCTATTGCCAGTGACCAATTCGATTACGTGAACCTGCACTGGTACTTCATTCGCCAGGAAAATCGGCCGGCAATTGAGCTGGCCCGCGCCCATGACATGGGGGTATTTGTGATCAGTCCCACCGATAAGGGGGGCCATTTGCACCACCCATCAGCACGCCTGCTGGAGCTTTGCTCCCCCTTGCATCCGATTGTTTTTAACGACCTTTTCTGCCTGACTGCCCCCGGTATCCACACGATCAGCGTGGGCGCCTCAGGCCCCGGTGATTTGGACCTCCACCTGCAGGCGGTCCAACTTTTGCCCCGGGCTTCGGAGCTGCTACCGCCGCTGCTGGAGCGGTTGGAGGAAGCCCGTCAGGTGGCCCTAGGCGAGCCCTGGTTGGCCTCTTGGCAGGAGGGATTGCCGGATTGGCCCGACACGCCGGGCCAGCTCAATTTGCCATTGCTGCTCTGGCTCCACAATCTGCTTGAGGCCTGGGATTTGGAGAGTTTTGCCAAGGCCCGCTACGGCTTGCTGGGGAACGGGGGCCATTGGTTTCCTGGGGCCAATGCCGATGCTTTCGACCAGCAGGTGAGCGAAGCTGAATTACTACTGGTATTGGGCAAAAGCCCCTGGGCCCAGGAGATTCCAGCCATCCTGCGGCAGCTGAAGCGGCGTCTCGGCGGCCAATCCGTGCGGCGGTTGATTGAGGAGGTCTAGCTAAGGGGTTGCTTGCTGGGAATGCCCACGGCCCGGGGGTAGGCCTTGGGGCAGGGGCCGAGGCGGTTCAGGATCAGGGCATGGCGCAGTCCCTTGGCCTGGGGCAGTTCGCGTTGCAGGCAGGCCTCGATGCCGGAGTTGAGGCTGGCCGCGGCTTGCTCCAGGGCCTTTTGGTCTGCCGCTTCCCATTGCCCCCGATACAGCAAGGCCCTGCCCCCCCGGGCGAGGAGGGGCACCAGGTATTCGGCCACCACTGGGGCCTTGGCCACTGCCCTGGCCAGGGCCCAATCGAACTGACCTCGACAGAGCGGTTGGCGACCAGTTTGTTCAATGCGCTCGCAACGGCTTTCCACCCTTTTCTGCATGCCCAGGGCTTCGGCCATGGCGGCCACGGCCTCCACCTTGCGTCCCACCGAGTCCACCAGGGTGAGCTTTGCCTGGGGCATGGCGATGGCTATCGCCAGCCCGGGGAAGCCGCCGCCCGTGCCCACATCGACAATCCGCAGGGGGGCATTGGCATCGGCCTTTAGCACCGGCACCAGGGGCCAGATGCTGTCGAATACCTGGGATATCCAGTAGTCATCGCCCTCCACCAGGCGGGTCAGGTTCAGTCGGCTGTTCCAATGGCGCAACAGCCCTTGGAGCTCCTCTAGCTGTTGCTGTTGTTCAGGGGTGGGGGTCCAGCCCAGTTCCTGCCATATATCTGCCTGGTCCAGGGCCATCCACTTGGGTTACGGAGACGACCTACCTAGGATCCCCCAGCACGGTTCGGCAGTTTTGCTAGGCCCGCCCCCTTTTCGGCCCAATTACTACGCCCTGCTGGAGGTGTCGCCGCAGGCCAGTGCCGATCAGCTGCACCAGGCATTTCGGGCCCTGAGCAAGCGCTACCACCCCGACACCACGGCCTTGCCGGCAGATAGGGCCGCCCGGGCCTTTCAAAATCTGCAGGAGGCCTATGGGGTATTGGGGGATCCGGGGGCGCGCCAGCTTTATGACAGCCAGCTGCAGACCCAGATGGGGGTCCAGCTGCCGCCGCCTAATGGATCTGGCCCAGCTCCGGTCGTGTTTGCGGATCAGCGCCGCCCCCTTTCGGGCGGCGAGTGGCTGGCACTTCTACTGTTGGGCTTGACGTTGCTTTTCAGCTTGGCATTGGGAATTGGCTTGGCCTGGTTGCGGGGAGAGCGCTGAGATGGAAGATTCCAGGCCCTTGGTTCAACTTGCCGATATCCCCAGGGGCGATACCCCCCTCTACCACCACCCCTTGCCTTCCCTGGAGGCTTGGTTGAGGGAGATGGGGGCCAAGCAGCAGCCCGGTAACCGCTGTATTTGGGATTTGCATTGCCCCCAGTGGAGTGCCCAAATCGAGTTGGAGGTCGATGAACTGAAGGTGAGCTGGCACCAGGAGGCCCAGGTGTGTGTGCGGCATTTCCCCTATGGCCTTTCCCGCCACGATGCCGAGCAGGCGATTCTCGCTGGCCCCTGAAGGCCCCGATTTGAGGCCTAAAAAATCAGTTGCAGAGCTCGCTCTTGTCTTCCTGGGCGGTGGATAGGGGGCCGCAGCTAACCCAGCGCACTGCCCTCACCTCGATGTCGGTGAAGGCCACTAGAACGCCCCCGCAGAGCAATACCAACACACCACTGATTAGCCAGTTCTTGGAGGTCAAAGGGGTTGCGCCAGGGCAGCAAAAGCTTGATCGAGTTTATGGCCCATGGCCTGTTGCTGCCATTGCAGCGCCAGGGCTTCTCGGGTTAGGGGCTCCAAGGGGGGGAGCTGCCCCAAAATCGTCACGCCGCCCAGTTCGCTCAAGGTGCGTGGATTGTCAGGATGGGGAGGGCCATTGAGAATTAGCCCCAGCAATGGGATCTGGCGACTTCGCAGCGCCTCGATCGAGAGCAAGCTGTGGTTCAGGGTGCCCAGGCCACTGCGGGCCACCAGCAGCACCGGCAGCTGCCAGTTGGCGATTTGATCAATCTGTAGCCAATGGCGAGTCAAGGGCACCAGCAGTCCCCCGGCGGTCTCCACCACTAAGGGCCCAGCCAAATCTGGCAGCTCCAGCCTTTGCCGATCAATGCTCACCCCATCGATCTCAGCTGCCCAGTGCGGCGAAACCGGCTGGCTGAGCCGGTAGGCCTCTGGCAGCAGCCGCGACGGGGGTAACTGCAGCAAGGAGCTGAGCCGGCCACTGTCGCCCAGGCCCTCCTTAGCGCTGTTGCCTGGCTCGTAGCCGCTTTGCACGGGCTTCCAGTAGTGGGCCACCAGCCCCTGCACCAGCCAGGCACTTACTACGGTTTTCCCCACGTCGGTGTCGGTGCCACAGACGATCAATTGCCTGGCGGACATCTTCACTGCTCCTTTCTCTGGCCCAGCAGTAGCAGCACCTGCCAATGGATGGTTCCATCCCTTGGCCAGTGGCGCAGCAGGCGGCGCATCGCTTCTGCCCCAAGCCCTGGCTGACGGCTGGCGCTGGCCCCCAGCTGTTGGAGTTGACTAAGGAATTGGCTGCCGGAACCATGGCGGCGGCCTAGCCAGAGCTGCTGGCAGGTTTTTAGCTCCAGGTGATTTGCCGCGGCCTGGATCAGCCCCTCTGCCGCCGGTAGCTCCAGGGCCGTACAGGCGACCCCGGCCTGGTCTGCAGCCTGGCGCCATTCAGGGAAGCTGCCGGCTGTGGGTACGGCAAGGGCCAGCCAGCCAGCCGGTTGCAGCCGGCCACACCAATGGTCGAGTTGGGATCTTGGATCCTCCAGCCATTGCAGGGCGAAGCTGGAGGTGAGCAGGGCCGCTTGGGGCAGCTGGGGCGGCAGGCCGTTGTTTAGGTCCCAGATCAGGTGGTTGGGGGGGGTGGCCAGGGGGTTGCGGGCCAGCAATTCAGGGCAAAGATCGATCTGCAGTAGGGGGCTGTAGGGGTCTGAGATCCCTTGGGCGGCCATGGCTTGGCCCACCAGGCCCGTGCCCGCCCCCAGGTCTGCCCGAGCGCCCTGGGGAATTTGCAGTCTGCGGCAGTGGTGTGCCAGGCGCCAGGCAATGGCCTGTTGCAGAAGGGCGTGTTGGTTGTAGCTAGGAGCCTGGCCGCCAAAACGGCGGCGCACCTGCTCGCCAAAGCTTTTGCCGGCCAAGGTGGGGGAGCTCATGCCAATGCCTCCAGCCAACCCATCACCATCGCCAGCACGGGGGTCTCCAGCAGACAGTGGCCAGCGTTTTGAAATAGCAGCCAGTCGGCATGGGGCAGGCTTTCGCGCAGGGCCTGCCGGCTTTCTTGGGCCACGATTTGATCCTGGCCGGCTTCCACAATCAGCACCCGGGCGCCCTTGGGAAATCCAGTGGGCAGGCCGCCGGTGGCGCCTAACAAGGCCAGATCGGCCTGCAGCTTTTCCCGGCCGCGGGCGCCCAGGGGCTGTTCGAGCAGGGTGTGGGGCAGTAGGCCCGGATCGGCTGGAAATGCGGCCTTGGCCAAGAAGGCCTGCAGCATGGCTTCGGCCCCCTGGCCCCTGAGTTGATCGGCCATCACCGCCAGGGCACTTTCCAGCCGCCGCCCCGGCCGCCCCTCGGGCACAAAGCGGCCAAAGCTGGCCAGGAGCACCACGGCATCGGCCTGTGCCAATAGTTCAGCTGGCAGGGCATGGGGGCCAAAGGAATGGCCGATCACCACCTTGGCTGGCCCCTCGCTGGCCCACTGGGGTTTAACCGGCTCTAGGGCGCCATAGCCCCTTTCCCCGCTTTGCCAGCCCCAGCCCCGCTGCATAACGGCCCGGCTCCAGGGGCCCCAGGCGCCGCTGTCGCCCGCCCATCCGTGCATGGCAATTACTTGCATGGCGCTGGGGCTGGTGCGGCTGGCCTTGGACCAAGGGCCGCCAAAAGACGGCCGAGGCTGCCCTTGGGTAAATCGTGGCGCAGCACCAGCCGCAGGCGGGCCGTGCCCTCCGGCACCGTGGGCGGCCGAATCGCAACCGTCAGTAGCCCCGCAGCTTCCAATTGCCGTTGCAGGGCAAGGCAGGCGTAATCACTGCCCACCAGCAGGGGCAGGATTGGACCCGCCCCCGCCGGCCGCGGCCAGCCAGAGGCTTCTAGGGCGCTACGCCAGCGCTGGGCCCGTTCCAGCAATTGCCTTGGGGCGCCAGCGTCGGCCTGGATCAGCTCCAGCGCAGCCAGGGCGGCGGCAGCCAGGGCAGGTGCCAGGGCCGTGGTGTAGCGAAAGGCGCCGGCATCTTGGAGTAACCACTCCCCCACCAGCCCATCGGTGGCAAGGAAGGCTCCGCCACTGCCCAGGGCTTTGCCAAAGGTGCCGCTGATGACGGCAATGCTCTCCAGGCCGTAACCCAAGCCGCGACCGCCGGGGCCCAATACTCCGAGGGCGTGGGCTTCATCCAGCAGGAGGGCGGCCCCATATTTTTGGCAGATGGTCGCCAGCTCAGGCACGGCTGGGCTGGTGCCCTCCATGCTGAACAGGCTCTCGCTGAGCACCAAAATTCGCTGCTGGGGCTTGCTTTGGCGTGCCGCCACCAGGAGCCGCTCCAGGTCCTGGAGGTTGTTGTGGCCAAAGCGTTGCAGCTTGGCCCCGCTGGCCCGCACTCCCACCAGCAGGGAGTGGTGGATCAGGCGGTCTGCGAGCACCAGGCTGTGGCGATCGGCCAGGGCGCAAACGGCGGCCAGGTTTGCCTGGAAGCCACTGGGAAACAGCAGCACCCGCTGGCGATCAAGCCATTGGGCCAGGGCCCCTTCCAGTTGGCCATGCACGGCCCTGGTGCCACTGATCAGCCGCGAAGCGCCACTGCCGGTGCCGTCGCGGGCAAGGCTGGCCTGGGCCGCGGCGATGGTGCGGGGATGGCGGCTGAGCCCCAGATAGTCGTTGCTGGCCAGGTCCAAGAGGGCTGCAGCTGGCCCGAGGTGGCTTGCCTCATCGTCCTGCAGCAGGCCAGGGCCCAGGGGCTGGAAGCAGCGCAGCGACCTTTGCCGTTCTGGCGCCATGGCCTCCAGGTTTTGGCGCAGCTGTTGGCGCCAGTGGGGGCTTTCAGCCGTTGCCACAGGGGGCCCGGGGATCAACAGATTGGCTTCAGTGTGATCGGCCGTGGGCACCCCCGCTTCAGAGGGTCGCCATAGAATTGTTAAATCTGTAAAACCGGCTCCCAGTGCCAGATTCGGCCGGTAATCGCTCCGACCTAGCCCTCGAAAGGCTTTTCCCTTTTCCGCTTGATCCCTTCCAGTTGGAGGCGATCGATGCCCTCAACCGGGGCCATTCAGTGGTGGTAAGCGCTCCCACCGGTTCGGGTAAAACCCTGGTGGGGGAATACGCCATTCACCGCGCCCTGGCCCATGGCCAGAAGGTGTTCTACACAACGCCGCTTAAGGCCCTCTCTAACCAAAAACTGCGCGATTTCCGCGAGCAATTTGGCCACGAAAAAGTGGGCCTGCTCACCGGTGATCTCAGCTTCAACCGGGAAGCCCAGATCGTGGTGATGACCACCGAGATCTTCCGCAACATGCTTTACGCGGAAGCCGATGGCGGAGATGACCCGCTCGAGGGCGTGGAGGCGGTGGTGCTCGACGAGTGCCACTACATGAACGATTCCCAGCGCGGCACCGTCTGGGAAGAATCAATCATTCACTGTCCACCGGTCATCCAGTTGGTGGCCCTATCGGCCACTGTGGCCAATGCAGGGCAGCTGACCGACTGGATCGAGAGGGTGCATGGCCCCACCCAGCTGGTGTTGAGCGATTTCCGGCCCGTGCCCCTGGAATTCAGTTTTTGTAGCGCCAAGGGCCTCCATCCCCTGCTCAATGAGGAGGGCACTGGGCTTCACCCCAACTGCAAGGTTTGGCGCGCACCGAAGGGGGCCCGCCGCAAGGGGCCGAAAGTGCCGAAGCCGCCCCAGCCGGAGGCCCCGCCCCTGGGGTTTGTGGTGGCCCAGATGGCAGAGCGGGACATGCTTCCGGCCATCTATTTCATCTTTAGTCGTCGCAGTTGTGATCGGGGAGTTAAGGAGCTGGGCAAGATCTGCCTGGTAAATTCAGCCGAGCAGGCCCGCATTAAGGCGCGGCTTGATGCCTACATCGCCGCCACCCCAGAAGCGGTGCGAGATGGGGGCCATGCCGATGCCCTGCTGCGGGGCATTGCGGCCCACCACGCCGGCGTATTGCCGGCCTGGAAGGAGTTGATCGAGGAGTTGTTCCAGCAGGGCCTGATCAAGGTGGTGTTTGCCACGGAAACCTTGGCTGCGGGCATCAACATGCCTGCGCGCACCACGGTGATCTCAGCCCTCTCCAAACGTACCGAGCGGGGCCACCGCCCCCTGATGGGCAGTGAATTTCTGCAAATGGCCGGTCGGGCCGGCAGGCGAGGGCTCGATACCCAGGGTTATGTGGTCACGGTGCAAAGCCGCTTTGAGGGGGTGCGTGAGGCCGGCCAGTTGGCCACCAGCCCCGCCGATCCCCTGGTTAGCCAGTTCACCCCCTCCTACGGGATGGTGCTCAACCTGCTGCAGCGCTACGACCTGGCCAAGGCCCAGGAGCTGGTGGAGCGCAGTTTTGGGCGCTATCTGGCCACCTTGGACCTGGTGGAAGACGAGGCCCGCATTGCCGATTTGATGGGCCAACTGGATCGCCTGGAGGACGGTTCCGGGGATGTGCCCTGGGAGGACTTCGAGGACTACGAAAAGCAGCGAAACCGCCTGCGGGAGGAAAGGCGCATCCTGCGGATTCTTCAGCAGCAGGCAGAAGAAACCCTGGCCCACGAGCTCACCTTGGCCCTGCAATTCGCCAGCGAAGGTACCCTCGTGAGCCTCAAGGCGCCCCAACTCAAGGGGCGGGTGACTCCGGCTGTGATTGTGGAAAAGGTCAAGGGATCGGGCCAGTTCCCCCTCCTGCTTTGTCTCACCGACGAAAACCTGTGGGTGTTGCTGCCCTGCAATGCGGTGGTGAGTCTGCATGCGGAGCTCAGTTGTCTGCAGGTAGGCCAGGTGGAGACGCCCCTGCTGCGCCACGCCGGTGAATTGCGCCACGGCGACCAGGCCAGTGGGGGCTTGGCCCTGGCGGTGGGCCACATGGCCCGTCGCCATGACATGGCCACCCCCCAGTACGACCTGGCGGGCGAGGTGCAGGTCCATGCCCAGTTGGTGCACCAGCTGGAGGAGGAGTTGGAGCTCCATCCCGCCCATCGCTGGGGGGATCGCAGGCAGCTCAAGAAGCACCGCCACCGGATGGAGGAGCTCCAGCTGGAGATCGAAGAACGCCAGCGATTGCTCCATTTCCGCTCTAACCGCCACTGGGAAACCTTTCTCTCCCTGATCGAGATCCTGCGCTTTTTCGGTGCCCTGGCTGGCGAGGATGGCCTGGAGCCCACCGAGGTGGGCCGCACCGTGGCAGCTTTGCGCGGCGATAACGAACTCTGGCTGGGCCTGGCCTTGATGAGCGGCCATCTCGATGAGCTCGATCCAGCCCAGTTGGCGGCTGTATTTGAGGCGATTTCCACCGAGGTGAACCGGCCTGATCTCTGGAGTGGCTATCCGCCGCCGGCGGCGGCAGAGGAGGCTCTCCATGATCTGCGGGGGCTGCGACGGGAGCTGGAGCGGCAGCAGGAACGGGGCAAGGTGAGCTTCCCGCTCTGGTGGGAGCCCGAATTGACGGGGCTGGTGCAGGCCTGGGCCAAGGGCACCAGCTGGAGTGATGTGATCGCCAATACTTCCCTAGACGAGGGGGATGTGGTGCGGATCATGCGCCGCACCGTGGATCTGCTCGCCCAGGTGCCCTATTGCGAGGCAATCAGCCAGCAGCTGCGCGACAACGCCCGCGCCTCCCTCAAGGCGATCAACCGCTTCCCGGTCTGCGAGATCGAGGATTTGGTGGCCGGTCAGCTGGATCCCGCCACCGAGCGGCCCCTGCCCACTGCCGCTACAACGTCTAATTAGCTCCCGATTAAATCCCCAGCCGCTGCCAGATCACGGCCAGGTTCTCCTGGTGCAGGTCGGTGGAGAAGCAGTAGGCCAGCTGCTCGGGGTTGAGGCGGCTGGTGACATCGCCATCGGCCTCGAGATTGGCCCGGAAGTTGCCACCGGCCCTATTCCAGGCGCTGTGGGCATGGCGCTGCACGATCCGATAGGCGTCTTCTCGGGCTAGGCCCGTGTCGACCAGGGCCAGCAGCACCCGCTGGCTGAAAACAACGCCGCCATACACATTCATGTTGTTGGCCATGTTTTCGGGATAAACCCCCAGGCCCTTCACCACCTCGGTCATCTCCCGCAGCATGAAGTGCAGGGTCACAGAGCAATCGGGCAGCATCATCCGCTCCACCGAGCTGTGGCTGATGTCACGCTCGTGCCAGAGGGCGCAATTCTCCAGGGCCGCCACCACGTAGCTGCGCAGCACCCTGGCCAGGCCACTAATCCGCTCGGAGCGGATCGGGTTGCGTTTGTGGGGCATGGCCGAACTGCCCTTTTGGCCCTTGGCAAAGTTTTCCTCCACCTCGAGCACATCGGTGCGCTGCAGGTTGCGGATTTCGGTGGAGAAGCGCTCCAGGGCCGCACCCACCAGGGCCAGGGTTTGGATGTATTCGGCATGGCGATCGCGGGAGATCACCTGGGTGCTTGCCGTATCGGGCACCAGGCCCAATTTGGCGCAGGTGAGGGCCTCCACCTGGGGATCGGTGTTGGCGTAGGTGCCCATGGCGCCTGAGATTTGGCCCACGCTCACCACCTGCTCGAGCCGCTCTAGCCGTTCCTGGTTGCGCACCACCTCTGCTAGCCAGCCGGCCACCTTGAAGCCAAAGGTGATCGGCTCGCCATGGATGGCATGGGAGCGACCGATCATCACGGTGCCCTTGTGTTCGCGGGCAAGGGCCCTCAGGGCGTTGGCCAGTTTGTCTAGTTCGCAGCGCAATACGGCCACAGAGGCCTTCATCTGCAGGGCCAGGCCCGTATCCAGCACATCCGAGCTGGTCATACCCACGTGGATGTGGCGGCCCGCATCGCCCACGTATTCGTTCACGTTGGTGAGGAAGGCGATCACGTCGTGACGCACCTCCGCTTCTATTTCGAGGATGCGCTCAACCTTGAAGGCCGCCTTGGCCTTGATGGTGGCGAGCGCTTCAGTCGGCACCCGGCCCAGATCACACTGGGCTTCGGTGGCGGCAATTTCCACATCCAACCAGCTCTGGAATTTGGCCTCCTCAGTCCAGAGGTTGCCCATTTCGGGCAGGGTGTAACGCTCGATCAAGGGCCAGCGCGTGGCAACAGCCCAACCAATGTATGGGGTGGCGTAATAGCCAGCGCCTGGGCAGCCCCTAGGCGGCGGTGGTGAGTTGTTGGTGGGCCACTTCCCAGTGCACCAGGGATCCCCAGCTTTGCTGGCGCACCCAGCAGCGGCCGCCGCGGCAATGGATCAACTGGAAGGGGGGTAGGTCGCCGGGCTGGTTGCGCAGCCGCACAAAACTGCCGGGCCTAAGTAGCTCCACCACATTGTTGGCCCCATTTTTGGCCCCCACCAGGCGAAGACGCCTGCCAGCTCGGGAGCGACTGGGTTGGGAGGAGGTCATGGAGGCCACCTTGCGATTTGGCAATCCTCCGCTGGTTTTTGCTGCAGGGCCCCCATGTTTGGAATGTGTTCGGTTTCTAGTGTGCGTTGAGCACAAAACGCCCATGGCTCCAAAGCAACGCCTGGATCTAGAGCTGGTGGCCCGGGGTTTGGTGAGCTCCCGCCAGCAGGCCCAGCAACTGATCCGGGCCGGCAAGGTGCGCTGTGGCGACCAGATTTTAGATAAGCCTGGCACCGAGGTTCAGCCGGAAGCAGAATTGCTGGTGCAGCAGCCACCGCGCTTTGTATCCCGTGGCGGGGAGAAGCTCCTGGCGGCCCTCGAGGCCTTCCCCATCAAGATTGGCGGCAGGGTTTGCATCGATGGCGGCATCTCCACGGGGGGCTTCACGGATTGCCTCCTGCAGCACGGTGCCACGCGTGTCTATGGCATTGATGTGGGCTATGGCCAAACGGCCTGGAGCCTGCGCAGTGACCCCCGGGTGGTGCTCAGGGAGCGCACAAACCTGCGCCACCTCACCGCGGCCGATCTCTATGGCTGTGCAGATGCTCTGGGCAGTGCCGAATCCTGGCCGGATTTGGCCGTGGCCGATCTGTCTTTCATTTCCCTCGGACTGGTGCTGCCGGCCCTCTGTGCCCTGATGATGCCTGGCGCCCCGGCGGACTTACTGCTCCTGGTGAAACCCCAATTTGAAGTGGGTAAGGCGCGGGTAGGCAAGGGCGGGGTGGTGCGGGATCCGGCCGCCCATGTCGATGCGATTTCAGGGGTGATTGCCTCAGCCCAAGGCCATAAACTCGTGCCCCACGGCTTGGTCGCTTCTCCGATTACGGGCCCGGCCGGCAACCACGAGTACGTGCTCTGGCTTCGGCCCCAGGGGCATCCACCAGGGGAAAATTGGGAAGAGCAGCCAGCCGTTAATCCCGAAAGCATTGCTGCCTTGGTGGAGCGCACCCTGGCCAGTTAGGTGCCTAGATGGCGGTGCTGTCGCGGTCGCCGGTGCGGATGCGAATCACCGAATCGATTGTGCTGACAAAAATCTTGCCATCGCCGATCTCGCCGGTGCGGGCCGCGTCTTGAACGGCGCTCACCACGGTGTCGACCTTGTCGTCGTCGACAACGATCTCCAGCTTGAGCTTTTGCAGAAACTCCACGGTGAATTCCGAGCCACGATAGCGCTCCACCTGGCCCTTTTGGCGGCCAAAGCCGCGCACTTCGCTCACGGTCATGCCCACGATGCCTGCATTGACCAGCGCAATCTTGACGTCCTCCAACTTGAAGGGACGGATGATGGCCTCGACTTTTTTCATGGCGGCTGCTGGGACCTGCGGTGAGTCTCTCAGGCCCCCTCCATTAATGGAAGGGGGTAGGGACCCTTGGACCCATTAGGCCCGAGCCTGGCGGCGGTCGCCGTAACAACCGCTACTGGTTTGCCTGGCGTGCTGCCTAGGATCCAGGCTTGATTTCAGGTCAGCGATGGATTTAGGGCAAACCCAAACCCCGCTCTATGGCGAACGGGCCATCGCCGATGCCCAACTGATCTGCTTTGAGAATCCCAGGCCTGGCAGGCCCTATGAGGTGTCGATTGAACTGCCTGAATTCACCTGCAGATGCCCCTTTTCGGGCTACCCCGACTTTGCGGTGCTGCGCCTGCTCTATCAGCCGGGGCCCCGGGTGTTGGAGCTCAAGGCGATCAAGCTCTATGTGAACAGCTACCGGGAGCGCTCCATCTCCCACGAGGAGGTGGCCAACCGCATCCTCGACGACTGTGTGGCGGTGGCCGCACCCCAATGGATGCAGCTGGAGGCCGATTTCCATCCCAGGGGCAATGTCCACACCGTGGTGCGGGTCTGCCATGGCACCCGCCTAGACCTGGGCGATCAGCTCCGGTAGCTCCCGGGCAAAGGCCGTCAGGTTACGGTTGCAGAGGCCAGCCACATGCAGCCGTCCCCCTGATCCAACCCCCTCGCCAATGGCCCAGAGTTGGCGGGTGGCCAGCAGACTCAAACCACCGCCGGTCAGGGCGATCGCGAAACCTGCGTAGACCAGGGGTACGCCAGGATCCTTTTTGAGCAGGATGCCGCTGGCGGGCAGCACTCTTTCGACCCGAATCGGTAGGCCCTTGATCTCCACCGGATCTCCCCCGGGCACCAGTTGGCTAATCAAATTGCCATCGGGGCCATAGACATCTACAGGGCCTGCTTCGTTGTTGAGGCTCAGCAGCACAGGCTCGCTGCCGTCTGGCCTGGTGGGCAGCACCAGCCCCCATATTTGCTCACCCAGCTGGGGAAAGGGTTGGAGGGGCAGCTGCAAAAGGGGGCTTTTACCCAGTTGCACGGTGATGGCCGCCAGGGCCCAGTCGGCTTGGTAAAGGGTGATGCCCTGGAAGCGCAGGGGGTGGTTGACGCTGATCTGCGCCTGCTTGAGCTCCGGGCCATCCTCCCCCTTTAGGAGCCGCAGTTGGGAGGTGAATTGCTCTGGCCGGCCGGCCGGGTCCCTTTGCACCGAGAAGCCATCCACGGCGATTACCAGCTGGCTTTGGCCGCGGCTATCGAGCAGATCCAGGGTGCGACCCGGGGCTAAAAATTGCTCCGAGCGTTGACCGCCTAGGGAACCCCAGGCGGCACCCAGCATGAAAACCACCAGGCCCGCATGCACCAGCATCGGCCCCACTCGGCCCAAAACCCCTTTGCGGGCTGCGAATCTTCCCTCCTGCCTCTGGATCTGCCAGCCCTGGCTTTGCAGCAAGTTTTCCAGCTTCTCGAGGCTGACGTTTGGTTCGCTGGAGGGAACCGTTTCAGCCACGCTTAGTTTGCTCAGTTGGCGCGGAGATTTGTAATCAATCCAGCGCAACGCTGCCTGCAGGGCGGGCCATTGCCGCTTCCAGCTGCAGAGCAACAGGGATAGGGCCAGCCAGGCCAAAAGCCCTAAAAACCAGTTGCTGGAATAGATGTGGTCGAGCTGGAAGGCCAGCACCCCATCCCCATGGAGCACCCCCAGCCAGGGCTTGGGGTCGTAGAGCTGGTGGTAGAAGGCTTCACTTTCCTTCTGGGGGATGGCCGTGCCGACGCCGCTGGCAATGGCAATTACCAACAGCAGGCCAATGGCCAGGCGCAGATCGGAGATCAGGCCCGCAATTTTTTGGAAAATCCTCATAGCCAGCGGGCTAGCAGGGTTAGGGCGCCGGTGGCCACCAGCACTACCCCACTGATCGGCGGCACCCACTGGCCGAGCCGCCTAAGGCTGAGCAGGTTGGGAAGGCTGGCCGCGGCGGTGCCGGCCAATAGCAGCGGCAGCACCTGGCCTGCGGCAAAGCTGGTGAGCATCACCATGCCCACCAGGGGCTTGCCGTTTTGGGCCATCCAGCCCAGCAATACGGCCAATACGGGCGTGGTGCAGGGTGTGGCCGCCAAACCAAAGGCGAGGCCAGCGGCCAGGGGGGCCAGGGGGGCCGGCACCTTGCGGCGCCATATTTCCGGATCTGGGCCGGCCGGTAGGGGAATTTTCAGCAGCCCCAGCAGGTTGAAGCCCATCACCAGGGCCAATACGGCCACGATCGTGGGGATTAGGCCGGGGATCTGGCCATAAATCCTGCCCAGTAGGCCACTTACTAGTCCGAGCAAAACCAGGGAGGCAACAATCCCTGCCGCGAAGCTGAGGCTGCGCTGCCAGGGCTTTGGCGCAGCTGCGCCAAAGCCCGCCAGGTAGGCGAGGGTTACGGGCAGTAGGGAAAGGGAGCAGGGCCCAAGGCTGGTCAACAACCCGCCGGCAAACACCAGGGCGACCGTAAAAGGCGTGGGGGAGGCCAGGGACTGTTGCAGCAGCAACTCGCTGCTGCGAGCCCATTCAGCCAGTAGGGGCCCAAGGCTGATCATTGCAAAAGCCTATCGGGCAGCTGCCGGCCGCTGGCGCCTGGGCGCGGTTGTGAGCCCACTTCCCTCCAAGGAGCAGCGCAGCAGGAGGCCGCAGATCAACAGGCTGGCCATCAGGGAATTTCCGCCGTAACTGATCAGGGGCAGGGGCAAGCCGGTGGTTGGCATGGCGCCACTGGCCACGGCGATATTGAGGATCGATTGGCCCACCAGGATCGTGGTGCAGCCCATGGCGATCAACCGCTGCTGGTTGGTGCGGCACTGCAGGGCGATGCGCAGACCAATAAAGCTAAACAGCAGCAGAAATAGCAGCAGCACCACCGAGCCCAGCAAGCCGAATTCTTCAGCAAACACCGCAAAGATGAAGTCGGTGGATTGGATGGGCAGGTACTGGAGTTTTTGGGTGGAGAGGCCAAAGCCAGATCCAAACAACCCGCCTGAGCCAATGGCCAGCAGGCTTTGGACCAGTTGGTAACCGTCGCCCTGGGCATCGCGCCAGGGGTCGAGGAAGGAGATCACCCTGACCCTTTGGTAGGAGTTGATCAGGATGCTGCCCACCCCCAGCAGGGCGCCGCCGCCAGCCGAACCGAGCAGCAGGATTTTTGGCAGACCGGCGGCCAGGGCCATCAGCCAGAGGAGCAGGCCCGTTAGGGCGGCCGTGCTGAGATTTGGCTGCTTGAGGATCAGCAGGACTAGGCCCCCCAGGATCCCTAGCCAGAGCAGTTTTTGATCGATGCCAATCCGTTTCCAGTGGGCAAAGATCGAGGCGCCTTGGAGCACCACAAAGGGTTTTACCAGCTCCGATGGCTGGATTTGAATCGGGCCAATCACCAGCCAGCGGCTGGCCCCGTTGACCGTGCTGCCCATGACCAGGGTGGCGGCCACCAGCACAAGACAGATCAGCAGGGCCAAAGGTGCCAGGTGTAACCAGCGCCGCAGGCTGGTACGCAATCCCAACCAGAGCAATCCCCAGCTGGCCACCATCCAGATGACCTGTCGCTTGAGGTAGTAGGCCGCATCACCCATTTCCCGCTCCGCCACCCACCA
This sequence comes from Cyanobium sp. WAJ14-Wanaka, assembly GCF_024345375.1. Classification (NCBI taxonomy): domain Bacteria; kingdom Bacillati; phylum Cyanobacteriota; class Cyanophyceae; order Synechococcales; family Prochlorococcaceae; genus Cyanobium; species Cyanobium sp. WAJ14-Wanaka. Next base: position 1,164,187 of record NZ_JAGQAZ010000001.1, on the reverse strand, counting down.
ACTGGCGGAGGTGAGCACCAGCAGGCCCACCAGACTCCAAATGGCCACCATGCCCAGCAGCAGCCGGGCTTCGGCTGGCCATAGCTGCCAGGGCAGGGGCAGCCAGCTGGTTGGGGTGCGGGAGGTGTTGGCCACAAAAAAGCCCGGCAAAAGCCGGGCATTAGGGATTCAAGAAGACAGGCCCAAACTTAAGCGGTTCAAAGGCTCAGTTGCCAACGTTTTGCTGGCGGCGTCCGGCGACTAGCTCCACCTTGAGGATTTTGCCCCCCTGCTTCATGATTCGCTGCTGCTCGGCAAACCAACTCTCGTAGGGCACCCACTTGGTGAAGAAGGTGTTTTGCAGTTCACGCTGGGTGCGTGATTTTTCCGGGCAGGGAATGCAGGCAGTGATCTTGAACAGGCGCATGGGAAGGATCCTCAGGGTTGAAGCTCGAGGGATCAGTTACCCAGGCCGGAGCTGATGTAATCGAAGTAGACGCCCATCTCTTTGCCGGCATCGGGGCCCACTAGGGAAGCGGTGGTCTCCTTCATGGCCTGGATCGACTGCACAGTTGCGCCGATGGGCACGCCCAGGGAGTTGTAGGTCTCCTTGAGGCCGTTAAGTACGCGCTCGTCGAGGATCGAGGTGTCCCCAGCCAGCATCGCGTAGGTGGCGTAGCGGAGGTAGTAGTCGAGGTCGCGAATGCAGGCCGCATAGCGACGGGTGGTGTACATGTTGCCGCCGGGACGTGTGATGTCCGAGTACAGCAGTGATTTGGCTACGGCTTCCTTGATGATGGCCGAGGCGTTGGCACTGATGGTGGCTGCGGCGCGAACACGCAGCTCACCGCTGGCGTAGTACTGCTCAAGGCGACCCATGGACGAACCGTCCAGGTAAAGGCCTTGAACGTCGGCCTGGTTGATGACGTTGGTAATGGCGTCTTGCATGAATCCTGCTAGGGGCGAAAGGACGGTCGAAAAGACTGTCGAATAGAGGGGGGCTGGAGGGTGTTCGGCTGTCTTAGGAGAGGGCGCCAACCACGTAGTCGAAATAGAAGCCAGCTTCTTCGGCATCGGCACCTGTCAGTAGACCCAGTGCGGCGGACTTCATCTCGCGCACGGACTCGGCCATGGCGTCGAGGGGAACACCCAGGGAGCGGTACATCTCGCGGGCTCCAATCACGCCGATCTCTTCGATCGGGGTGACATCGCCTGCCACAACTCCGTAGGTCACCAGACGGAGGTAGTAGTCCATGTCGCGCAAGCACGAAGCAGTCATCTCTTCGCCGTAGGCGTTGCCGCCAGGGGAGATGACATCGGGACGCCGCTGGAACAGGGCGCCGCCGGCCTGCTTGACGATGCGTTCGCGGCTCTCGCTGAGAACCTGGGCGACGCGGAGGCGACGCTGCCCGGCCGTGACGAACGACTTGATTTGATCAAGTTCGCCAGGGCTTAGGTAGCGGGCTTCGGCGTCCGCGTTGATGATCGAGTTGGAGACGATGCTCATGCAGTTCTGCCTCGAAACAAGCGGCCGCCTTGACGGTGACCGTATCCGGGTGAGTAAGGGGGGACGTGATCGACTCGCGCCGATCGCCCAATCATTCTGTGGCAAGGCCCTTCACTGCTCCGGGCACCGGTAACAGTTCTTCACGGCCGTTCCAATCTGCAAATCCCTTGGCCCGCAACGACTTTCGCAGATGTTGCTGACAGTAACTGTGCGCGCCAAATATTAAGCATCTATTTGCGATATTTTGTGTAGTTAGCCATTAAAAAGCCCCCCGATAGTGAAATCGGAAGGCCTCTCAGGTTCGGGGGTGGTTTTGTTTAGATAGCTGCCTGGTTTTAGATAGCAGCCTTGGGGCCCGGGTTCAGTCCGGCGTTGCCGCTGTAGAGCGAGGCCGTTCTATTGACGGTGCTCAAGGGCAGGCCATCGGCGGTGGCCATGCCACGGATATAAGGCACGGTGTTTTCGCCAAAGGCTTCGGCATATTCTTTGCCCGAGAGCAGTTCTTCGATTGCCGCCCGTTGGCCGGAGTTGGCCCGGGTTGCCAAGAAGACACTCACTTCCTTGGGCTGGGCTGCCCGCCCAAGTAGGGCCAAATATGCCGCCGATGCGGCCCGCAGGGGCGCCATCCGATTGAGGCGCTCTTGGAACAGTTCGCTGCCAGTCAGTTGGTCGACCAGCTGGGCAACGGTCAGTTGGTTGTTGCGGAATTTGGACTCCAGTTCGACAGGACGCTCGGCGTCAAAAGGCACTCTATTAAGCAGCTGCTTGTAGCTGGCTTCGAGGGCTTCCTGCAGCTCGCTTTCGCTGGCGTTGTTCACCAGTGTCAACGGGGGCGCAAGGCTTTGACGCCTGCCAAAGCCCTGGGGCAGGCCCTTCTGCAGGGCCTTGGCCATCGATGCCCCGGGCTCATTGGGGCTGGCAGATCGATTGAAAGAACTAGTGGCTCTACCGAGACTCTGGGCTGGTTGCCAGGCCCCACCAATGGAGGGAAGGGTGGCTGGGTTCCAGCGACGGGTGGGCTCAGGGGCCGAAAGCACGCTGCCCGGACCCCTGGGGATGGCAGGCCTGCTTGGAGCCATGGTTTGCCCCCCCGAGATTTGGGCGCTCCATGTGCCGAAGACCTCGGCCTGGCTTTCCACCAGGTTGCGGGGCACCAGATCACCACTGACCGTGCGCAGGGCCTGGGACTGCAGGGCGTTGGGGCGCTGGGCCGGGGGCTCCACATAGCCAGAGGCGTTGATGGCCTGCTTAAAGCTGGGCACTTGCCGGGCGTTGCGATCGCTGGCGGTGATGAAACGCTCGAAGGGAACGGTGTCTTCGCCGAAGCTTTCGTTGTATTCGGCGCTATTCAGCATTGCGTCGACGACGCCGTAGAAGCCCTTGCGGGCAGCGGTGTCGAAGTAGGCGTTGATTTCCCAGCGGCCAAAGGTCGGCCTGCCAATCAGGCGACGATGCATCACCTCAATCGCCTTGGTGATGTACAGACCGCTCCAATAGCGGCGGCGGAAGGCCTCCGAGCGGGCCACCTGGCGCACAAATTCCCTCAGGCTGATGTCGCCATTTTCCAGCTTGATTTCCTCAACCTTGCTCTGCTCGCCGGCGTAGCCGGTGTTGCCAAGAACTTGGTTGTAAACCGCGCGAATTACGGCCTGGGTGCTGGCTTCGGTGCCCCGGATGCTGGGTTGGCCGCCGCGGCGGGGAACGGATGCTCCACCGGTGGAAATTTGCTGCAGCCGCACCACCTTTGGTCCAAGGCGGCGGGGGCTGGCCTTGCGGAATTGGGCTGAGTTCATTTGGCCGGGCTGGACCAGGCCATTGCCGATCAGGATGCGTCGGGCGTCATAGCCGTACGGTGCGGGCCTGGTGGCTACAGAGGCAGTACCCGAGGGGAAAATGGCCCCGTAGTTAAGGGCCAGGGGATCGTTGCCGCCTCCGTAGACGTGCTGGTCAGCAAAGGGTTGGCGGTAGGCGGCGTAAAGGGTGACGTACTGGGGGGCTCCCTCAAAGGGCGCACTAAAGCGGAACAACTTGCGGTTGGATCCCCAGCCGGCACTTTCCTGGGCTTCCTCGCCGAGGTCCCGCAGATAGGGCACTGTCTCTTCGCCAAACACCTGGGCGTATTCGCTGGAGTTGATCAGGGAATCCACCAGGCCCCATAGGCCCTGGGCGCTGACGATGTCGAAGTAGCGGGTGAACTCTTCCCTGGAGCTGATCCCCCGGCCTAGGAAGTGGCGGAAGGCCAGCTCGACGGCGCGGCTGTTGGAGAAACGGCCATAAAACTGCTGCCGATATTCCTTGCTATGGCCCAGGGCGCGGATGAATTCGCGCATCGAGATGTCGCCTTGGCGCACCTGGGTTGCTTCCACAGGGCTGACGACCTGGGAATAGGCCTTGGCGATGTCGCGTTCGAACACCTGGCGGTAGGCGGCCCTGATCACCTCGGCCTTTTGGGCTCCGCTCATGCCGGGCTTCATGTTGAAGCGCTGGGCTCCTTCCGCCGCCATGGCATAGCTGGCGGGCAGCTGGAGACCCTGGTTTTCGGCGCTACCCAGGCGCTGCTTTGCCGAGGGGGTTGGGATGGCCAGTTCGCCAATCAATACGTTGAAGTATTGGATTACCAGCTGCCGGGCGGGAGGATTGTCCTTGAGCAGGCCCGCCGCAGCTGCGCGCATTTCCTGCAGGGCCACGTTCGTGGCTGCAAGGGAGCAGGCCTGGTCGAGCACATCGGCCAACCCGCGGGTATTCACCTTGAGGATGCTGGGATCGCCTGCCACGAGGGCATAGCCCACGTAGCGCAGGAACCAGGCCAGGTCGCGGATTGATTTCTTCATCCGCTCGGTGCCATAGCGCCCCACGGCGATTGGGCTGAACCCCGCCGGCAGCTCTACGCGCACATCACCATCGCCACCAGCTCCCTCGAGCAGGCGACTAAAAACATTGCCGCCACTGCGGGCTGCGGTGCCCTGGGCAAAGGTCTGGACCGATTGCTGGAAGGCTGCCTGGTCAGCGGCTAGGGCCTGGGCAGAGGCCGGGGTGGCTGGGGCGACCCCAATCGGGTTGTCGAGGTAGGAAAGGGGGGTGCCGCCGGCAAAAATCCGGTTGGCTGCCTTGGCCACAATGAACTCGGCGTTTTCCGAGAGGGATCGGGCAGCGGCGAGCCTCAGCTGGCCGCTCAGGAAAAAGTTGCTCAGCCCATCCAGCTCCCCGCCATCGGGAAAGCGATCCTGCTGCTCCGCCTGACGGACTCTGGAGAGCGGCAGGGTGTCGTAGCGCTGGGGGGTGACCCTAGTGCTGCCGCTGCTGGCGGTCACGGTCATTTACGGGAGCGAACCGGGCTGGGTCACGTTACGGCCGCCCCTCTTGGGGTTCACGGCGGCATGAACAAATGTTTGCAGCAGGGCTGGCTTTGGGGCCGCAAATTGCCTGGGGCCATGAAAAGCTCCCCTGGTCAGTGCCTGATTTGCCGTGCCGACCAGCGATGCAGCCACACCGGTGGTTAGCGCCTTCTACGACCGCTTCCCCTACCCGGGCGATCCCCTCCAGGACGGGCCGCCACCTGGATACAACTGGCGCTGGTGCATCGACAGTGCCAGTGCATTTGTGGTGGGTTCCCTTGTCCCCAGGCTGGAGGCGAAGCCGCGTCCCTGGCGGATCTTGGACGCGGGCTGTGGCACCGGGGTGAGTACCGATTACCTCGCCCATCTCAACCCTGGCGCCGAGATCCTGGCCGTAGATATCAGTGCTGGGGCCTTGGATCTGGCCAGGGAGCGCTGCCGCCGTTCCGAAGCCTCGGCCCAGGTGTCTGAGCTGCGAATCGAGCAACGCAGTTTGTTGGATCTGGAGGGGGAGGGTCCCTTCGACTACATCAATTCGGTGGGGGTTCTGCACCATTTGCGTGAACCGGCCGCGGGCCTGCGGGCTCTGGCGGCCCTGCTTAAGCCAGGCGGGCTCCTGCACCTCTTCCTCTATGCCGATGGGGGCCGCTGGGAAATCCACCGCAGCCAAAGGGTGCTGACGGAGCTGGGGGTGGGCAGCGGTGCCGAGGGCCTGCGCCTGGGGCGGGAGCTCTTCAGCAGCCTTCCCCCCAGCAATCGGCTGAGGCGCCACCACGAGCAGCGCTGGGCGATTGATACGGCCGCCGATGCCAATTTCGCCGACATGTATCTGCACCCGCAGGAAACCAGTTACAACCTGCAGCGTCTGATGGCCTTTGTGGCCTCAGCAGACCTGCAATTTGCTGGTTTTTCAAACCCTGAGGTTTGGAACCCGGCCCGCCTGCTCAGCGGTGAGTTGCTTGAGCGGGCCCAGGCCTTGCCCCTGGAGCGCCAATGGGCCTTGATCGAGGATTTAGATCCCGATATCAGCCATTTCGAGTTTTTCCTGAGCAAGGGGCCCCTGGGTTGCACTAGCTGGCAATCCGATGCCGACCTTCTGGCCGCTGCCGGGGAGCGCAACCGTTGTCTGTGGGGTTGGCCCGGAGTGGCCTTGCTGGATGCCGACATGGCTCCTCTGGACTTGGGCGCGGATGGCTTGGCCCTGATGAAGGGCCTGGAGGCGGCCCCAGCCGGGACTGCCCTGGGGGCTTTGGACCTGGGCTGGTCCGCCGGGCACCAGGCTGCGGTGGCCCGGCGCCTGGTGGAGCAGAGGGTTCTGCTGCCGGTACTGCCCGCAGCTGCGTGATAGATTCCGCCCGCCTTTTCAGGGGTAATGACGTTTGTCGGTTTCCCTCCCCTGCCCTGCGGATGCCGCTTTGCCGGCAGCCAATCCCCCCGGGGATCAGGAGCTAGGAATCGGGACCACTGACGCCTTGCCCTTGCCGGTTTCGCCGGATTTTCCAGATCCAGCTGCAGATCGTGCCTCGGCCGATCCCAGCAATGGCATGGATGATTTTTATAGGCTTCAACGACGACTACTGCTGTTCACCCTGCTGCTTTCCGCAGTGGCCGTGATCTTCACTGCCATCGTTTTTAGCCCGATCACGGCCCTAAGCCTGCTGATTGGTGCGTCCGCTGGAGTCCTTTATCTGTGGCTGCTCAGCCGCAGTGTGAGTCGGCTGGGGGAAAACTCCCGCCGGATCAGTAAGGCCCAGTTACTGGTGCCTGCGGCCCTAGTGCTGCTGGGCGCCAAGGTCCCCCAAATCTCGATCCTGCCGGCCCTGTTGGGCTTTCTTCTCTACAAACCGGCAGTGATTCTTCAGGCAGTTTTTGATCAGAAGGTTTTCGATCAGAAAATCTCCGACGCCTAATTCCCTTTCCCGGCTCCCATGCCTCTCATCCTTCCCTTTGCCGAACTGGAGGTTGGTAAACACCTCTATTGGCAGCTTGGCAACCTCAAAATCCACGGACAGGTCTTTATTAGTTCCTGGGTGGTAATTGGGGCCCTTCTGGCCTTGGTGGTGGTAGGCACCCGCAAGTTGGAGCGCGATCCCCGCGGAGCCCAAAACCTGCTCGAGTTTCTCTGGGACTACATCCGTGATTTGTCGCGGGAGCAGATTGGCGAAAAGGCTTACCGAGATTGGATGCCCTTCATTGGCACCCTGTTCCTGTTCATATTTGTGAGCAACTGGGGCGGCGCCCTGGTGCCCTGGAAGTTGATCCATCTGCCCAGCGGTGAGCTGGGTGCTCCCACGGCCGACATCAACACCACCATTGCCCTGGCGCTGTTGGTTTCCCTGGCTTACTTCTATGCGGGCTTGAGCCGTAAGGGTCTGCGGTACTTCGAGTACTACGTGGAACCGACTCCGATCATGCTCCCTTTCAAGATCGTCGAGGACTTCACCAAGCCCCTCTCGCTCTCTTTCCGTCTATTCGGAAACATCCTGGCTGACGAGCTGGTGGTGGCAGTGCTGGCATTTCTTGTGCCCCTACTTGTGCCCCTGCCAGCGATGTTCCTCGGGCTGTTCACCAGTGCCATTCAGGCCCTGATTTTTGCCACCCTCGCCGCCTATTACATCGGCGAAGCGGTGCACGAAGAACACCACTAGGACCCCTTCGTCTCGGCGGAGCGGTCCCCGCGCTCTGCTAAATCTCCTGCGCGCAGGTCCGGTTGCACCCCGGGCCCATTCCTCCGGGAATGTCCCAGGCGCAGGGTTTATTTCCCGGTCCCCTAAGCGCTGTTTTGCGCCAACCATCACCCACTCCACCATGGATTCCCTTACTTCCGCTGCGTCTGTTGTTGCCGCTGGCCTGGCTGTCGGCCTCGGTGCCATCGGCCCCGGCATCGGTCAGGGCACCGCAGCTGGCGGCGCCGTTGAAGGCATTGCCCGTCAGCCCGAAGCCGAAGGCAAGATCCGCGGCACCCTGCTGCTGTCCCTGGCCTTCATGGAAGCACTCACCATTTACGGCCTAGTGGTCGCACTGGTGCTGCTGTTCGCCAACCCCTTCGCCTGATTGATCGAGTTGTGAGTGGTCGGAAGGCAGGGGCTTGAGTCCCTGCCTCACCTGTTCCCACCACAACCGATTTGCCCGCCCGTTCCAGCGCCTTCGCCCCAATGTCCAGCTGGCTTCTGCTCGCCGAAGCAGGTGCACCGGAGGGAGGTCTATTCGACCTCGATGCCACCCTGCCCTTGATGGCAGTTCAGGTGGTGCTCCTCACCCTGATCCTAAATTCGCTGTTTTTCCGCCCCGTTGGACGGGCCGTGGAAGAGCGCGAAAGCTTTATCACCACAAGCCGCGCCGAAGCCAAGCAAAAGCTGGCCCAGGCTGAGCGCTTGGAGGCTGACCTCAAGGAACAACTCAAGGACGCGCGTCAGCAGTCCCAAAAGTTGATTCAGGAGGCAGAGCAGGAGATGGATAGCCTCTACCGCGATGCCCTGGCTGCGGCCACCGCCGATGCCAACGCCTCCCGCGAGCAAGCCCGCCGTGAGATCGATGCCCAGCGCGATCAAGCGATGGCCCAGCTGACAACCGACTCCGCCAAGCTCGGCGACCTGATTGTCTCCCGCTTGCTGGCTACCTCATGACCATTCTTTTCCCCACCCTGCTGGCGACCCACGGCGGTTTTGGTCTCAATCTCAACGTGTTTGAGACCAACATCATCAACCTGGCCATCGTCATCTTTGGCCTCTGGAAATTTCTGCCGGGATTCCTTGGCGGCATTCTTGAGCGCCGCCGCAACGCCATTCTTGCTGATCTGAAGGATGCGGAAGAGCGTCTGACGAACGCCGGAACTTCCCTCGCCCAGGCCCAGCAGGACCTGGCAGCAGCCCAGCAAAAGGCTGAGCAAATTCGCGCCGATGGCCACGCCCGTGCCGCAGCTCTCCGCCTGGAGAGTGAGAAGCGCACCATCGAGGAGATGGCCCGGGTCAAGCAGGGGGCCATGGCCGACCTCAGTGCTGAGGCCGCCCGGGTCACCGACCAGCTGCGCCGCGAAGCCGCCAATAAAGCCATTGAGCTCGCCCTGGCGGCCCTGCCCGGCAAGCTCGATGGGGCCACCCAGGTCCGCCTGATTGAGCAGTCCATAAAAACCCTGGGGAAAGCCTGATGCCTCTCCTTAACAGCATTGCCACCCCCTACGCAGAAGCCTTGCTGCAGGTGGCCGAATCCCGCAAGGAAACAGACATCGTTGCCGAACAGGCCAAGGGCCTTTTGGCTGTCTGGAACAGCAGTCCCGAGCTGCGTCAAGCCCTGGCTTCGCCGGTGCTGGAGCCGGAGTCAAAAAAGATGGCCTTGGCCAAGCTTTTTGATGACCAGCTCACCCCCTCTTTCCAGAACCTGCTGAAGCTGCTGGCCGATCGCCAGCGCATTTCAGTGCTGGATGCGGTGTTGAGGCGCTTCCTGGAGCTCTATCGGGACCTTCGCAACATCACCCTTGCCAAGGTCACCTCTGCTACTGAGCTCTCTGAAGAGCAAAAGGAGCAGCTCAACAAAAAAGTTCAGTTGATTGCTGGCACCAAGGCTGTGGAGTTCGACCTCGTGGTCGATCCCAGCCTGATTGGCGGCTTCATCGTCAGCATGGGCTCCCAGGTGATCGATGCCAGCCTCTCTGGCCAGGTGCGCCGCCTTGGACTGGCGCTGGCCAAGGTGAGCTAGCCACCCCTTCCCTCCTTCCCCGTTCAACGCCTTCCCCCTTAATCAGCTCCCCTAGCGGGGACTTCCTCCCATGGTTTCCATCCGCCCCGACGAGATCAGCGCCATCCTCAAGCAGCAAATTGAGGACTACGACAAGTCGGTTTCGGTCAGCAATGTCGGAACCGTGCTGCAAATTGGCGACGGCATCGCCCGCGTCTACGGCCTGCAGCAGGTGATGGCCGGCGAGCTGGTGCAGTTTGAAGACGGCACTGAAGGCATCGCCCTCAACCTCGAAGACGACAACGTCGGCGTGGTGCTGATGGGAGAGGGTCGGGGGATCCAGGAAGGCAGTACGGTCAATGCCACCGGCAAGATCGCTTCCGTTCCAGTGGGCGACGCGATGCTCGGTCGCGTTGTTAACTCCCTTGGCCAGCCGATTGACGGCAAGGGCGACGTTGCCACCACCGAGAGCCGCCTGATCGAATCGATGGCGCCTGGCATCATCCAGCGCAAGTCGGTGCATGAGCCCATGCAAACGGGCATCACCGCCATCGACGCGATGATCCCCATCGGCCGTGGCCAACGGGAATTGATCATTGGCGACCGCCAGACCGGCAAAACCGCCATTGCGATCGACACGATCATCAACCAGAAGGGTGAGGACGTGGTCTGCGTCTACGTGGCGGTTGGCCAGAAGGCCGCCTCAGTTGCAAACGTGGTCGAAGTGCTGCGGGAAAAGGGCGCCCTTGACTACACCATCGTGGTGGCAGCAAGTGCTTCCGAGTCGGCAGCCCTCCAGTACCTGGCTCCTTACACCGGCGCGGCCCTGGCCGAATCGTTTATGTACAAGGGCAAGGCCACCCTGGTGATCTACGACGACCTCACCAAGCAGGCCCAGGCCTATCGCCAGATGTCCCTGTTGCTGCGCCGTCCCCCCGGCCGTGAGGCCTACCCCGGCGACGTTTTCTATTGCCACAGCCGTCTCCTGGAGCGGGCAGCCAAGCTTTCCGATGCCATGGGCAAGGGTTCGATGACTGCCCTGCCCATCATCGAAACCCAGGCGGGCGACGTGTCTGCCTACATCCCCACCAACGTGATCTCGATCACCGACGGCCAGGTGTTCCTCAGCTCCGACTTGTTCAACTCCGGCCTGCGTCCCGCCATCAACGTGGGTATCTCCGTGAGCCGGGTGGGTGGTGCCGCCCAGACCAAGGCGATCAAGAAGATTGCGGGCACCCTGAAGCTGGAGCTGGCCCAATTCGACGAGCTGGCGGCCTTCTCCCAGTTCGCCTCCGATCTCGATGCCGCCACCCAGCAGCAGCTGGGCCGGGGCAAGCGCCTGCGCGAAATCCTCAAGCAGCCCCAGTTCAGCCCCCTGATCCTGGCCGAGCAGGTTGCCGTTGTGTATGCCGGCGTTAAGGGTCTGATCGACGAAGTTCCCGTGGATTCCGTGGTTGATTTCTGCCGCGAACTGCGCGACTACCTCAAGAGCAACAAGGCCGATTTCATCTCCAAGGTGCAAACCGAGAAGCAACTCAGCGACGAAGCTGAGGCCATGCTCAAGGATGCCATCAACGAGGTGAAGTCGACCATGCTCGCCTCCGTTTGAGGAGGGGCATAACCGATGGCAAACCTTAAGGACATCCGCGACCGAATTGGTTCGGTCAAGAACACCCGCAAGATCACTGAGGCCATGCGCCTGGTCGCAGCCGCCAAGGTGCGCCGCGCCCAGGAGCAGGTGCTCCGCAGCCGGCCCTTTGCCGATCGCCTGGCGCGCGTGCTGGAGAACCTCCAGTCACGGATGCGTTTTGAAGATGCGGAAGCTCCTTTGCTGGAGCAACGTGAGGTTGCCACGATCACCCTTCTGTCCGTAACCGGCGACCGGGGCCTCTGTGGTGGCTACAACGCCAACATCATCAAACGCACCGAGCAGCGCTACGCAGAGCTCAAGGGCCAGGGTTACGCGGTGGATCTGGTACTGATTGGCCGCAAGGCGATCACCTATTTCCAGAACCGCGCCAAACTCTATAAAATTCGCGCCACTTTTACTGGCTTGGAGCAGGTCCCCAATGCCAGTGAGGCGATGGGTATTGCCAATGAAGTGTTGGCCCAGTTCCTTTCTGGTTCAACTGATCGGGTGGAAATCATCTTTACCAAGTTCATCAACTTGGTGAGTTCCAAGCCCGTGCTGCAAACCCTGTTGCCCCTAGATCCCCAGGGGATTGCCACTCCTGAAGATGAGATCTTCCGTCTCACCACCCGCGAGGGCAAGTTGGGGGTTGAGGTGGGCAGTGCTGCCAACGTGGAGGCCAAGCTCCCATCCGACATCGTGTTTGATCAGAGCCCTGATCAACTGCTGAATGCCCTTTTGCCGCTGTATCTGGAAAACCAGTTGCTGCGCTCCCTGCAGGAAGCTGCCGCCTCCGAGTTGGCCAGCCGGATGACGGCGATGAATAACGCCAGCGATAACGCTAAGGCCCTCGCCAAGACCCTCACCCTCGACTACAACAAGGCCCGCCAGGCTGCCATTACCCAGGAGATCCTGGAAGTGGTTGGTGGCGCGGCTGCCATGGCCTAGGGCTTTGGCGATTGAGCCCCTGTTCCCCGTCGCCCTTGGACGGGTGCAGTTGGCTCCTGATCCGATCGAGATAGCCCTGCAGCTACGGGCGATTTCCCAACTGCAGGGCGATGCGAGCTCTAACCCCGATCCCGGTTGCGCCTGGACTGGCGACCTAAATGGTGTTTGGCAGTTGCAGCGCCATCCGGTTTTTTCAGGCCTGGTTGACCAGCTGCTGGCCCATGGGCGCAGCTATCTCCAGGAACTGGGTTTTGACCTGGGCCAGCTGGCAATCCATATCCAGCGCTGTTGGCCCGTGGTCAGTGGCTATGGCCAGGTGGTTGGTCGACATCACCACCCCAATGCCCACCTGAGCGCGGTCTATTACCTCAGTGGGGATGGCTCGGGCCGTCAGGGTTGTCTGCGCCTTTTCCCCCAGCGCCAGCTGAATGAATTGGTGCCCGGCATGGCCGTGGGCCATGGGGGCCCGCTCCCTGCCCTAACTGCTTCACATCCATCTCCAAATGCAGCTCCCTGGACTACCCCTTGGGTTGATGTGGCGCCCCGGGCGGGCCTGCTGCTGCTCTTCCCTTCAGGCCTCGATCACGCGGTGCTGGCCAATCAAGACCCAGATGACACCCGTTTTTCGATCAGCCTGGATCTGGTCCTAACGGCTCCTCCCGTTGGCGATGGCCAGGCCCCACCGGAGTATTTGGCGCCCCACCCAAGCCAGTGGCAGCAGGCCTAGCCCTTGCAACCTGAGAGAATTGGAGCCAGAGCTGCCTGCCTTTAACCCCCTCCCCGTGACCGAATCCAGTTTTTCCAGCACAGCCGAAATTTCGGGCGAAGGCCAAATCTCGAACCAGGTCCAGGATTTCAGGGTCGTGGCTGAGCTAGATGGCAGCAGCCATAGCTTTTCCTGCCGTAGCGATCAAACCGTGTTGGCGGCGGCAGAAGCGGCGGGGGTACCGCTGCCGAGCTCCTGCTGCTCCGGGGTTTGCACCACCTGTGCGGCCCTGATTAGCCAGGGTCAGGTGCATCAACCCGATGCAATGGGTGTGAAGAAAGAGCTGCAGGAGCAGGGCTTTGCCCTGTTATGTGTTTCGTTGCCCCGCTCCGATCTCCAGCTCAAGGCCGGCCAGGAGGATGCGCTCTACGAGGCGCAATTCGGCAAGTATCAAAAGTGAGGCTTGAGCCGCGGCAGCTGCGGTTGGTCCGCCAGGAAGGTCCGCTGCTGCCCCAAATCGAGGCCGCCTTGGCAACGGTCGAAGGCAAGCCCCTGCGTTGGGCCATTACTTCTGTGTCGCCGGCCGAGATTACTGGGCCCGAGGCTGCCAGCTGGGGCCGGGAACTGGTGCTGGAGGCCGTCTTCTGCCTGGCCGATTCGCCGTGACCACGGTCGCCGGACCCGGGGCACCCCTGCCCACCCTGCTGGTTATTCCCACCGGGATTGGCTGCGAGCTAGGCGGTTATGCCGGCGATGGATTGCCGGCGGCACGGCTGCTGGCTGCTGCAAGTGGTTGCCTAATCACCCATCCCAATGTGATGAACGGGGCCTCGCTCTATTGGAGTGATCCCCGCATCCACTACGTGGAGGGCTCTGCCCTGAATCGCTTCGCGCGGGGCGAGCTGGCCCTGGAGCCGGTTAGGCGCCAGCGGATTGGCCTGTTGCTTGATGCGGGAATCGAAACCGAGCTACGCCAGCGCCACCTGCAGGTTGCCGATGCCTGCCGGGCGACTTTGGGCCTCGAGATTGGCCCGGTTGTTATCACTGAAGCCCCGCTGGAGGTGAGCCTTAGCCATGGCGCCAGTGGTGCTAGCTGGGGAAGCCTGGGCCGGCCGCATGAGTTGCTAAGAGCTGGTGAGCGGCTAAGGGCCGCCGGGGCAACGGCAATCGCCGTGGTGGCCCGCTTCCCGGAGGATCCCCATGGGGAGGCCCTGGCCGCCTATCGCCAGGGGAGCGGAGTGGATGGTTTGGCGGGGGCGGAGGCGGTGATTAGTCACCTGTTGAGTGCCCATTTGGGCTTGCCCTGCGCCCATGCCCCAGCCCTGAACCCCCTGCCCTTGGATCCAGATCTAGATCCCCGGGCCGCCGGGGAAGAGCTGGGTTACACCTTTTTGGCCTGTGTTTTGGTGGGCTTGAGTAGGGCCCCCAACCTGGTGGAGTTGGCGCCGCTGGATCACTCAGCGCATGGTCACTCAGGGCTGGGTCATCCAGCTGGCGGCCGCCACTTGGCTTTGGGGGCAGCAATTTTCCCCCAGCAGCTTGGTGCGGTCGTGGCGCCGGCTGGAGCCCTGGGGGGAGAGGCGGTGCTGGCCTGCGCCGAGCGGGGTGTGCCCCTAATTGCGGTTCACAACCCCTGCGTGCTCGATGTGGGCGCTGCCGCCCTTGGCTTGGAGGCCCTGGAGGCCAGTAGCTATGGCGAAGCTGCGGGCCTGCTGTTGGCATTGCGGGAAGGCATTTGGCCCGGGTCCCTGGGCAGGCCCTTGCGTTAGCGAGCAGCGATCGGCATCCGCCAGCCACTGCCAAATGCCCGACCACTCACCTTGAGGAGGGGGGCGGCTTGGCGGCGTTTGAATTCGGCCCTGGCCATCAACTGCCCCACCCTCTGGGCCAGCTCGGGGGGCGCCCCCGCAGCGATTAGTTCCTCTGGGCTGCACAGTTCCTCAACCATGGCTTTCAGCAGCGGATCTAGGACCGCGTAATCCGGGAGCGAATCGCTATCAAGTTGCTCGGGCCTGAGTTCGGCGCTGGGGGGCTTGGTGCGAATGGCCGCACCAATTAATTCACCATTGGCCGCTAGGCCTAAATCTTTTCTGCAGCTGGCGGAGGCCGGGCCATCTAGCCAATCGCAAAGCTCAAAAACACTGGTTTTGTAGAGATCGCCAATTACGGCCAGGCCACCGTTCATGTCGCCGTAGAGGGTGCAGTAGCCAACGGCAAGCTCGGATTTATTGCCGGTGGAAAGCAGCAACTGGCCCTGCTGGTTTGCCACGGCCATCAGCAGGGTGCCGCGGATCCGTGATTGCAGGTTTTCGGCGGTGATCCCGGCGGGCGGGCCGGCCAATGGCTTGGCCAGGCTGCTATCAAAGCAATCCATCAAGGCTTCAATTGCCACCTCGGAGGTATGGATCCCCAGGCGCCCTGCAAGCTCTTGGGCATCCACCAGGGAGCCCCGCGAGCTGTAGGGGGAAGGCATCAGCAGGGCCTGGACCTGCTCTCCCCCTAATGCAGCCGCCGCAATCACCGCCACTAGGGCCGAATCAATCCCGCCACTGAGGCCCAGCAGGGCCTGGCGGAAGCCGCATTTGTGGGCGTAGTCGTGAACACCGAGCACCAGGGCCCGAAACAGCTGCTCAGGGGCTGCTGGTAGGGGCGGCGTTGCTGAATAGGAGGGGCAATCCCAAATACCCACCTGCTCTCGGCAGCAGGCCAGCTGGGCCACCAACGCACCTTGGGCGTCCACCACGAAGCTGGCGCCATCGAATACCAATTCGTCGTTGCCACCCACCTGGTTCACGTAGACCACTGGGCAACCGAGGCCCTGGGCGGCCCGGGCCGCCAGCTGGTGGCGCAGTGAAGCCTTGGCCTGGCCAAAGGGTGAGGCCGAGAGATTGAGCAGGAGGTCGATTTTGTGGGGCCGCATGGCGGCAATGGGATCGGGCCCCACCAGCCGGTGGCCCTGTAGTTCTTCCTCCACCCAGAGGTCTTCGCAGATGGTCAGGCCCAGGCGCCAGCTGTGGCCGGCCCGCTGGAGCTCTAAAACCGCCTCCTCCTGGCCGGGCCGGAAATAGCGCTGTTCGTCGAAAACGTCGTAGGTGGGCAGCAGGCGCTTGCGGGCCACGATCCGCCATTGCCCTGCCTCGACCAGGGCAATCGAGTTGTAGAGGTTGGGCAGTTCAGCCGCCTCGATCGGTTCGGCAACGCCCACCAGCACTGCCAGGTCGGGGCAGGTTGCCGCCAGCTGACCGCTGAGCCCATCCAAAACTATTTGCTGTTGCAGCTGCAGAGAGCGGCGCAGCAGCAGGTCCCGGGGCGGGTAGCCCCAAAGAGACAGCTCGGGCGTCACTACCAGGTCGGCGCCTGCTGTTGCCGCCTCTTGGCAGGCGGCCAAAATTCGCGCCCCATTGCCCGTCAGGTCGCCCACCAATGGATTGATTTGGGCCAGGGCAAATCGCATTAGGGCTGCTCGAAATCTTCCTGCTCTAAACCTGCCTGCCCCTGCAGGCCATAGAGATTGTGCTGCAACAGGGTGGGTTGGAGGGCGGGCGGAATTTGGCTGGGATCGTGCTGCTGGCGAACCCGGGAGCTGGCGGTGGCGGGAATGGTGAGGGCTAGCTCGATCACCTGGCCGCCGATGGCCTCGAGGGCTTGGCGCTGCTCACAAGTGAACGGCCAGCCGGCCCGGGGTGCAATGGCCAGGCGGCAGCCCTGCAGCAGTGCGCTGGCCTGTTTCCAGCGGGGGATTTGGCCGGCCAGATCGCTGCCCACCACAAAAACCAGCCCGGCCTGGGGCCAGCGTTGCCGGGCCCTCTGCAGGGTTTCGATCGCCCAAGGACTACTCAACTCCTGGACCATCTGCAGGCGGGGATTGCCAATCGAATCGACCAGAACAGCCAGTAGGGCGGCCCTTTGGGCCAAGGGTGCCCCGTGGGCCTTGAGGGGGTTGTCGCTAGCCCAAGTGGCCACCACTGGATAGGTGGCGAGGAGTCCCTCCAGCAGGGCCTGGTGGCCGTAGGTGGGGGGATCGGCGCTGGTGCCAAATAGGGCGACTTGATTCACTGCAGGCAGCTCAGGGCAGCAGGGCCAGCAGGTGCATGCGGGCCTGCTGCGGGCCAACGCCGTCGCCTGGATTCACCTGCCAGGTGCTGAGCCAGGCCCCCACGGCAGGATCGCTTAGGGCGAGTCTGCGCAGCAGGGCCCCTGGCCGGCCTCCCCGCTCGGCACCCTTGAGCAATTCAGCTGCGGCCAGCCGGCCGGTTAGGCGGGTGGTGTGCACGGCCAGGGCGGCCTGGGCCATCGCCACCGGGGCAGCTGGGGCCAGGCTTAAGCCTCCGGTCAGGGGGGCGGCCATCAATAGCAGTTGGCGGATCAGGCCCAATACCAATTGGATGCCCAGTTGGGCGCCCCCCAGCAGGGCGCTGTGGCCGGAAAGGCGGGTTAGTAATTGCCTGGCACCGCTGGTCTGCATCTTCAGGCCATAGAGCTGGCAAAGCTGCAGGACCAGGGCTGTGTCGCAGGCCATGCCCGCTGCCAGATCAAGCAACACGAAGGGATTGGCGGCCACGCCGGTGGCCTTTAGGGCTGCATAACGGCCAATCAGGCTCTGGGCCGCCTGGCGACTGTGGCTAAGGCGCCAGTGTTGACGCTGCTGCTCGAGCCGATCGGCGGCCCGGAGGGCATTGATGGCCAGCAGCAGGCTGCCGTGCCGGCTCAGCAGACCGATTAGGGATTGGCGCAGCGGACCCATCTGGGGGGAGCTGGCCTCGCTGCGCACCCTGCCATCGGCGAGGAGCTGGGCCCGTCGCGGTGCTGCTGCCACAGGAATTAGTTCCAGCTGGCGGGCCTGGATCGGCAGGCGCCGGCGGATGCTGGCGATCAATTGGTCCCTTTCTGCTTCTGGCCAGCAATCGCAGCGGTTAAGGGCCAGCAGCAGCGGTTTGCCGCTAGCTAAAAGCACATCGAGGGCTTCTAGTTCCACCCGGTTGAGGTCGCCGTCAAGCACCAACAGCACCAGGTCGGCACCTAGGGCCACCCGGGCGGCCAGGCGCGCCCGGCCGGCGGCGGCAATTTCATCAATGCCGGGGGTGTCGACCAGCTCCACCTGCTCTAGCCCTGGGATTGGCTGATCCCAGGGCTCGCTCGCCTGGTGGCGGGTGCAGCCATGGGCCACATCCGTGGCGAAGGCCCCATGGCCCAGCAGGGCATTGAGCAGGCTCGATTTGCCCACTCCGACCCGCCCAAAAACAGCCAGCTTGAGCCGCTTCTGCTGCAGACGTTCGAGTTGGCGATCTACTGCTGCCAGCTCTCCTGCCAGCACCGAATTTTCCCGGCCGCTTAGTTGCAGCTGGCCGCGCCACTGCTCCAGGCCCAGGCGACAGCGCTCGGGGGTGGAGGGAGCTGAAGGGGGTGGGGCATGCCTCATGGGCCCTGGCCCTCGCCCGCAAATTGGGGCCGGCGCCACCAACCCGCCAGTACGGCCAAAACAGCCTCGGCGCCGATCACACCCACAAATCCACCAAATTCATCTACCACCACCCGAACGCCAGTGCTGTTGCGGCGGAAGCCGGTGAGCAGCCGGTCGGCTCGAATCATTTCCGGCACAAATTCCACCGGCTCACCGAGGGCCGCAGCGGTCAGATGGTCGTTGCCTTTCAAGAGGGCGGTGAGCAGGGCTTCCCGGCTGGCCACACTTAGTACTTCGTCTACTTCTTCGCCAAGCACCACCCACCATTCGGAGTTGTTGGCCAACAGTTCGGAGCGCAGCTGCTCCAGGGTGGCGTTGCCGCTCAGGCTTGGCGCGGCCACCCTCGGCACCATCAAATCCCTGGCGGTGAGGTCGTTTAGCTGGAACACCTTGGCAATCATCGCCGCCTCATCGGCTTCGATTTGTCCCTTTTGGGAGCCCAGCTTGGCCAGTAGGCGGATCTCGTCCTCGTCGGTGCTGATTTCGTTTTCGGCCGTAATCGCAGGCAGTAGGCGCTCGAGAATCAGTACCAGGGGCAGATTCAGCTGACTGAGCAGGTGCAGGGCAGGGGCACTGGCGAGGGCCACCGGCATGGCAAAACGGCTGCCCATCGATTTGGGCAGGATTTCACCTAGCAGGATCACCAGCACCGTCAGGCCCACTGAAAACAGCGGCAGGGCCACCTCAGGGAAGTCGTGCCTGTGGAACACCACCGCCGCCAGGCCGCCCAGCATCAGGCTGCCAAAAATGTTGAAGCCGTTGTTGGCGATCACAAGTACGGCCAGGGTGCGACCCAGGCGCTGGCGCAGTTGGGCCAGCCGCCTAGCCCCCCGCACCGGATGGGGGCGGTTCGCCAATTCATGGACCCTCGCCGGATTCACGGTCAGCACTGCCGCCTCAATGCCAGAGGCCAGGGCAGAACCTGCGATCACCACCACCACCAGCACCGCTAGGCCAACGATGTCGTTCATTCAGGGAGGGGTTGGAGCACGGGAATTGGCCTCTGGACCCCATTTAATCGGCTCTGCCAACAACTGCAGTTGGGGTTGAACCAAACTGGCATCGAACCGTTGCCCTTTCGGGCGCCATTTGATGACAATTTTCGCCCAGCGCCGCAGCCGATTTTTCGCGGAATTGGGCGGTGCTGCAGCGGTGATACCGGCAGCACCGATGGTCGTGCATCACGCCGATTGCGAGTATCCATTCCGCCAAAACAGCGACTTTTGGTACCTGACTGGTTTTGATGAGCCGGGCGCGGTGGCCCTGTTTTTGCCCCATCGCGACGATGTCCGCTTCGTGCTGTTTGTGGAGCCCAAGGAGCCCACGGCCGAGGTTTGGAATGGTTTCCGCTGGGGCTGCCAGGGGGCGGTGGCTGAATTTGGCGCCGACATGGCCCACCCCCTAGCTGAATTGCCCCAACGCCTGGCGGAGTATCTCAAGGGCGCCGAGGGGATTGCCTTTCGGGTCGGCCGCCATCCCTCCGTGGAGCCCCTCGTGCTGCAGGCCTGGGGTGAGCAGCTGGATCGGGCACCCCGCAGCGGCTCGGCGGCCCTGGGGTTGGTGGCCCCTTGTCCGCTATTACATGGCCTGCGGCTGCGCAAGGGGCCGGAAGAGCTAGAGCGCCTGCGGGAGGCGGCCCGCATCTCCGCGGAGGCCCATGAGTTGGCGCGGCAGGTGACCCGCCCAGGCCTCAGTGAGCGCCAGGTGCAGGCGGTGATCGAGCAGCACTTCCTCGAGCAGGGGGCCCGGGGCCCCGCCTATGGCTCGATTGTGGCCGGCGGCGACAACGCCTGCGTGCTCCACTACACCGCCAATGGCTCCACCCTGCGCGACGGCGATCTAGTGCTGATCGATGCCGGCTGCAGCCTCAGCGACTACTACAACGGCGACATCACCCGCACCTTCCCGGTGGGGGGACGTTTTTCCGCCGAGCAGCGGGCCCTCTACGAGCTGGTGCTGGCGGCCCAGGAGGCGGCGGTGGCCTCGGTGGCGCCGGGCTTTACCGCCGAGGGCGTGCACGGGACCGCCCTGCGGGTGTTGGTGGCCGGGCTGGTGGATCTGGGGCTACTGGTGGGGGATGTGGATGGCCTGATTGAGCAGGGCGCCTACAGGCACCTCTACATGCACCGCACGGGCCATTGGTTGGGCCTGGATGTGCACGATGTGGGGGCCTATCGACTCGGTGAACACCACGTGGAGCTCGAGGCCGGCATGGTGCTCACGGTGGAGCCCGGTTTGTACGTAAGCGACCGGCTGCCCGTGCCCGAGGGGCAACCGGCCATCGATGGGCGCTGGAAAGGGATAGGTATCCGCATCGAAGACGATGTGGCCGTAACCGATCGCGGCCACGAGAACCTGACGGCGGCCGCCCTCAAAACCACCAGCGCCATGGAGCGTTGAGTTCAGGGCAGGGCTTCAGCCCAGCTGCGGATGATTCGCAGGCCATCAACCTGGTGAAAATGCTCATCAAAGCTGCAAAGAATGGAGCCCATCTCCATGGCACTGGCGGCGATCCAAATGTCGTTGGTGGGGATCGGTCTGCCCTTACTCCTTAAATCCCGATAGACCAGGGCATAGGTGTCTGCGGTGGCAAGGCTGGAGGGGCATTGCCCTACCCGTGGTGAAGCTAGAAATTGGCTTAGTTCTTCCCGATTGCGTGCTTCTTGGCTGCCACAGGCAAAGCCCGCCAGCAATTCACCAATCACGGTGCTGCTGATCAAAAGTCTTTCTGCCCTATTGATTATTTCCACGCATGGCGCTGAGCCTCGCTTGAAATTGACGTAGGCATTGGTGTCGAGGGAAATGGGTCGCATGCCCTCAGCTCCAGAGCTCCAGATCCACCTGCTCTAGCGGAGCGATGGCAGCCTTAAAGGCATTGCCTTCCTCCTCAGACCAGGTGCCAGCCAGGTCTTCAAGATCACGATGGAGTCCGTCCACCGGGTGTTGCTCCCCGGTCAGCCGGCTCAGGGCTAGTCGATTAAGGCTGATGCCCTGATGGTGGGCTTGGTCTTTCAGTTGGCGCAGCTGGTCGTCGCCAAGGCCTCGGACGCTGATGGCAGCCATGGGGTGTAATCACTTTTGCTAGCAAGCTAGCGCCTGCTGATGGCATCTAATTGCTCCAGGCTGCCCAGCAGCTCTTCGGTGCTGGCGATCACCTGGTCGGCACCGGCGGCCAGGAGGCGGGCCTCGTAGGACCTGCGGGCCTCCGGGTTGCCATGGAGGTGGGGCGGTGCCACCGCCAGGCTGATGAAGCGTTGGTTGGGTTGTTGGCTGCGGGCCCGCTGAACCGTGAGCACATCCGCCACGGTGTCCCCCAGGTAAACCACCGCCGGAGCCCCGGGCCCGAGGGGCTTGCCCGCGAGGGCCGCCGCCAGGTGCAGCAGGCCTGTGGGATCGGGTTTGTCGGGGGCATCCCCCATGGCGATTAGGGGGGGCTTGACCAGGCCCAGCCTGGTTTCGAGCACATAGCGGCAGGAGGGTGGTTCGGCGCCACTGACGAAACCCCAGGCCACACCAAGGGCACTGAGCTCAGCAAAAAAGCTGGGCTGCACCAGCAGGGGCTCGCTGCCAATGAAGCCTTGCCAGAGGCTTGGATCACCTTCGGGATCGCCGCCGAAATAAAACCCACCAAACACCTCCACCAGGCTGCCTAAATCCGGCAGGGGCGTGTGGCCGAGGCGCCGCAGCAGCTCCAGGGATGCCTCCCAGTCGTTGTTCCAGCAACCCTCGCCCTTGAGGCTGTCGATGGCGGCGGGCTCGGGCCTTTGCTGGCAGTAGTGCTGCACCGTTTCAACGATGGCCCGCCGATAGCTGCCGGCCACATCGCGAATTACCCCATCGATGTCGAACAGCACGATGGCCTTTGGTGTCATGCCGCCGCTGAGTTCAACCAGCTGCATCCTGCTCGAACTGGGCCGCCGCCGCCTCGGTGGCTTGGCAGCTGAATAGGGCCTCAGCAAGGTCGGGGCTGAGCGTGAAGGTGGTGAGCCCCTCTGCGGCCAGGCGGCTGAGATCCTCCTTCTGGCGGAGGCTGGCAACCAACAGGCGCAGCGATGAACCCAGCCCATCCAGGCAGCGCTGCATGCCAATCACCTCCCGATGGCCATCGCGGCCTTGATCACTGATGCGACCCAAGTAGGGGGCGATGTAATGGGCCCCGAGGGCGGCGGCCAGCAAAACCTGGGGCGCCTCGTAGCAGGCGGTAAAGGTGATCGGAATGCGGTTTTGGCTGATCAGTTGTTGGGCCACTGCCGCGCCCAGGGCTGTGATGGGCAGCTTCACCAGGATTTTTCCTGGCACCATTGCCGCCAGGGCCTGGCCGCATTCGGCCATGGCGATCTGATTCGCTCCCCAGGCCTGGAGGTGAATTTCCTGCGCACCGAATTCCTCTGCCTGACGACTGAGAACCGCCAGGTTGGCCGTGGTGCAGCTTTGGCCAGCCCGCCTAAGCAGGCTGGGATTGGTGGTGACTCCGTGGAACAGGCCGGTGGGCAGCCATTGCCGCCAGGCTTTGGGGTCGGCGGAATCGAGCAGTAGGCGCAGCGTCATCGCTGGAGATGGGGGGTAGCGCCTTGGCGGCTGGTAGGTTAGTCGTTTGATGCGTAGCCTTGAGCGTCGACCCCATGACAGCCACTGAGAGCGTCCCTGGCGCTGCCGTGGGCGAAGCCCCAGCAGCAGCTATCCCAGCCGCCGCAGCAGTAGTAGCAGAAGACACCACTACCCAGGGTCGGCCCGTGATGCGTGGGGGCACAGCTGCCCTGGCCACCGCCACTATCGACGAAGACGGGGTGCCCTCCGGCTACACCCCCAAGCCCGACGAAGGCCGCTTCCTGGTGAAGATCCTCTGGCTTCCCGACAACGTGGCCCTAGCTGTCGACCAGATCGTGGGTGGCGGCCCTAGCCCCCTCACCTCCTACTTCTTCTGGCCCAGGGAAGACGCCTGGGAAACCCTCAAGACCGAGCTCGAGGCCAAGAGCTGGATCACCGACAACGAGCGCGTTGAGATCCTCAATAAGGCCACCGAAGTGATCAACTATTGGCAGGAAGAGGGCAAGGGCAAGAACCTGGACGAGGCCAAGCTGAAGTTCCCCGACGTGACCTTCTGCGGGACCGCCTGATTGGTGGTTTCGGCATTTCGATCATGCGGCGCTCCCCTCGGGGGGCGCTTTTTAATGCCACTTTTCCCCAAAAAAAATCCCCCAGAAACCAGCACTGCTGAAATCTGGGGGATGGGAGCTTGTCTAGGAAATTTAGTTTTCCTTGCTGGCCTGCATGCGGGCCTTGGCCTTGGCTAGGGCTTGGCCAGCCTTCAGCTTTTCAGGGCTATTGGCCTGACCCTCAAATCCTGCCACTGCCAGTTGGGCGGCCTCAAACTCGGCCTCTGCAGCGGATGCATTGATATTGCTGCCCAGCTCGGCTGCATTCACCAGGATGGTGACTTCGTCTGCTTCCACTTCGGCAAAACCGCCCATCAAGGCAATCGAAGACCAGCCGTTGCCATCACGCAGACGCATTACGCCGGTGTCGAGGGCGGCAAGCATGGTCACGTGGCCGGGCAGGATCCCGAATTGGCCGGTGGTGCTAGGCAGGATTACCTCTTCGGCGCTGCCATCGAAAACGCTCTGGTCAGGAGCCAGAACGCGGAGGGTGAGACTCATGGGTGGGGTTCCTCAGATCAACCCTTGGCTTCGGACAGGATCTTGGCGGCCTTGGCCTTGACCTGGTCGATGTTGCCAACGAGATAGAAAGCTGCTTCGGGCAGGTCGTCGAGTTCTCCGGCCAGAATCATGTTGAAACCCTTGATGGTTTCTTCGAGCTTCACGTACTCACCTTTCTGACCGGTGAAGATCTCGGCCACAAAGAAGGGCTGGGAGAGGAACTTCTCGATCTTGCGGGCCCGATCCACGGTGCGACGGTCGTCTTCCGACAGTTCGTCGAGACCAAGAATCGCGATGATGTCCTGGAGCTCCTTGTAGCGCTGCAGAGTCGACTGGACGGCCCTGGCGGTGCGGTAGTGCTCATCACCCACCACGGCGGGCTGGAGCATGGTGCTGGTGGAGTCCAGGGGATCCACGGCGGGATAGATGCCCTTGGATGCCAGGCCGCGGCTCAGCACGGTGGTGGCGTCCAGGTGGGCAAAGGTGGTGGCGGGGGCGGGGTCAGTTAGGTCGTCCGCAGGCACATAGACGGCCTGGATCGAGGTGATGGAGCCCTCCAGGGTGGAGGTGATCCGTTCCTGGAGCATGCCGACGTCGGTACCCAGGGTGGGCTGGTAGCCCACGGCCGAGGGCATGCGGCCTAGCAGAGCCGAAACTTCCGAACCGGCTTGCACAAAGCGGAAGATGTTGTCGACAAACAGCAGCACGTCCTGCTTGTTGGCATCGCGGAAGTGCTCAGCCATGGTCAGGGCCGAGAGACCCACGCGCATCCGGGCGCCGGGGGGCTCGTTCATCTGGCCGTAGCAGAGGGCCACCTTCGACTTGCTGAGGTCCTCGGAGTTGATAACGCCGGATTCCTTGAATTCTTCGTAGAGGTCGTTGCCTTCACGGGTGCGCTCACCCACGCCAGCAAACACGGACACGCCGCCGTGCTCCTTGGCGATGTTGTTGATCAGCTCCTGGATCAACACGGTTTTGCCAACGCCAGCACCACCGAATAGGCCCACCTTGCCGCCCTGGCGGTAGGGAGCCAGGAGGTCGATCACCTTGATGCCGGTTTCGAAAACCGTGGGTTTGGTTTGAAGCTCGGTAAGGCTTGGTGCCGAACGGTGAATAGAGGCGGTTTCAGTGGTTTTGACCGGGCCCTGCTCGTCTACGGGTTCGCCGAGCACGTTGAAGATGCGGCCCAGGGTGGCCTCGCCCACGGGAACGCAAATGGGCGAGCCGGTGTCGAGGGCTTCCATGCCCCGAACCAGGCCGTCGGTGCTGCTCATGGCCACTGCGCGGACGCGGTGGTCGCCGAGCAATTGCTGCACTTCTGCAGTCAGGGCAACGTTCTGACCGGCAGAATTTTTACCCTCAATCCGAAGCGCGTTGTAAATCTTGGGCAGCTTGCCGGCCGGAAATTCAACGTCGAGCACGGGGCCAATGACCTGCCGGACGATGCCTTTGGTGCCGGTGGCGGTAGCAGCAGCCATAAATAAGTAAGACGCAGGGAGCGCACGGCGGGACCATCCCGCCTGAAGCGGCACGACCTTATCACCGCGCCTGGCCGCCCATGGGCGGTTCGGTCAACCGCACAGGACCGGCCTGGTCAGCGGCTCCAGGGCCCCATAGGGTTGGCACTCAGCGGGCTCGAGTGCCAGTTGGCTGCAATCCGTTGCAGCAAGCTGCCTGGCCCGTATCCCTGTGGCGTCTCAGACGTCATGCCGTTGCTCCCGCAATTTATTCATGGCTGCTGTTTCTCTCAGCGTCTCCACGGTCAAGCCCCTCGGAGACCGCGTTTTCATCAAGGTTTCCGAGTCGGAAGAAAAAACCGCCGGAGGCATCCTTCTTCCTGACACCGCCAAGGAAAAGCCCCAGGTGGGCGAAGTGGTGCAGGTTGGTCCTGGCAAGCGCAACGACGATGGCTCCCGCCAAGCCCCTGAAGTGGGCGTGGGCGACAAGGTGCTCTATTCCA
Source organism: Cyanobium sp. WAJ14-Wanaka (assembly GCF_024345375.1). Classification (NCBI taxonomy): domain Bacteria; kingdom Bacillati; phylum Cyanobacteriota; class Cyanophyceae; order Synechococcales; family Prochlorococcaceae; genus Cyanobium; species Cyanobium sp. WAJ14-Wanaka. Next base: position 1,138,330 of record NZ_JAGQAZ010000001.1, on the reverse strand, counting down.
AGTACGCCGGCACCGACATCAAGCTCGGCTCCGATGAGTTCGTGCTGCTGTCCGAGAAGGACATCCTGGCCATCGTCAACTGACTTGCTCAGCTGATAGGCACTGACTGATCAAGCTCTTCTGAGTTTGATCAAACCAAGCTTTTTCCCATCCTTTCGATAGATCGCCTTCCATGGCTAAGCGCATTATTTATAACGAGCAAGCCCGTCGGGCTCTCGAAAAAGGCATCGACATCCTTGCCGAAGCCGTTGCAGTGACCCTGGGCCCCAAGGGCCGCAACGTGGTGCTCGAGAAGAAGTTCGGCGCCCCCCAGATCATCAATGACGGCGTCACCATCGCCAAAGAGATCGAACTGGAAGACCACATCGAAAACACCGGTGTGGCCCTGATCCGTCAGGCCGCCAGCAAGACCAACGACGCCGCCGGTGACGGAACTACCACCGCCACCGTCCTGGCCCACGCCATGGTCAAGGCTGGCCTGCGCAACGTGGCCGCCGGCGCCAACGCGATCACCCTTAAAAAGGGCATCGACAAGGCTTCCGAATTCCTCGTCAAAAAGATCGAGGAGCACGCCAAGCCCATCAGCGACAGCACCGCCATTGCCCAGGTGGGCACCATCTCCGCCGGCAACGACGAAGAGGTGGGCCGCATGATCGCCGACGCCATGGACAAGGTGGGCAAGGAGGGCGTGATCTCCCTCGAGGAGGGCAAGTCGATGACCACCGAGCTGGAGGTCACCGAAGGCATGCGTTTCGACAAGGGCTACATCTCGCCCTACTTCGCCACCGACACCGAGCGGATGGAAGCGGTGCTCGAAGAGCCCTACATCCTTCTTACCGACAAGAAGATCGGCCTGGTGCAAGACCTGGTGCCCGTTCTTGAGCAGATCGCCCGCACCGGCAAGCCCCTGCTGATCATCGCCGAAGACATCGAGAAGGAAGCCCTAGCCACCTTGGTGGTGAATCGCCTGCGCGGTGTGCTGAACGTGGCGGCCGTCAAGGCTCCTGGTTTTGGCGACCGTCGTAAGGCCATGCTCGAGGACATCGCCGTTCTCACCAACGGTCAGCTGATCACCGAAGACGCCGGTCTGAAGCTGGAGAACGCCAAGCTGGAGATGCTGGGTACCGCCCGTCGCATCACCATCAACAAGGACACCACCACCATCGTGGCCGAAGGCAACGAGGCTGCGGTGAAGGCCCGCTGCGAGCAAATCCGCAAGCAGATGGACGAAACCGACTCCTCCTACGACAAGGAGAAGTTGCAGGAGCGTCTGGCCAAGTTGAGTGGCGGCGTCGCCGTGGTGAAGGTGGGTGCTGCCACCGAAACCGAGATGAAGGACAAGAAGCTGCGCCTGGAAGACGCCATCAACGCCACCAAGGCGGCTGTTGAAGAAGGCATCGTTCCTGGTGGCGGCACCACCCTGGCCCACCTGGCTCCCGCCCTCGAGGAGTGGGCCAAGGCCAACCTCTCCGGCGAAGAGCTGATCGGCGCCACGATCGTGGCTTCTTCCCTCACCGCCCCCCTGATGCGCATTGCCCAGAACGCTGGTGTAAATGGCGCTGTGGTGGCTGAGAACGTCAAGAACAAGCCCTTCAACGAGGGCTACAACGCAGCTACCGGTGAGTATGTCGACATGCTGGCTGCCGGCATCGTGGACCCCGCCAAGGTGACCCGCTCTGGCCTCCAGAACGCGGCCTCCATCGCCGGCATGGTGCTCACCACCGAGTGCATCGTGGCCGACATGCCCGATAAGAAGGACTCTGCTCCCGCCGGCGGCGGCATGGGCGGCGGCGACTTCGACTATTGATCTCAGGGCGATTGCTCTCAGGGCGGGTGGTCTTCGGATCACCCAATCTCCAATTCTTCAGTCGTATCAAGGGGACCTGCGGGTCCTCTTTTTTTATGCCCGCCCGCCGGAGCCCCTATTCGGTAGCGAATTGAACAGAAATTGGAGCTTTAGTAGCGACTGCTACTAAACGCTGCGCCTTGGCCCCGCAGCTTGGTTCTTTCGCTCCCGCCCCCGTAGTGCAAGCCTTACAAAGCGCCAACAACGGCTTTGTGCTGTTGTGCGCGGCCCTGGTGTTGATGATGACGCCGGCATTGGCGCTCTTTTACGCCGGTTTTGTGCGCAGCCGCAACGTGCTCAACACGATGGTGATGAGCTTCTCGGCCATGGCCCTGGTCAGCGTGCTGTGGGTTTTGTATGGCTACAGCCTGGCCTTCTCCCCTGGCTCTGGTCCTTCGGCTCCATTTATTGGCGGTCTGCAGTGGGCGGGCCTTAGCAACTGGTCTGTGGCCTATGGCGATGGCCAGCTCAGCCATGGGGCGGTGGCCTTTTTCCAGCTCACTTTTGCGATCATCACGCCAGCCCTGATCTCCGGGGCGGTGGTGGAGCGGATGAACTTCCGCGCCTGGCTGGCCTTTGTTGTGCTGTGGAGCACCTTTATCTATCTGCCCCTGGCCCACATGGTTTGGGGTCCAGGGGGCTTCCTGGGGGTGGAGGGCCTGGGCGCCCTGGATTTTGCCGGTGGCCTGGTGGTTGAGATGGCCTCGGGTGTGGGTGCTGCCGTGGCGGCCACTGTGATCGGCAGGCGCCGCTCCTATCCGGGCCATGGCGCCCCGCCCCACAACGTGCCCTTCATCCTTCTCGGTGCGGGTTTGCTCTGGTTTGGCTGGTTTGGCTTCAACGGCGGCAGCGCCCTGATCGCCGGCAACCTGGCGTCTTTGGCCTGTCTCACCACCAATACCGCCGCGGCGGCGGCGGCGGTGGGCTGGATGGTGATTGAAACGATCCAGCGGGGCAAGCCCACGGCGGTGGGGGTTGCCACGGGCGCGGTGGCGGGCCTGGTGGCGATTACCCCGGCCGCTGGTTTCGTGAGCCCCCTCGGGGCGTTGTTGATCGGGTTTATGGCGGCCTTGATTTGCAGCTATGCCCTGCAGTGGAAAAATCGCAGTGGTTTGGATGACAGCCTCGATGTGTTGCCCATCCACGGGGTGGCGGGCTTTCTGGGCATGCTGCTAACTGGTGTCTTTGCCCTGCAATCGGTCAATCCCGCCGGGGCCAATGGCCTGCTGGCGGGCAACTCCGGCTTGCTGGTGATTCAGCTGAAGGCCGCTGGCTTTACGGCCCTCTGGGTGGGGGTGGGCACCTACGTGGTGTTGAAGTTGATTGCCCTGGCCATACCGCTGCGGGTGAGCGACCAGGAAGAGCGCCAGGGCATGGACATCCAGGCCCACGGCGAGGAGGCTTATAACACCGAATTCACGGGCTAAACCCAGCCATTGCCAGCCTCAGCTGGCAATGAAGTTCAGCGCCACTCCGTTGTTGCAGTAACGCTTGCCCGTTGGCTTGGGGCCGTCATCAAAGACGTGGCCCTGGTGGCCGCCGCAGCGACGGCAGTGGTATTCACTGCGGGGCAGAAGCAGTTTGAAATCCAGCTTGGTGACCACTCCGCCAGCAAGGGGTTCCCAGAAGCTGGGCCAGCCGGTGCCGCTGTTGTATTTGGCCTTGGAGCTGAACAGGGGCAATTTGCAACCTGCGCAGACAAAGGTGCCAGCCTTTTTTTCGTTGTTTAGGGCACTGCTGAAGGGTTGCTCGGTGCCCTCCTGGCGCAGCACCACAAAGGCCTCCGGGCTAAGGCGCTTACGCCATTGGCTTTCACTGAGTTGCCAGGCGGGATCGCCCGCTTTTGAGGCGGCCACCGCCGCTTTGGCGCCGCCAAGGAGGGCGACAAAGCCGCTACTAAGGCTGGCCAATAGTCCGCGGCGGTTCATGCAGAAGTAATTAGAGAAGTTGTATGCAGTAAGTGAGGCCTATTTCAACCAGGCCTATTTCAGCCAGGCCTATTCAGCCAGGCCTATTTCAGCCAGCCGGCGCTGAGCACCACGGCCAGGCCCAGGAAGATGGCTAGCAGGGTCCAGCTGATGCGGTTGAGGGTGTCCTCGGCACTGCGGGCACTGGTGAACATTGAGCCGCCGCTAGAGGCCAGACCGCCCATGCCATCGCCCTTGGGGCTGTGCAGCAGCACGCTGATAATCAGCAGCACGCCGCTACCAATCCATACCCAGGACAAAACCGAGCTGATCATCTGGGCTACTAGCTGCTGAGCAATGGGGCCAGGCTAGATGGCCAGGGCTTGCTAGACGCCAAGTGCCTGGGGAATGCGGCTCGGTTCGCTGGTAACGCCGGCTGGAATTACCAGGGATTGGCCACTCATCATGGCGGGCTTGGTCAGTTCAAGAATTTCCAGCAGGGTGGGGGCTATGTCGGCCAGGCCGCCGCCATCGCGCAATTGCACATTTGTGCCATGGCCGGGCAACTTGCGTTTTTCACCCTCCACCAGGATCACTGGCACCGGATTGGTGGTGTGGGCAGTCCAGGGGCGGCCATCGGGGCCCTCCATGGTTTCGGCATTGCCGTGGTCTGCGGTGATCAAGATGGTCCCACCCAGGCGGTTGGTGGCTTCCATCAGGCGGCCCACGCAGGTGTCGACCGTGGTGATCGCTTCCTTAGCGGCCTCCATTTTGCCGGTGTGGCCGACCATGTCTGGGTTGGCGTAGTTGATCACCACCAGCGAATAGATGCCCTTCTGAATGGCCGCGATGCAGCTGTCGGTGAGTTGATCAGCCGACATGGCGGGAGCTTGGTCGTAGGTGGCAACCCGCGGCGAGGGCACCAGGTGGCGGTCTTCGCCGGGGAAGGCCTGCTCAATGCCTCCGTTCATGAAGTAGGTCACGTGGGGATATTTCTCGGTTTCGGCGGTGCGGAATTGACGCAGGCCCGCCTCCGAAACCACCTGGCCCAGCAGTCCATCCAGCGACTCGGGAGGGAAGGCGACGGCAACAGGCAGGCCCTTTTCATATTGGGTGAAGGTGACCACCTGCAAATCGGGGATGGCTGGGCGCTCGAATGCCTCGAAATCCTTAAGCACCAGGGCACGGATCAATTGGCGTACCCGGTCTGGACGGAAGTTGAAACAGACCAGCCCATCGCCGGGGGCAATTAGGTCGTCACTGAGCCGCAGCGGCTCCAGGAATTCATCGCCCACGCCCTCGCCATAGGAGGCTTCTATGGCCGCTATGGGATCCAGCTCGCTTACGGCCTCGGGTGCGGTCAAAAGCCGGTAGGCCTTTTCGGTGCGCTCCCAGCGGTTGTCGCGGTCCATCGCCCAGTACCGACCGCAGAGGGTGGCGATCCTGCCTATGCCGGCCGCTTTGATCAGCTGCAGCACCCGGTTGATGAATTCACCGGCACTGTTGGGAGCCGTGTCGCGGCCATCGGTGATCACGTGGATGCAGACATCCTTGAGGCCCCGCCCAGCAGCCCAAAGCAGCAGGCCGCCGAGATGGTCAACGTGGCTATGCACTCCGCCATCGGAGCAGAGCCCGATCAGGTGCAGGCTGCCTCCGCTGATTAGCAGCTGGTCCGCCAGGGCATTGAGGGCTGGATTGCTGGCAATGCTGCCGTCCTGGACGGCCTGGCTGATCCGAACCAATTCTTGGCGAATGATGCGTCCTGAGCCAATCGTGAGGTGACCCACCTCTGAATTGCCCATTTGCTGATCGGGCAGTCCGACCGCAGCACCACTGGCCTCGATCAAGCTGTGGGGATAGGCATGCCAGAGGGCATCCATCACCGGAGTTGCGGCCGCCCGAATTGCGTTGTGGGCGTCGCCTGAACGGTGCCCCCAGCCGTCGAGGATGGCGAGAACCACCGGCGCAATGGCCATATTTGTGCGCTTTGAAGCGAATGCGGGACTATCCCCGGGCCCGTTAGGGGCTTGGGAGTCCAACCACTGGACCTGCTGCTGGGAGGGAATTGAACTCACCCGTCTCACCTAGCGGCATGATCCATGCCTTCTTGACAACCTACATCGAACTACATCGAACGTTCCTTGGCGATCCCGCCGATCCCATTTGGGTCAGCTTTTGGCAACAGGGCCTTGGCCAATAGCATGGGCGGCGTGGCTTGGAGCCCATGAATCGGCGCGAAGTGCTTTCTGCCCCTGACCTGGGCCGCACGGTGGATCGCCTGGCCTCCCAGGTGCTGGAGGGGGTCGGCGATCCCAGGCAGCTGATTTTGGTGGGCATCCCCACCCGCGGCGTGGCCCTGGCGGAGGTGCTGGCGGCGCGGTTGCAGGCCATGGCGGGCCATCCGATTGATCAGGGCAGCCTGGATCCCACCTTCCACCGTGATGATCTGGAACGGGTGGGTACCCGGATGGTGCAGCCCACGGATTTGCCGGCCAGCCTGGAGGGCCGCCAGGTGGTCTTGGTGGACGATGTGATTTTTACGGGCCGCACGGTGCGGGCGGCCCTAGAAGCCCTGCAGACCTGGGGCCGGCCCAGGCGGGTTTATTTGCTGGCCATGGTGGATCGCGGCCATCGCGAGGTGCCAATCCAGCCTGATTTTTGCGGGCGGGTGATACCAACCAGCCGCCATGAGGTGATCCAGGTGGCCCTGCAGGGCATCGATGCAGAGGAAGGGGTGTTTTTGCTCCGGCCTGATTAGGCGGCTTTTATCTACACAGCTTCGATTTCGTCGGCCCTCAGGTGGGCCCGGAATTTGCCAAAGGCAACTATCACCGGCAGGGTTGGGCTGATCACCCGTCCTTTCCAGTCGTTGAGCACGGTAACCACTTCACCCTGCTGGCCCTGGAGATCAAAGGCAACGCCACGGTGCTGGGGATGGTGAAACACCACCACGCTCTGGCAAACCCGCACCTGTTGGCCTGGCTGCAGTTGATTTTCTTCCTGCAACTGATCTACTGGCTGCATCAGGCCTTAAGCGCTCGTTGGTGGCCAATCTTGTCATGGGGCCGCTAGCGCTGGCAGGCCGATTCCGGACCGGCTTCCACAACCTTGCCACCTAGGCCCTTGCAGGCAGCCTTAAAGGCAGACCATTCATCCATACCCTTGGCCAGGCGGGCTTGTACCTGGGCATCGAGTTGGTCGGCCGGCACGGTGTGGGGAAGGCTGCCGTGGCCATCGTGCTCCCGCTCATGGGCCGCCATTTTGTTGATCCCTGCCTGCACCTTGGCTTGGAGGGGTTGGGCCTGGCCCCTAAACCAGGGGTGATCCAGGCGGTTTAGGCCATCTAGGGCTTCCCACCAGCGGGCTTCAGCCACAAGCTTTTTGGCCCTTTGCAATTGCTGTTGGTTGCGGGCCCAGATCTCCTTGAAGTTGTCGCCGGCGGCGGTGCCAGTGCTGTTGTGGTCTTCTCCGATCACGGCCAGCAGTTTCAGGGCCCCGCCCAGGTCGCCCTGTTGGAAGCGATCGAGGGCCCGGGTTTGCAGTTCGGTTTGCCAGCCCTCGAACTGCCGCTGGTCGGCGGGGGTGCCGGCGGGGGAATTGACCAGCTGGACCTGCAAACGCAGGGCCGCCAGCCACTGCTCCTGTTGCCAGAGCTGGGCAGCCTTGAGCCTGCGGCATTGACCCTGCTCCTGGGGTGCACTGCCGCCAAGCCAGCGCAGGGCCTCTAGCTGGTCGCTATAGAGCAGGCAGGAATCCAGGTTGCCCCTGGCACCGGCCTGCTCAAGCTTCTGGGGTAATTGGCGCTCCCACCAGTAGGTCGCGCCAAGAAATGCCGTCACCAACCCCAGGGTGATTCCCAGCCAAAACCGCGGAAGCTTGTTCCGGCGTAGGGCCAAGACAGTTGGGGAGATAGGCAAGCTCTGTTGTATCAGGTACCTGGCTCGTGGGCTAATTGGTTAGCAAGTTGGTTTATTCAGCGCACTAGGCCCAGCAGGCGCTCGCCCAGGGGGCTGTCGGTTTGGAGGTCGTGGAGTTGGGCGCTGAGTTGGCCTGCGCCATTGATCGAAAGCCTGGCCCGGATCCGGTCGCAGCCCTGCACTCCTGATGGAAGCAGGGGGATGGCCGCCGGTTGCTTTTCCCAGGCCCGTACCTGGCTGGCGCCGGCGCGGCGTTGGCGCAATACGGGCAGGCCGTTTTGAAATACCACCTCCCCCCTTTGTTCGTTTTGGGGCTCGCCCAGGTGCATTTCCAGGGAGGTTTGACCCTCCTGGCTGCAGGCCAGCACCAGCTCAAAGGGCCGCTCCGTGGGCCAGCTTTGGCCGGGCACAAACAGGGGATGCCAGTGGTGGCGATTTGAGCGCTGGTCCCAGCAGCGCAGCGACACCCCATGGCTGAGCACATCCATCAACCGCACCCCCGGGGTGAGGGCCAGGGCCCCTAGGGCCACCGCCTCAACGGGCCGCTTGCCGCGCAGGGGCACCCCCTCCAGCCGTTGCTGGATCCATTGCTGCAAAAGGGGGATTTGGCTGCTGCCGCCTACGGGCAGTACGGCGGTGATATGTTTCGGGGTGATGCCGGCGCTGCGGCCGGCGGCCAGCACCTGATCGAGTAAGCCATCGAGCTGGTCGATTAGGCCCCGCTCTGCCAGAAGAGCCTCCAATTGGGGGCGGCCCATCCGCAGCCCAAGCGGGGGCCGGCCGGCTGGGCCGTAGATCACCAGCGCCTCCTCCTGGCTGCTCAGCAGGCATTTGAGCCGTTCGGCCGCCTCCAGAAGATCCGGTTCAATCGGCAAATGCGGGCACAGTTCGGCCGCTATCCAGTGGTCGAGGTCCCGGCCCCCCACGGCAAGGCCCGCCTTACCAATTACCCGGGCGCAGCGCAGGGCCTGCTGGCTGCCCTTGAGGTCGCGGCCGGCAAAGCGGAGCAGCTGGGCGATCGGTGCTGCCCGCCCCTCGCCACCCTCCAGGGTCACCAGGGCCAGGTCGACGGTGCCGCCGCCCACATCCACCACCAACACAGTGCTGCCGGGGGGTAGTCCGGCGCCAATGGCGGCAGCGGTGGGTTCATCCACCAGGGCCACCTCGGCCACATCCAGCTGGCTGCAGACCTGGCTGAGCCAGTGCCGGTAGCTGCGATAGGTGTCGATGGGGGCCGTCAATACCAGCCGCTGGGGTTTTATCTCGCTGGGTTTGGCGGCCCAGATCTGTTCCAGCAGCAGGGCCCCTGCCGCCTCTGCGGCGCTGGCTCCGGGGCCGCCCGAGCCGATCAGGCGTTTGAAATCCCGCCGCAGTTGGGGGCTATTGCTGCGGGCCAGGCCGGCGTCCAGCACCTGGCGGCCGATTAGGGGCTTGGCCTGCTCCCCACTGGCAATCCAGAGCAGGCTGGGTATTAGGGGAGGGTTCTGGCAGCTGTAGGGAGGAAGGGCAATCAGCTCTGGCGAACCACCGGCGGGCTGGTATGCCACCACGGTGCTGCTGCTGCCCAAGTCAATCGCCAGGGTGCCGGTGTTTTCCATCCCTCTGGCCGCGACTGCCCTACGATCATCGCTAGAGACAAGATCAGGTGCGTTTGGGCAAGATGCAAAGTGCAATCGGTGTGAATTACAAGGAATTGGCCCAGCGGGCCGACAGCCTGATTCGCTACTCCAGCAACCGCTACCTCACCACCGTGCGCATTGCCTTTAGGGCCAAGCAGCGCCGTTTCGATGATTTTGATGGCCTACTCGATGACTCGATGGTCAAGCCCGTGCAGCGGGCGATCATTGAACTCAGCGACGAGCAGGATCAACCCGATCTGCTGCCTGGCTGATAACTAGCCGGAATGCTGGTTCAACAGGGTGAGGGCTGGCGTTTTCTGGTCGATCCAAGGCGTCACCCTTATGTTGTGTTGGTGGGTGGCTGCGGCTGGGCCACGGAGCTCACCGCAGCAGAGGCCCAGGAGCTGCTGCAGGGCGTGGCCAAGCTGCAGTCCCAGCACAGGGACCTTGCGGATCAGTTGATGGCAGAGGAATCGATCACCCTTGAGTGGGAGTTGGGGGAGCTTTGGCTTGAGCTGGAAGGTGATCGAAATGGTTGGGGCCTGCGTTTCCTGCTCAGTCCAGAGGCCATGCCTGGCCCTGGCCCTAAAAGGCGGGCGGTGGAGGGGAGCTGGAGCCAGGGAGCGGCCCCAGCCTTTGCTCAAGCCTTGGCAGCGGGGCTAGCTGGGTTCAATCCAGCCTGAGACCGGTTTAGTTGGTTTTGGGTCGATCAGTAGCTCTGATGGTTGCTGGGGTATTGATCCCTCCCCAGCCCAGGGATGGAAATTCCCCAGCTTTTCCCCAGGCCAGGCTGCCGGCAGCTAGCGGCCACCTGGGCCCTGGGGATTACTTGGCTGGCTCGTCCGAGTCCCTTGACTCTCCAGGTTTTGGCTTGATGTCCGGCTAAGGCCTCGCCCCTGCTTGGTTGGGCCCCTGTGGGGTCAGGCGATCTCAGCTTGCGAACGGTGGGCCCACGGTTTTTTGCAGTTGGTTGACGCCCTTGGCGGGGTGGGGGCTAACTGGGTTGGCAATTGATGGCGGCAAATGGCCCTGGGCGTGGCGAAGGAGTTGGTAAAGCTTCCTAAGGAGCAAGTAGCCCAGGTCGAGGAGGGACTGGTCAGCTTTCGCGCCGAGGTGCCCGAAGCCCTGCTCAGTGCCATGAAGATCTTCATTGAAGGCCATCCCAATTGGGATCAATACCGCCTAGTGCAGGCGGCTGTGGCGGGTTTTTTAGTGCAAAACGGCCTGGAGGATCGGGGGGTTACCCGCTGCTACCTGGCCAATTTGTTTCCAGGCCAAGCCAGTTTTAAAGGGAATTGATCTCTGCGAATAGTTGCCCGTAGGCCGCTGCCAGGGTGCAGAAGGTCACCGGCAGGGCCACCAGCAGTCCCACGGGCAGCACCAAAAAACCGGCCAACAGAATCAGCAGCACCACCAGGGTCAGGCCCAGGGCATGGAGCCAGTGGGGATCGACGGCAGCCCGGCCGCTGCGGAAGGAGGCCAGGGGTGATAGCCCGCCGATCAGGGTGAGCGGCAGGCAAAGGATTTGATCGGCAGCCAGATAAACCGCCACCGCCACTCCCGCCACCAGGGGGATGGGAGCAAGCCAGGGCTGCAGCAGGGTCAGCAGCCAGGCACTGGCCTGGGCAAACCGCAAAATCAATGCATTGAGCACCAGGATCAACAACAAGGTGCCGCCGCAGCGGGCCATGGCCCGGCCATCAAGGCGCATTAGGTTCTGGAGGCTGGGTCTCTGGCCAGCTAGGGCGAGTTGGGCTCCCCGCATCAGGCCCACCACCAACCAGAGGCTGGTGGCTGCATAGGCCAGCCAGGCCAGGCCGGCCAGGGCAACGGCCAGGCCATCGGGATGGCCAAATAGACCCACGATGCGGCTGCTCTCGTAGCGATAGAGCAGCTGGCTCAGCAGGTTGGTACCCCCACTAACCAGGGTGAAGCCCATCAACACCCAGGGGCAGTGGCGGAAGGCTTTCCAGCCCCTCTCCAGGGCCCCTCGAATGGCGATTGCCGGGTGGTGTTGGTGTCTGGGCTGGGGCAGCTGCATCGCCAGGGGGGCTAGCTCCCCTCCAGGAGGGAGAAGAGCTTCTGGGCACTGGCCTCAGGCACCGGCAGGATTGAAAGGCGGTTGCCCCGTTTGACCACTCCAAGCTCCTCTGGGCCAAAGGATTCCTTGAGCTGATCAAGGCTGAGGAAATTGCTAAAGGTGCGCAAATAGCGCAAGCGGGCGCAATCCCAGCGCGGCTTGGCGGGGCTGGCAGCGGGGTCGAAATACTTTGATGCGGGATCGAATTGGCTGGGGTCGGTGAGCCCGGTTTCAACCACCTCCATCAGCCCCACAATCCCCGGTGGCTTGGTATTTGAGTGGTAGAAGAAGGCCTGGTCGCCCACCGCCATGCTGCGCATGAAGTTGCGGGCCTGGTAGTTGCGAATGCCATCCCAGAGGGTCGTGCCCTCGGCCTGGAGATGGCTGATCCCGTAGACATCGGGCTCGCTTTTCATCAACCAGTAGGCCATCGCCTCAATCCTTGTCGGGCAGGGAAGCTACCAACTGGCGGAAATGGTCGCCGCGGGCTTCGAAATCACTGTATTGATCGAAGCTGGCGCAGGCAGGTGAAAGCACCACCTCAGGACAACCCAGCCTTTCGGCTAGGGCGGCTGCCTGGGTGACGCCCGCCGCCAGCTCTGGGCAGCAGACCACCGTGCCGCCATAGCCAGCGGCATCAAGCAGGGCGGCAAATTCCTGTTGGGCTGCGCCAAAGAGCACCACTGCCCTGGCCTGGGCCTTGAGCCCCTCGATCCAGCCGCTGGCATCGCCCTGCTTGGAGGCACCACCCGCCAGCACCACAAGGGGGCCCTGCAGGGCTTTGAGGGCCACCTCGGCGGCGTCGTAGTTGGTGGCCTTGCTGTCGTTGAAGTAGGTCGCCCCCCTGTGGCAGCGCAGCCGCTCGAGCCTGTGGGGGACCCCTGGAAAATGGCGAAAGGCCTTTTCCATTTGCTGGCCGCTGAGGCCCGCCTCCAGGCCGGCCGCGGCAGCTAGCAGCAGGTTTTGGCGGTTGTGGGCGCCGGGCATGGCCAGGCAATCGGCCGCCATTAAATGCTCAGGCCCGCCAGGGCCCTGGCGCCACACCCCATCGCCCTCAATCCAGAGCGCCGGACCTATGTCCTCCGGCAGCTGCGACCGCAGGGCCAAGCGCGGCCCCGCCGTTACCCAGGTGGCCCGATCCCAGCTGCTGGCACGGCTAAGGAGGTCGGGGTCATCGCCATTGAGGATGCGCACTTCGCTGCGCTCCAGCAGGCTGCGCTTGATGGCCCGGTAGTTTTCGAGGTTGCCGTGGCGCTCCAGGTGGTCTGGGGTGAGGGTGGTCCAGATGCCGATTTTTGGTGCCACCTGGGCGGCTGCTTCGATTTGGTAGCTGCTCAGTTCCACCACCATCCATTGGGGCAGGGATTGGCCCGGTTGCAGGCGCTCGAGCACCAGCTCGGCGGCCGAGAAACCCACATTGCCGGCCATCGGTGCATCCAGACCTGCGCTTTGGAGCAGGTGGCTGACCAGGTGGGTCACGGTGGTTTTGCCATTGGTGCCGGTGATGCCAATCCAGGGGCTGCCAGTGCTGGCGCGCCAGGCGACGGCCACCTCCCCTTCCACGGCCATTCCCTGCTGGCGTAGGGCCACCAGGGTGGGTTGATCCCAGGGGATGCCGGGGCTCACCACCACGCGGTTGGGCCGGGTTGCCAGGGCGGTGAAAGTTTCTGCTGTGAGGGGTTTCGCCAGTTCTACGGCAATGCCGAGCTGGCGGAGGCTGCCGGCAAGGGCTTCTTGCTCCGCCCCGCTTTGGCTATCGATCACCAATACCGATCCACCCTGCTGGCGGAGCAATTTGGCGGCCCCCCTGCCCGACCTACCCAGGCCGACCACAACGGTTAAACCAGCTGCGGCCCCAGGGTTCTCAGACAACGTTGCCTACAGCGTGAACTGGAAAATGGGCGATACTGGAATCGAACCAGTGACTCCTACCGTGTCAAGGTAGTGCTCTACCTCTGAGCTAATCGCCCCAGAAGCGCCAGCAACCTAGCAGCGCACCATCACGACTCTCCAGCGCTCCCGCTTGGTGCGTTCGGCGGCCTCGAGGGTCAGTTCACCGCGGCCGCTCCATTGCACCCGATCCCCTGGTTTTAGTTCCTGGCTGGGGCTGCTGACTGATTGCCAATTGAGGCGCAGATCCCCCTGGCGAATTAGCCCGGCCATGCGGCTCCTGGACAGGCCAAAGCCAGCAGATGCCAGGGCATCGAGCCGTAGGGAGGCCTCCACGCTGTTCAGTCGCCGGGGCATCCGCTGGGCGGGTAGTTGTAATTCCCCCAGGGGTCTGGCCTGCAGCTGCACATCGATGCTGCGCACCTGGGCCTGCTGGTCATCGAGTAGGTCTGCCAGCTCCGTGCAAACAATGGCCTGGGCCCCCCGATCGCCCCGCACCCACACATCTCCCAGGGCGCTGGGGTCCACTCCTGCGCAGGCCAGCAGACCCGAGCGAAAGTCGGCGGCAGTGGCGGGATCAAACAGAAAATTGCCACTAATTTCCAGCCCGCCCAGCCCGTCTTCCCCGTGGCGCCCGTCGCCCTCGCCCAGAAAGGGGCTGCTCTCTTGGTGTTGCAGTAGCAGTCGCCGCCGTTCGGCCCCCGGATGGCCGCCCCAGCTCTGCACATTTAATTCGGCCAGCAGGGCCAGTTGCTGCTCGGTCTCCTCCCGCTGTTGGCCGTCCAGAAAACCAGTCCAGAGCGGCTCCCAGCTCCTGAGGGCCTGGGCTGCCAATTCCAAGATGGATTCGCTGTTGCTGGCCATTGCTTCAGTCGTCGAGGCGCACCACGGCCCTGGGTTTGGCCTGTTGCAGCAGGGCCCAGGGCATTTCCACCCCAAAGGGCGTTTCAACCAGCAGTAGCCAGTTGCCCTCCTCGAGCCGGTTGCGCAGGCTGCGGATCCGGTCGTCCTCTTCCGAGCTGACGCTGGCGGCGGCGGCAAAGCTGCCCATCCAGCCCGATCCCATGCCCAACAGGGCTCCCACCAGGTGCTGGCTCCACTCACCGGCAAAGGCAAAGGTGTCTAGATCGGTCATGTAGGTAAAGGTCAGACCGGCAAAAAAGCCAAAGGGAATCAGCCAGCGGGCCATGCTGCGCTGCCGCCGTTGGCGGGCGGCGGCGGGGTTTAGGCGCGCCACATCGGCGAAAGCTGTTTCGCCCTCGCCAATGGCCAGCAGCTGGACCATCGAGGGCTGGCGCTCAGCCAGCTGGCTGTGCAGTTGATGCAGCCGCTTGCGATCCGCCACAACGACCACCACGCTGGCCCCCACAGGTGTAGTCACCGCCAGAAACCTCCAGGAACAAGCCAACCGGTCACTACACTGCACCCCCGGCTCACCCACCCACCCGCCGGGCATGACAAAGGTTCTGGTTTCTGATCCGATTGACCAGGCGGGGATCGACATCCTCTCCCAGGTGGCCCAGGTGGATGTGAGGTCCGGCTTGCCGCCGGCCGAGCTGAAATCGATCATTGGCGAATACGACGCTTTGATGATCCGCTCAGGCACCCAGGTGACCGCGGAGATCATTGAAGCCGCAGACAAGTTGCGCATCATTGGCCGCGCCGGGGTGGGGGTCGACAACGTTGATGTGCCCGCCGCCACCAAGCGGGGCGTGATTGTGGTGAATTCGCCCGAGGGCAACACCATCGCCGCCGCAGAGCATGCCCTGGCCCTGATGCTCGCGCTTTCGCGCCACGTGCCCCACGCCCATGCGAGCACCATGGCCGGCGGCTGGGACCGCAAGAAATATGTGGGTAACGAGCTCTACAAGAAGAAGCTGGGGGTGGTGGGGCTAGGCAAGATCGGCTCCCATGTGGCCCGGGTAGCCAAGGCCATGGGCATGGATGTGATGGCCTACGACCCGTTCGTCTCGGCCGAGCGAGCCCAGCAAATGCAGGTGCGGCTGATGCAGTTACCGGCCCTGTTCGCCGAAGTCGATTACGTGAGCCTGCACCTGCCCCGCACCCCAGAGACCGAGAACCTGGTGAATGCGGAGCTGCTCAAAACGATGAAGTCCACTGCCCGCATCGTCAATTGCGCCCGCGGCGGCATCATCGATGAGGCGGCCCTGGCCCATGCCGTCCGCGACGGTGTGATCGGTGGTGCTGCCCTGGATGTGTACGCCAATGAGCCCCTGGAGGCCGATTCAGCCCTGCGCTCGGTGCCAGAGCGGCTAATCCTCACCCCCCACCTGGGGGCCTCCACGGAGGAGGCCCAGGAAAACGTGGCGATTGATGTGGCGGAGCAGATCCGCGACGTGTTGCTGGGGCTGCCGGCCCGCAGCGCCGTCAATATCCCTGGCCTCACCCCCGAGGTGATGGAGCAGCTAAAACCCCATCTGCAACTGGCCGAAACCCTTGGCCAGCTGGTCAGCCAACTGGCCGGTGGCAGCGTCGAGCAGCTGGAGGTGCGACTCCAGGGCGAATTTGCCAACCATCCTGCCCAGCCCCTGGTGATTGCGGCCCTTAAAGGCCTCCTCTCCACCGCCCTCGGGGACAGCATCAACTACGTGAATGCCGGGTTGGAGGCCAAGGCCCGCGGCATCCATGTGCTGGAGGTCAAGGATGAGGCCAGCCGCGATTTTGCCGGTGGATCCCTGCAATTGAGCAGCAAAGGGGCCCATGGCAGCCACAGCGTTACCGGCGCCGTCTTTGCCGATGGTGAGCTGCGCATCACCACCATCGATGAATTCCCGGTGAACGTGGCCCCCAGCCGCCACATGCTGATCGCCCGTCACCGGGACATGCCCGGCATCATTGGCCACCTGGGCTCGGTGCTCGGCGAGCAAAACATCAACATCGCCTCGATGCAGGTGGGTCGCCGCATCGTGCGGGGTGATGCGGTGATGGTGGTGAGCCTGGACGACCCGATCCCGGCCAGCCTGTTGGCAGCCATCAACGGCATCAACGGCATCCAACAGGCCCACACGGTCACTTTTTAGAGATGGCCTGGTGGAGGTTGGAGCTGGCCTCTGCGCCGGAGCTGGAGGAATCCCTGCTTTGGAAGTTGACGGCCCTGGGCATCCCCCGGGTGGCGATCCAGCACCGCCCGGAAACACCCCGCCAGCGCACCCTGCTGGCCTGGCTACCTGAAAGTGATTGGCCACCCGCAGAGCGCCAACACCTCGAGCAGGCCCTCGGGGCCCTGGCCGAGCCCTTTGGCCTGACCTTGCCCGCAATCAGCTGGAGCCAGCAGGCCGACGAGGACTGGAGCCTGAGCTGGAAGCAGCACTGGCAGGCTGATCCCGTGGGGGAGAGGTTTCTGATCCTGCCGGCCTGGCTGGATTGCCCCGAGGAGCACCGGCAGCGCCTGGTGATCTGCATGGACCCTGGCAGTGCCTTTGGCACCGGCAGCCATCCCACCACCCGCCTGTGCCTGGAGGCCTTGGAGGGCATGGATCTGGCGGGCCTGCGGGTGGCCGATCTGGGCTGCGGCAGCGGCGTCTTGGGGCTCGGGGCCCTGCGGCTCGGGGCGCTCAATGTGGCCGCCGCAGATACCGATTACCTGGCAGAGCGGGCCACCGGCGACAACGCAGCCCTCAATGGCCTGAGCGATCGGCTGGAGGTGGCCCTGGGGTCGATTGAGGTGCTTGAGGACCTGCTGGCAGGCCAGCCGGCCGACCTGCTGCTCTGCAACATCCTGGCGCCGGTGATTGAGGCCCTTTGCCCGAGCTTTGCCAGCGTTTTGGCACCAAGCGGCGTGGGTCTTTTGAGTGGCCTTTTGGTGGACCAGGCTCCAAACCTGCAACAGGCCTTGGCGGCACAGGGTTGGAGCTCCGAACTCAGCGCCCAACAGAGCCAGTGGGGCCTGATGAAGATCCGGCGTGTCACATAAGGCACACTGATCAGTGCCCTGTCTTTGATTGGCCTTCACCCCCTCAGCGCCAAAAAAGCCCTGGAAAGGCCTCTGGGGGATGTATGAATGGCGAGTCCTACAGACCTAGCCCTCCGGCTGTCTGTGAGCCCCAATCTTTTCCATGGCTTCCTACAAGGTCACCCTCATCGGCGAGAGCGAAGGCCTCAACAAAACGATCGAGGTACCTGATGATCAGTACATCCTCGACGCTGCTGAAGAGCAGGGCGTTGACCTGCCCTACTCCTGCCGCGCTGGTGCCTGCTCCACCTGTGCCGGCAAACTGACCGCAGGCACCGTCGACCAAAGCGACCAAAGCTTCCTCGACGACGACCAAATCGAAGCTGGCTTCGTGCTCACCTGTGTGGCTTACCCCACCAGCGATTGCACGATCAAGACCCACGCTGAAGAAGAGCTCTATTGATCGCTTGGGCCTTCGCCCAACGATTAATTCCAGCCATCAGGTCAAGCGGTTAATCCCCGCGATCAACGGCATCCAACCTTGCGTTGATCCCCACTCCTTTTTCTGCCACCCTGCGGGGTGGCTTTTTTATGGCCGCTTCGGCTTCCCCTATGCAAGGCCTCTTGGAGCATGGCACTGAGCACGCCAGCCCCGGCGGCCAGTTCAGCTATCGGGTGCTTGGCCCCTGCTGTCGACTATTCGATCGAGAGGAGCTCCCCTGGCCCTGCTGCAGGCTGGCCTGGCGCAGTAAGGAGCCCAGCTGGCGGCGCATCGGTCGGCGCTTTGTGCCCGACTTGGCATCCAGGCGTTGTCCCAGCTATGCGGTGGAGCTGCTCCTGCCCGGAGCGCGACCAACCCGCACGGTGATCACCCTCTTCCCGCAGCGGCTCTCCGGAGAGCTCCAGGAATGGTGGTACAGCAAAAAAGCCCCCTAGAGGGGGCTTGCTTTGGGGAATCAGAAGTAGATCTTGCCGCCGCCCCACTGGAGGCCCTGCACCTTGGGAGAAACCAGGATGTAGCCAGCCATCAGCCTGAGATCGTCGTCGTTCAGATCGCGCATCTTCACGAAGATGTCGCTGCTGCGCAGGCTTGGGTGTAGGTCGGCAATCGAGTATTCGCCGTCGTAGGAGGTGGGGTCCTTCATGTAATCCACCAGGGCCTCGACGTTGTCGCGGGCAGGGGTGGCCAGGGCCAGGGTTTCGGGGTCAAGACCCACGTTCTGGTTGGTCTTGGTGATGCCACCGGCGTGGCACTCACCACAGCTGTTGTTGAAGAGTTTGCGGCCCGCTTTGACTTCCTGCTCGTTGAAGGTCACCTCGGTGCCGTCAGGGGTGGCAGGCACGGTCAGTTGTTCGGCGCTCCATTGGGCTGCCATCGCCGGGGAAGCAAATCCCAGCAGCAGGGCCAGGGGCAAAACCAGCAGTGCACGGACCAGGTTGCCCGCAGCATTGCGGAAGGCAGCTAAGGAGAGGGAGGAGGCCATTGGGAGAAGCCGGAGGGGGCGGATCAACCGCATCGGAGACCTTGTATCACGGGGGAAGGGGCCTCCGGTGCGGAATCACGTGAACTGTTGCAAGCGCTAGCTGCCACTGGCGATTTCCAGGCTGAGGAAATCCTTGGCGAGCAGGCAGTTCGGGAAGATCGCCTGGGCTTCTGCGAGCAGGTCGTCTGGGGTGGTCTGGTTGCCCGGCATGTACCTGGGGCTCAGGTGGGTCAAGGCCAGTTGCCTTACCCCCGCCTCCAGGGCTGTCTGGGCCGCCATGGTGCTGGTGGAGTGCTGCCTCTGGTAGGCCAACTCCTGTTCCCCATGGCAGAAGGTGGCTTCGTGGATCAATAGATCGGCGCCCCGGGCCAGCTCAACGGCCGCTTCGCAAAACACCGTGTCGGTGCAATAAACCAGGCTGCAACCGCGACGCTCGGGGCCGCAGAGGGATGCTCCATTGATGATTCGGCCGTCTTCCAGCGTGATGGTGCGGCCAGCCTTGAGCTCGGCATAGATGGGCCCGGGGGCAATGCCCAGGGCCTGGGCCTGCGCCACGTCGAAGTGCCCTGGGCGTTTTTTTTGATCGACCCTGTAGGCGAAGGCCGGGATCCGGTGGGTAAGGGGGGCAACGCGTACGCTGAACTCCCCATCGTCGAATAGCAGCTCCCCTGAGCTGGCGGCCTGTTTTACCCGGTGGGTGCGCAGGGGGTAGGCAATCCGGGTGGAGGTGGTGCGCAGCACCCCTTCTAGGTAATCGCGCAGGGGATCAGGGCCGTAGAGATCCATGCCGCCGCAGCTGCCCGCCATCCCCAGGCTGGCCAGCAGCCCTGGCAGGCCCAGCACGTGGTCGCCGTGCATGTGGGTAATGAAGATCCGGCTGAGTTGGGAGACCCTCAGCTCGCTGCGCAAAAACTGGTGCTGGGTGGCTTCGCCGCAATCGAACAGCCAGAGCTCGGAGCGTTGCGGTAGCCGCAGGGCAACGGAGGAAACATTCCTGCCGCGGGTGGGAACCCCGGAGCTTGTGCCTAAGAAGGTGACCTGCATGCGGCCCCCAGCGCCTCTTCAGCATGCTGCCACGCGGCGCTGGCTATCCCCAGTCGAGCTGGGCACAATGGAAGCCCCTTGGCTGTTTTTGTTGTTGCCCGTGGCGCCGCCCCCATCCGCCAATTTGCGCTCCCGGCAGTGCCAGCGCCTGTGGGGCCTGCTGGGCGGATTGGGTTTGGCTAGCCATCCGGCCCTTGCCCTCGCCCAGGAAGGGCCTCTGCAGCCCGCCCCCACCACCTTTGGGGCCATCCAGAGGCAGTACATCCAGAGTCAGGACAGCCGTGAGCCCACGGTGCGGGTGTTGCTGGCTGAAGGCCCAAGCCTGCGCGTTAGCGCCACCGACTATCCCCTGGCCCTGCGGTTGGTGGGGGGCGCTGGTGCGGCTGGAGAGCGCCAGGTAATTGCCCCCGGAGCAGAGATCAGCCTCAGCCTGGAAGCTGGCAGCGTGCTGGTGCAGGCCGACCCAGGCGGCCCTACGACCGTGCTTTCGGTGCGCGAGATCTGGATAGAGCCCCTCGACAGTGGTTTTTCCCTGGGTGTGGCCAAGCCTGGCGGTGACTTTGCCCTCAAACAGCGCAGCTACCGCGGGCGCCTCCAGCTGTTGGTCAATCCCGCCATGCTCCAGGCGATCAACCATGTGGGTTTGGAGAGTTATTTGACCAGCGTGGTGGGTAGTGAAATGCCTGCCAGCTGGCCCCAGGCGGCACTGCGGGCCCAGGCGGTCGCGGCCCGCACCTATGCCCTCAGGCAGCGTTCGGCTGCCAAGGCCTTTGATGTGAGTTCCACGGTGGCCAGCCAGGTTTACAAGGGGGTTGAAGCGGAAACCCCCTCCACCCGGGAAGCTGTCGCCAAAACCCGCGGCCAGGTGCTGATGTACGGCCCAAGCCTGGTGAATGCCGTTTTCCACAGCAGCAGTGGCGGCAGCACCGAAAACAGTGGTGATCTTTGGAGAGAGCAGTTGCCCTACCTGGTGAGTGTGCCCGATGTGGACCAGGAAAGCCCGGTTGCCCGCTGGCAGCTGCAGCTGGAGCCGCAGGCCCTGCGCAAGGCCTTTGCCGAAACGGGAGGGGCCAGTCGCATTGACGTGCTCTCCACCACCCCCTCTGGGAGGGTGCGCCAGGCCCGGGTGGTGGGGCCCCTGGGCACCTTGGTGGTAACCGGCCCGGAGTTGCGCAGTCGCCTTGGCTTGCGCAGCACCATGGTCCATTTCCAATTGGCTGGGCCGGTGGCGATTGATCCAGACCAGGCCATTCTGCCGGTGCTGCCCCCACCCCTGGTGGAACCACAGCCCAGCGCTGCCCCCACCCTGATGGCGATTGGGCGTGGCTTTGGCCATGGTGTGGGCATGAGCCAATGGGGTGCCTACGCCCTGGCCCTGCGCGGGGAGGACTATCCCCAAATCCTGCGCTACTACTTCAGGGGCACCGAGCTAAAACCCTATGCAGCCCCATGAGCTGATCGCCCTGGCCGATGGGGCTGAGGTGGCCAGATGGGTGGCGGCCAGGCTGCTGGAGGCATCGACAGGCACCCTCGGCTTGGCAACGGGGCGCACCATGGAGCCGATCTATGCCGAGCTGGTGCGGCTGTGGTCGGAGCTGGATGGGACAGAGCAGGCGCATCGGCGCCAGTGCTGGCGCAGCTTCAACCTGGACGAATACGTGGGTTTATCGGAGCTCAATCCCCAATCCTTTGCATCCTTCATGGTCCGCCACCTGCGTGAACCCTTGGGCCTTGATCCCCGCCAGGTGCGGCTTCCCAATGGTGGGGCGTCCTCTGCTGGTCTGGAGGCGCAGCGCTACGCCGACGAGCTGGCGGCCGCCGGTGGGGTGGGCCTGCAGTTGTTGGGCCTGGGGCTCAATGGCCATGTGGGCTTCAACGAGCCCCCTTGCTCGCGGGATAGCCCCTGCCGCTTGGTGGAGCTCAGTGGGGCGACGCGCCAGCAAAACGCCGCTGCCTTTGGGGGGGATCCTAGGGCGGTTCCGCCATGGGCCATCACCCTGGGGATGGCGGAAATCCTGGCGGCTGACCAGGTGCTGCTGGTGGTGACCGGTGCGGCCAAGGCAGGGATTCTCCAGCAGTTGCTGAGCTCGGCACCGACGCAGCTACTGCCAGCCAGCTGGTTGGGCTTGCACCCCCTGGTCACCCTGGTGGCCGATCAGGCGGCGTTGAACACCAGTTTGGGCTGCAATAGGCCGCCTTCTACGGCCCGGGCCATGCCGGCCAAGCTCCCATCTGCCCCAACCACGACCACTGCTTGACCGGTCTGGAGCCCCGTGCCCAGCTCGGGGCTGGCCTCAAGCAAGCGGCCACAGCGCCAGCCCAACTCCTGGTCAGGGTCGAGCCTTTGTTGCTTCAGGTGGGCAAGGGCTGCCAGGGGATCTATCAGGGCCGGCGGCGGTGCTTGCTCGAGCTCCTCCAACGCCACCGCCCGGTCGAGGCGAAAGCCCAGGGCCCCGGTGCGACGCAACCGGGCCAGGCTGCCTCCGCAACCCAGGGCCTCCCCCAAATCTCTTGCCAGGGATCGGATGTAGGTGCCAGCGGTGCAAGCCACCTCCAGCTCCAGGCTGCCGCTGCTTGCATCCCAGGCCAACAGTTCCAGGCGGTGGATCGTCACGGCCCGGGCCGTCAATTCCAGGGTTTCGCCGCGCCGGACCCGGGCGTAGGCCCGCTCCCCATCCACATGCACCGCCGATACCTGGGGCGGCACCTGCTCAATGGCGCCGCGAAAGGCCGCCAGGGCTGCATCCAGTTCCCCTTCCCCGAGGGCGGGTACGGCCGAGCGGTCCAGCACCTCTCCCTCCAGATCGTCGCTACTGGTGCGAATACCCAGTTGGATTACACCCCGGTAGGTTTTATCGCCCTCCAGGTAGGGCAGCAGGCGGGTGGCAGGGCCAAGGGCGATCGGCAGCACCCCGGTCACGGCGGGATCGAGGGTGCCGCCATGGCCCACCCGCTTCAGGCCATAGGCCCGCCTAACCCTGCCCACACAGGCGTGGGAGCTGAGGCCGGCCGGTTTGTCGAGCACTAGGAAGCCGCAAGCCATCGATCGGGTGCCAGCAGTGCCTGCGGCCACTCTGCCCCTCTGCGGCCCACCATTGGGGCCATTGCCTGGGCCCTACGGTGAAGCCATGACCACCCTTCCTGTGCTCAATCCGCAACGCTTCCTGGCGGATGGCTTCGACCTCTCGGCGCAGTTGGCCCGATATTTGGACCTCAGCATCGAGGAATTGGCCGGGCGGCTGCCCAACAGCACCAACGACCTGGCGGCAATCCATCCCGGCGCCTTTGACCCGGAGCAGGCCGGCCGTTTCTACGAGGAAACAGTTGGTACGGGGCACCTGCTGGAGTTGGCGGCCTGGCACCTGGGCAGCGCCGACTACATCGCCGACACCCTGCGCCTTCAGGAAACCTTCGCCAAGGGCAGGGTGCTCGATTTTGGCGGCGGCATCGGCAGCCATGCCCTGGCTGCAGCGGCCCTGCCTGAGGTGGAGCGGGTGTGGTTTGTGGATCTCAACCCCCACAATCGCGCCTTTGTACAGGCTCGCGCTGTCGAGCTCGGCCTGGGCGCCAAGCTGAGCTGCTATCGGGATATGGCTGACCCGGCCCTGCCCGCGCGCTTCGACACGATCGTTTGCCTGGATGTGCTTGAGCATCTGAGCGATCCTGCCGACCAGCTTGCCCTGTTTGCCGAGCGCCTCGCCCCAGCCGGCATCGCCCTGCTCAACTGGTATTTCTTCAAGGGCTTTCAGGGTGAGTACCCCTTTCACTTCGATGCCCCAGAGCTGGTGGAGGCTTTTTTCCGCACCCTGCAGGGGCGTTTTCTGGAGGTATTCCACCCCTACCTGATCACCACCAGGGCCTATCGGTTGGCTTGAACGAGCCCGTGGGCTGGGCCATTAAAAAGCCGGCGGATGTCCGCCGGCAGCAAGGACTCCCTTTATTGGCCTGGGGCCAATTTCAGCCGATGGCAACGTTGATGCGCTTGCGGTTGCGCAGGCCGCGCTTGATGCTCTCGAAGTTGACTACGCCATCCACCAGTGCGAACAAGGTGTCGTCGGAGCCGCGACCAACATTGACCCCGGGTAGCACCGAGGTCCCCCGCTGACGGATCAGGATTGAACCGGCGCTTACGGTCTCACCGCCGTAGCGCTTAACGCCGAGGCGCTTGGAATTGGAATCCCGGCCGTTGCGGGTGGAGCCTGTGCCTTTCTTGTGGGCCATGGGGGGAGGAAATCAGGGTGAAATAGCTGGGGGTAAGCCTGGAAAGTGCAGGCTTGGATCAGGCCAGGGCTTTGCCGCCGACGGAGATGGACTGGACCATCACCCGGGTGAGCTCCTGACGGTGGCCGTTCTTGCGGCGGGTCTTCTTCTTGGGCCGCATTTTGTAAACGATCAGTTTGGGGCCGCGGCGATGGGCCATCACCTTCAGCTCCACGCTGGCGCCCTTGACGAAGGGTTGGCCGAGGGTGGCGGCCTTGCCGTCATTGACGAGGAGAACGTTCTCCAGGGTCAAGGTGCTGTCCACCTCGGCGCTGATCCGGTCGAGGTCGTAGTAGCGGTTTGGTTGCACCCAGAACTGTTGGCCGGAGGCCTCGACAATTGCGTAGGGGCTCGGAGTGGTGGGCCCGGGGGCCTCGGTGACTTTCTTGTCTGTCATGGCAGCAAGGGCGTGGCCAGGCTGAAGGAGGTAAGGCTCTGAACTCGGGCAAAGCCCAGGGTCGGCACAAAACCCGGGCCTTCATTGGGCCTGGCGCACAAATTGAAAAACAAACAATAATTCTCCAACTTCAGCCATCCTTTAGTCAATATTTGAACGCCAATTGTCCGGGGCCTGCCCGTTGCGATCGCGGTCCATGCCCGAGCCCGCCCTAACCATTGCCTCCCTGATTCGTGATCCGCTGCTCCAGGAGGCCTGCGGGCGCTGGTTGGACGGCGGCCCTTGCGAACTTGTTTGGCTCGATCTGCCCAACCAGCCAACCCCAAATCTGGCGGCCCTTCTCGAGGAGCGCCGGGATGCCTTTGATGCCCTGCTGCTGGAGCAGGGAGCGATTGCCCCTGAGGTGTACCAATCCCTGCTGGGGGCGGGCCTGGTGCTGCCGGCTGTGGTGGTGGGAGAGGTCAGTGGCCAACTGGAGTTCCACGATGCCGAGGTGCATCTGCCGCCAGACCAGCTCGAGCAATTGAGCTACAGCTTCGATGCGGCCGTATCCCGTTTCCTGCGCCGCGGTCGGTTGTCCGCCAGTAATGGCGCGGCTGAGCAGGCGCCCCCGGGCCCCCCGGAGCGCTGGAAGCTGGCCAATCGGCTCAAGGGCCGGCTAGGATATGTTGGGGTTTTTTATAAGCGGGATCCGGCTCGCTTTTTGCGAAATCTGCCGGAGCAGGAGAGGGAGGTGCTGATGCGTTCCCTTGAGCGCACCTACCGCGACTTGCTTTTGAGCTATTTCCGGGATCCGGCCGCGGCCAACCAGGCCCTAGAAAGCTTTGTGAACACTGCCTTTTTCTGTGACCTGGCGGTCACCAAAGCTGTAGAGATTCACATGAATCTGATCGATGGCTTCTCCAAGCAGCTCAAGCTGGAGGGACACAAGAACGACTTTCTGCAGGACTATCGCCTTGCCCTGCTTGATGTGATGGCCCATCTTTGTGAGATGTACCGCCGTTCGGTGCCTCCCGACGCGCCCTTGGGCGCCCAAGTTTGACCTTTTTGGCTCGACCCAGCAGGCCCCTGCCATGACCCCCAGAAAGACCTACATCCTCAAGTTGTATGTCGCCGGCAACACGCCCAACTCGATGCGGGCCCTCAAGACCCTGCGCAACATCTTGGAAACGGAGTTTCGTGGTGTCTATGCCCTCAAGGTGATCGATGTTCTCAAAAATCCCCAGCTGGCAGAGGAGGACAAAATTTTGGCTACCCCAACCCTCGCCAAAATTTTGCCGCCGCCCGTGCGCCGCATTATTGGCGACCTCTCCAACCGGGAGCGGGTATTGATCGGGCTTGATCTGCTCTACGAGGAGCTGGTGGAGGAGGACTTTGACGATGGCGAGATCGATGCCACCGAAGCCCCAGCTACCGGCGACTGAGCGCTCTTCAGCTCTTCTCCATGGTTTGGGCGCCACTTTCTGCCTAGCGTCGTCGTAAGCCCGTTTTTTCCATGCAGGATCCCAGCTCCACCGGTTCCTCCCTGATGCAGGTGCAGAAGCTCCCGACCGGGATAGAGGGCTTCGATGATGTCTGCCACGGCGGCCTGCCGATCGGCCGCTCCACCTTGATCAGCGGCACCTCTGGCACGGGTAAAACCGTCTTCTCGCTGAACTTTCTCTACAACGGCATTCGTCATTACAACGAGCCTGGAATCCTTGTCACCTTTGAGGAATCGCCCCTAGATATCCTGCGCAACGCCGCCAGCTTTGGCTGGAATCTCCAGGAGATGGTGGAGCAGGACAAGCTTTTCATTCTGGATGCTTCTCCCGATCCAGAGGGCCAGGATGTGGCCGGTAGTTTTGATCTTTCAGGTTTGATTGAGCGAATCAACTACGCGATTCGTAAATATAAAGCCCGCCGGGTGGCGATTGATTCGATCACAGCAGTGTTTCAGCAATACGATGCTGTCTCGGTGGTAAGACGTGAGATTTTTCGCCTAATTGCCAGGCTCAAGGAAATCGGTGTCACCACGGTGATGACCACCGAGCGCATTGATGAATATGGCCCTATCGCCCGCTATGGCGTCGAAGAATTTGTCTCCGACAACGTGGTGATTCTGCGCAACGTGCTGGAGGGGGAGCGCCGTCGCCGCACCGTGGAAATTCTCAAACTAAGGGGCACCACCCACATGAAGGGTGAGTTCCCCTTCACCATGGGCAGCCATGGCATCAGCGTCTTCCCCCTGGGCGCCATGCGCCTCACCCAGCGCAGTTCGAATGTGCGAGTGAGCTCGGGTGTGCCCCGTCTAGATGAGATGTGCGGAGGGGGATTCTTCAAGGATTCGATTATTTTGGCAACCGGTGCCACCGGTACGGGTAAGACACTGCTGGTAAGCAAATTCGTTGAGAATGCTTGCGCCAACAAGGAGCGGGCAATCCTATTCGCCTACGAGGAATCACGGGCCCAGTTGCTGCGTAATGCCACCAGTTGGGGCATTGACTTTGAGCAGATGGAGCAGGACGGGCTGCTCAAGATCATCTGTGCCTATCCGGAATCCACGGGCCTAGAGGACCATCTCCAAATCATCAAAACCGAGATCAGTCAGTTCAAGCCATCCCGGATGGCTATCGATTCCCTATCTGCCTTGGCCCGGGGGGTCAGCCATAACGCCTTCCGCCAGTTTGTAATCGGTGTGACCGGTTATGCCAAGCAGGAGGAAATTGCCGGCTTCTTCACGAACACCTCCGAGGAGTTTATGGGTAGCCATTCGATCACCGATTCCCATATCTCCACGATTACGGACACAATCCTGTTGCTTCAATACGTGGAAATCTGCGGTGAGATGGCCCGCGCCCTCAACGTGTTCAAGATGCGCGGCTCATGGCACGATAAGGGAATCCGCGAATTTGTGATAACTAGCAACGGCCCTGAGATCAAGGATTCCTTTTCTAACTTTGAGCGGATTATCAGTGGTGTTCCCCACCGCATCAGCACCGATGAGCGCAGCGAGCTATCGCGCATAGTGCGCGGTGTGGCCGACGACGATTAGCTCCGGGTCAGGCTGCTGGCTTCGTAGTCGTAGCGGCGGCGATCAGCTTGCAGCTGCAATTCATCGGAATCGGAATCTTCCAGGGCCAGGTCAAACCAGAAGAGGGTGCCTACCCCCAGCCCGCTTGCCATCTTGATGAAGCTGCCGTGCTTCTCCAAAATGCCGCGCACAATCGCCAGGCCAAGGCCCGTGCCAGCTTCCGTATGTACCGCGTTTTCTACCCGGTAGAAGCGCTCAAAGATGCGACTTTGATCGGCTTCTGAGATGCCACAACCACTGTCGGCAATTTCAATGCGCAGCCTGGGCAATGGGGAGGTGAGTTCACAGCTCGGGTTGTCATTTAGGCTGTCGCTTGAGTTATTGCTGGAGCCGTCACTGGAGTTGTAAGTGAGCTGACATTGATCGGGCCAGGGGTAGACCCGCAGCATTAATTGCCCCCCCTGGGGGGTGAATTTGAGTGCATTGCCCACCAGGTTGTCGAACACCTGCAGTAATAAATCCCAATTGCCTAGAACCCGAGGCAGTTGGGCCTCGGCATCAAAGCCCAGTTTGACGCCCTTTTCTTCGGCGTTTAGGCGGTAGGTGCGCAGGGTTTGCTCAATTGCTGGTGCCACGTCCAGGGGCTCCAGGGTGCATACCCGCTCGCTCTCTAGCCTGGATAGGTCCAGAACATCATTCACGAGGCGGGTGAGCCTGTCGGTTTCGTCGTTGGCAATGCCAAGGAATTCTTTTTTCTCCGCTTCCGTCAGTTGGTCCCCCATGTCATGGAGGGTCTCCACGTAGCTCTTGATGTTGAAAAGAGGAGTACGCAACTCGTGGGAAACGTTGCTGATGAAACGGCTTTGGGCCGCATTTAGCTCCACCTCCCGCGTGAGATCTTGGATGGTCATCGCTATACCTTTAAGGCTTTCACCACTGGCATCTTTAACGGCCTGCAGCACTATCCGTAGGGTGCGGGCCGGCTCGCCAAAGCTGCAGCGCACATCGGCGGAATCCTTGCTGTTGCTGACCATGCTTTCCAGGGCGGCCTGCAGCTCTATTGCCAGGACCTCGGGGAGCTCGGCGATCAGGTCTTTGCTTTCTAGGTTGCGACCTTCCCAGCGAAACAGCCTTCGGGCAGTGGGGTTTACCAGCACAATTGCCCCTTCGGCATCTAGTAAAACTGCCCCATCGGCCATCGTTGCGATTAGGGATTGCTGCTTGATCTGGGCAGCGGTGAGCTCTTCGATGTTTGCCGCTTTGTAAACTTCTAGCTGGGTAGCCATCATGTTGAAGCCGCCGAGCAGTTCCCCCAGTTCGCCGCCCACCGGCAGTGAGAGGCGCGTTTCAAAATCGCCGCCGGCAATAGAGCGGACCCCCTCCAGTAATTCTTTTACGGGCCGAGTGATTGTGAGGGCGTTGAACACTGCGCCCAGGATCACAAGCACCCAGATTGAGATGAACACCGCCACGGTTACTTCCCTGGTCAGGGCGGCGCTGGTGAGCAGGGTTTCGTTGGGGTTGATGCCCAGGGCCAATACCCCCAGGTAACGCCCCTGGCTCACGATTGGTACAAATACATCGGTCACCTTGCCGTCGGGGCTGAGGTGCTGGCGGATTAGGGGGTTTTCCGGGCGCTTTTGGATGTCGGCTGGCAATTCCAGCCGGCGGGTAAGTAACTGGCTGCTGCTGCCGGCAGTGCCGCCAATCGGAATACCCAGGTAAATGACCCCTTCCGGGTCGGCGAAAAAGATGTAGCGGAGGCTGCGGCTAGAGCGCCAGAAGCGATCGGCCACCGCGGCCAGTTCGCGGTCGTTGCCCTCGGCCACCAGCGGCGTCACGTTGGCGGAAAGCAGCAGACCCAGGTCGCGGGCGAAGCGGGTGTCACTGCGTTGGGCATCCCTTTGGATGCTGTTGAGGGCAAAGAAGGTGATGCCTGTCATCAGCAGGCTCACCACCAGGGTTGCCACCACCAGCAGCTTGGTTTGCAGGCTGAATTCAGCCCACCATTGCCCTAACCGCGCTTGCCAGCTCATCGGTGGCGCACCTGGTGGCCGATGTCTCGGCGGAAGGTTATTCCCTCAAAATGCACCTGCTTAAGGCCGGCGTAGGCCCGCTCAAAGGCCCCATCGAAATCCTCCGCCTGGGCAACCACCGCCAGCACCCTGCCGCCACTGGTGTGGCATTGGCCGCTGGCATTGCGTTGGCTGCCGGCGTGGAATAGCTGGAGGTCGTTTTGGTTTTGGAGGCCGCTGGAGATCGGATCACCGCTGCGGATTTCGCCGGGATATCCCTGGGCTGCGGCGATCACGCAGGCGCTGCAGCGGGGGGAAACGCTCAGTTTGGGAGCGCCTTCCAGGTTGCCTGAGGCGCAGGCCAGCAGCACTGGGGCCAATTCAGGACCCATCAGGGGCATCAAGGTTTCACATTCTGGATCGCCAAAGCGGCAGTTGAATTCGATCACCTTGGGGCCCTGGGCGGTGAGCATCAAACCCGCATAGATAACGCCCCGGTAATCAATTCCGCGCCCCTGCAGGGCCGCCAGGATGGGCTCAAGCACAAGGGTGCGCACATTTTCCAGGCCTGCCCCATCGAGCAGGGGGGCAGGGGCATAGGCGCCCATGCCGCCGGTGTTGGGCCCGGTGTCTCCTTCGCCGATACGCTTGTGGTCCTGGGCCGGGGGGAGCAGCACCATGCCGGAGCCATCGGTAAGGGCAAACACCGACACCTCCGGGCCGCTCAGCCGCTCTTCCAATACCAGGGATGCGCCGGCCTCGCCAAAACGGCCAGCGAATATCTCCTCAATGGCCGCCATCGTTTCTTCGATGTTTTCCGCCACCGTGACCCCCTTGCCAGCGGCCAAACCATCCGCCTTGACCACAAAGGCCTGCTGTTCGCGATCCACCACTGCCAGGGCCTCTTCGCGGCTGTTGGCGGCCCAGTAGCCCGCCGTAGGTACGCCCGCCTCCAGCATCAGGGCCTTGGCCCACTGCTTGCTGGCTTCCAGCTGGGCCCCATCGGCCCCGGGGCCAAAAACTGCGAACCCGGCACTGCGCAATGCGTCGGCCAGGCCTGAGGCCAGTGGGGCTTCCGGGCCCACCACCACCAGTTCGATCTGGTGCTGCTGGCAGGCCTGCACCAGGGCGGCCTGGTCGCCTTCGGCGATGGCGAGCTGGCCAACTCCCACCAAATCAGCGGTGCCGCCATTTCCCGGTGCTATCCACACATGCTCCACACCTGGGCAGCGGCCCAGGGCCCAGCCCAGGGAGTTTTCCCGGCCTCCGCCTCCCACCACCAGGATCCGGGCTGGGCTTTGGCTTGCGGCTGGAGCCATCTACTTGGGGGGGATGGGGGTTGGAAGGAGCGCAGCAGCTCCCTTAGGTTGGGCGCCGCATTGCGGGCCGCCGTGCCCACCTTCTCTACATGCCGGCCCGGCCTTATCCATTTTCAGCCCTGGTAAAGGTAGGCCTTTCCAGTTTGGTGGTCCTGGCGGTCGGCCAGCCTGGAGTCGCCCAACCTGGAGCTGGCAAAGCTGGACTCTCCCAGTCTGGAGCTGGGCAGGATCTCGCCAGCGCCTGCGAGGAGGCCATTGCCAAGGGCGACAGCAGCACCGTCCAGCTGCTGCAGGAGCGATTGATGACAATCAAGCCAGCGCCCCAGCCCTTGGCGGTGGTGCTGGCCAATGCCCAGGTTTTGCTGACTTGCGAGGCTCCGGATTTGGCGCTGCAGGTTTTGGCCCGTTTTTCGCCAGCGCCAGGGGCGGAGCGAAACCTTTGGATGGAAATGCAGTGGCGGGCTGCTGCGGCCGGTCTCCATCACGGCCTGGCGGCCCAGGCCCTCCAAAACTTGGCTTCAGGGCCCATTACCAGCCTGGAGCTGCGCCAACTGCCCCTCAAGCAAAAAGAAGACGGCAGCTGGATCACCCGTTCGGCCCTGGATCTATTGGCGAGCCATCTGGAGAGCCTGGGGCGTAACCGCGAAGCGGCGGAGGTGCTGCTCTCTGGCCGTCAGGGCGGAGCGGTGCGGGCCGAGCGCATCGCCCTGGCCGTGGCCCTTCTGGAGGCTTTGCCCCCCCAAGACTCCTTGCCAAGGGGGCAAAAACAGCGGCTGCTGGAGTTGGCCCTGGAGCAGGCCGCAGCCTCAGGCTCCTGGGGACTGGTGGCAGAGCTGCTAGATCGCCAGCTGGATCTGGATGCTGCCAATGCCCCAACTCCAACTGGAAATAAAGCCGAAGGGGGGCTGGGCCGTTCCGTGGCCATGCAGCGACGCCTAAAACTCAGTGGCCGCATCGACGATGCCTACGGTGAATGGCAGGCACGCCGGCGCCAAGCCCCAATTACTGAACCAGCCCCATTAGCGCGAGCTGATCGGGAGCGGTTGGCAGCCCTGGAACTGCAACTGCGCTCCCCCCGGTCCGCCGGCGGCCACGCAGCTGCTCTCCAGCCCCAAAACCCGCCCCAAACCCAGCTTCAAAGCAAGCCATGAGCGCCTACACCCTCGGCCCCCTGCTCTACGAGGGCAAGGCCAAACGAGTGCATGCCACCAACCACGACGACGTGGTGGCGGTCGAATACAAGGACGACGCCACCGCCTTCAACGCCCTCAAAAAGGCCCAGCTGGCTGGCAAGGGTGAGCTCAATTGCCGGATCTCAGCACTGGTGTTTGAACGCTTGGCTGCCCGGGGGGTGCCCACCCACTACCTCGGTGTGGATGGATCCAACTGGATGTTGGTTAGGCCGGTGCGGGTGATTCCGATCGAGGTGGTGATTCGCAATATCGCGGCGGGCTCCCTCTGTAAGCAGATGCCAATTGGGGCGGGGACTCCGCTGGATCCCCCCTTGCTCGACCTCTATTACAAGGACGATGCCTATGGAGACCCCCTGCTCACTGAGGCCAGGTTGGAACTGCTGGGCCTGGTCAGCCCGGTGCAACGCCAGGCAATCGAAGACCTCGCCCGCCTGGTCAACCGGGAATTATTGGAGCTTTTTACGGAAGCGGGGCTAATCCTGGTCGATTTCAAAATTGAGCTGGGCCTAACCCAATCAGGTGAGCTGGTCTTGGCAGATGAGATCAGCCCGGATACCTGCCGTCTCTGGGATGGGGCTGTGGCCGACGACCAGGACCGCATCCTCGACAAGGACAGATTTCGCCAGGATTTAGGGGGAGTTGTCGAGGCCTACGGGCAGGTCTGCAAACGGGTCCAAGGGGTGTGTCCTGAGCCGAGACATTACGGCTAAGGTCACTCAAATTTGCGGCCTAGCCGCTCCCTAGTGTTTTCCATGGCTGGCTCGCTTGGTTTTAGGGCCTCTGCCCTTCCCGCCATTGGGGCAGCCCTTCCCGCCATTGGGGCCATGATTTTGGCCTCTGCACCAGCGCTGGCCCAGGCTCCGCCAGGAAACAAGCCTGCACCAAAAAACCAGCCTGCCAAAAAAAATCTTCCTGCAGCGGCAGCCAAAACCCCTCCGGCCGAAAAGCAGGTACTGATTTCCGAGGTGGCCATTGAGGGCCTTCAGGGCCATCCGGAGCGGGAGCGCCTGGAGTTGGCTGCCTATGCGGCGATGGTGACAACCCCTGGCACCAGGGTGACCCGCAGCCAGCTGCAAAACGATCTCTCGGCCATCTACGCCAGCGGTTGGTTTTCGGATGTGCAGATCAAGCCCATCGATGGCCCCTTGGGCGTGCGCCTAGTGGTCACCTTGGTGGCCAATCCGGTGCTTACCAAGGTCAGCCTTGACCTGGCCAAGCCCAAACTGCCGCCCCAGGTAATCAAGGAGACCTTCGCGGCCGACTACGGCAAGACCCTCAATCTCAACACCCTGCAGCAGCGCATGCAGGAACTGCAGAAGTGGTATGCAGACCAGGGCTACTCCCTGGCCAGGGTTACGGGGCCTGGCCGGGTCAGCCCCGATGGTGATGTTCAGCTGCAGGTGCGGGAGGGCACCGTGGCCGGGGTGGACGTGGAGTTCATTAACAAGGAAGGCTCCACCACCAACGACAAGGGTCAGACTATTAAGGGCAAGACCAAGTTGTACGTAATTACCCGCGAGGTGTCCCTTAAGGCTGGTGCCCTGTTTAATCGCCGCACCTTGGAAGAGGACATCAAGCGCCTCTACGGCACGGGCCTATTTGGCGATGTCAAGGTGACCCTTAAGCCCCTGCCCTCAGAACCGGGCAAGGTAACCGTGGTGCTTGGCATTGTCGAGCAGTCTTCAGGCTCTTTGTCTGGTGGTTTGGGCTATAGCCAAAGCCAGGGTGTATTTGGTCAGATCCAATTGCAGGACTCCAACCTTTGGGGTAAGGCTTGGGATCTTTCAACAAACATCTCCTATGGACAATATGGGGGATTGGGTGATATCAGCCTCTCCAATCCTTGGATTAAGGGGAATAAATATCGCACCTCAATGCGCACTAGGATTTTCTTCAGTAGGGAGGTGCCGCAAATCTTTCAAAGTGAAAATAACAGTTACTTTGCCACGTTAAATGGCGATTCCCCGCCCACTAATACCGGCAATGAGGTGGCGGTACAGCGCATTGGTGCCAGCGTTCAATTCGTGCGGCCCCTGAATGGCGGCAATCCTTTTAAAAAGGCACCCTGGAATTTGATCCTTGCTTTTGGTGGCCAAAAAGTAACCCCGATGGATTATTCCGGAACGGCTGCTGCTAGGGCTTCCATAGCTGGCCAGCCCAACTCGAATATTTGTTTGGCTTATAATTGTGCAACTGAAAACCAACTGCTCAGCTTTCGCCTAGGCACCGCCTACAGCACCCTCAACGATCCCCGTAACCCCACTAAAGGCAATTTCTTTACGGCAAGTACCGAGCAGTTCATGTCGGTTGGCCCCGATTCGCCAACTTTTAACCGCTTGCGAGCCAGTGCCACCCATTACATCCCGGTTAACTGGATAAAAATATTCAAGGGCTGTAGGCCTAAAAATGGCGAAACCCCAGACTGTAAACAGGCCCTTGCCTTCCAGGGAACCCTGGGCACGATGGTTGGAGATGTCCCCCCCTACGAAGCGTTCTGTCTGGGTGGTGGCAACTCAGTTCGCGGCTACTACACCTGCGACTTGGGCGTGGGTAAGAGCATGGCAGAGGCCACGATTGAATACAGATTTCCACTTTTCAAGATTATTAGCGGCGAACTTTTTGTGGATGCTGGCACTACTTTTGGCAGTCAGGCAGATATCAGTGGCAATCCAGGTGGAAAGCTTGGTAAGCCAGGTGATGGTTTCTCCGTGGGTACGGGCTTGATTGTCAACACCCCGGTAGGTCCCCTGCGCTTGGAAATCGCGACCCAGGATTTCACCAGCAACTACCGCTTCAACCTTGGTGTGGGCTGGAAGTTCTAGTGCTGCCCGGTCTCGATTCCTATCCCTGGCCAGAGAATTACGGCGAAGCCCATACCCTCGCTGGCCCAGTCGAGCGCAGCGGGGTGGGCCTCCACAGCGGCATTGCGGCCAGAGTCAGGCTCCAGCCCTCCGAGAGGCCGGGTTACTGGGTTGGCTGGCTAAGTAAGCCATTCCATCCCCTAGTGCGGCTTGAGCCTTCCCAGGTCGCCGACACCGAGCTCTGCACGGCCCTTCAGCTCGAGGGCGGGCGGCTAGCCACGGTGGAGCATCTTTTGGCCGCCTTGGCTGGCACCGGGGTGAGTCAGGCAGAAATCCTGGTGGAGGGGGAGGAGGTGCCCCTGCTGGATGGCTCGGCCCTTCCCTGGGTGGAAGCAATCGCTGAGGCTGGTTTGGCCCCCCTAGGCACGTCCGTGACTGCCCCAATGGTGGAGTCACCCGTCACTCTTCAGCAGGGCAGCAGTTTTGCCACTGCCCTACCTGCCGCCTGTTTCCAGGTGGGGGCAGCCATTGAATTCCAGGATCGGGCCATTGGCCGCCAGCTCTTCTCCCTAGGCCTCACCCCCCAGAACTTTGTTGCGGAGATCGCCCCAGCCCGCACCTTTGGCCTGCGCTCCCAGGTGGATCAGTTGCTGGCAGCAGGTTTAATCAAGGGAGGTTGCCTGGAAAATGCCCTGGTTTGCGATGGCGACCAGTGGCTCAACCCCCCCCTGCGTTTTAACGATGAACCGGTACGCCATAAAATCCTCGACTTGATTGGCGATCTGGCGCTTGTTGGCTTGCCAAGGGCCCAGGTGTTTGCCTATCGGGGCTCCCATGGGCTTCACACTTCCCTGGCCGCTGTCTTGGCAAGCTGCCCCCAAAGCCTGGCGGCCTAGGTTCGCTTTTCCACGCTCCCCTGCCCCATAAATCCTTGTCTGAGCCAGAAACCGCAACCTCTTTAGTTGTGCTCAGTGCCGAGCAGATTCAGGGTCTATTGCCCCACCGCTATCCCTTTGCCCTGGTGGATCGGGTGATTGAGCACGACCCTGGCAAGAGGGCGGTGGCCATCAAGAATGTCACCATTAACGAGCCCCAATTCCAGGGGCATTTCCCCGGGCGCCCCTTGATGCCAGGCGTATTGATTGTGGAGGCGATGGCCCAGGTGGGCGGCCTGATCGTTACCCAGATGCCAGATCTCCCGAAGGGGCTGTTTGTATTTGCGGGCATTGATGGGGTGCGCTTTCGCCGGCCCGTGGTGCCTGGAGACCAGCTATTGATCACCTGCGAATTGCTGAGTCTCAAGCGCCAGCGCTTTGGCAAGGTGAAGGCCGAAGCAACGGTGGATGGCCAACTGGCCTGTTCCGGTGAATTGATGTTCTCCTTGGTGGCGTGAGCGATGGCGACCTCCATCCATCCCACCGCTGTTGTTGATCCCAAGGCCCAATTGGGTGAAGGGGTTCGGGTAGGCCCCTATGCGGTTATTGGTGCCGATGTGGTGATCGGTGCGGCCAGCACGATTGGCCCCCATGTGGTGCTGGATGGTCGGGTGCGCATGGGGGAGCGCAACCACATTTTTCCCGGTGCCTGCATCGGCCTTGAACCCCAGGACCTCAAATACTCAGGTGACCCCACCGCCGTGGTGATGGGGGATGACAACACGATCCGGGAGTGCGTAACCATCAACCGTGCCACCACCGGCGAACAGGAAACGCGGCTGGGTAATGGCAACTTGCTGATGGCCTACAGCCACCTGGGCCACAACTGTGAGCTGGGCGATCGAATAGTGATTGCCAATGGGGTGGCCGTGGCCGGCCATGTGGTGGTGGGCGACCGGGCCGTGATTGGCGGAGTGCTGGGCATCCACCAGTTCGTCCATATCGGCACCCTGGCGATGGTGGGTGGCATGAGTCGGATTGAGCGGGATGTGCCCCCCTTCACCATGGTTGAGGGCCATCCCTCGCGGGTGCGGGCGCTCAACAAGATCGGCCTCCAGCGCAGTGGCCTGGCCGAGGCCAATGCGGGCCAGCAGTTGACTGAACTCAAGCGCACCTGGAACCTGATTTATCGAGAGGGTGTGCCCCTGGCCCAGGCCCTCGAAAGGTTGCGCAGCCAATCCCTGGGCGGCGCGGCTGAACAGCTGGTGGCCTTCCTGGAGGCCTCCCTGGCCCCCTCTAGGAGGGGGCCCATCCCCGGGGCGCGTTGATGCTGCGCCTTTTGGTTAGTACCGGTGAGGTTTCCGGGGATCTCCAGGGATCCCTGTTGGTGAAGGCCCTGTATCAAGAGGCCCAGCGCCGCGGATTGCAGTTAGAGGTGGTGGCCCTGGGTGGTGAGCGGATGGAAAGGGCAGGGGCTGTCCTGTTGGCCAACACCACCCGGATGGGGGCGATTGGTCTGCTCGAGGCCATCCCTTTTGTGCTGCCCACCCTGAAGCTGCAGCGCCGTCTCAAGCGTTGGTTCAAGGGAGAGCCCCCCGATGGGGTTGTCTTGATCGATTACATGGGCCCCAACGTGAGCCTTGGCCTGAGGCTGAAGCGCAAATTCCCCCAAGTGCCCGTCACCTATTACATCGCTCCCCAGGAGTGGGCCTTCAAATTTGGCTCCAAGGGCCGCAGCAACCTGATCAGTTTCACCAATCAAATCCTGGCGATCTTCGAACAGGAGGCCCGTTTTTACCGCTGCCGTGGCGCCAACGTCACCTATGTGGGCCACCCCCTGCTGGACACGATCGGCGAGCTGCCAACAAAGACCGATGCCCGGCGGCAGCTGGGCCTGGCCGTTGATGCCCCAGTGCTGCTACTGATGCCCGCCTCTAGGCGCCAGGAGTTGCGCTACATGCTTCCCAAAATTGCCGCTGCGGCCGCTTCCCTGCAGCGCCAGGATCCCAACCTGCAGGTGGTGGTTTCCACCGGTTTGCCTGGGTTTGAAAGTCACCTGGCTAGGCACCTGGATCAGCTGGGCGTCAGGGCCCTAATCATTCCGGCCGCCGATTCCGATCGACTTAAACCAGCCCTCTGTGCTGCCGCTGATGTGGCGATTGCCAAGTCGGGCACCGTCAATTTGGAGTTGGCCCTGCGCGGTGTGCCCCAGGTGGTGGTCTATCGGGTTAGTCGGGTGACGGCTTTCCTGGCACGCCATATCCTGCGCTTCAACGTGCCCCACATCTCTCCGGTCAATTTGGTGCTGGGGGAGCGCCTGGTGCCAGAGCTGCTGCAGGAAGGCCTAACGGTCAAAGCGATCCTCCAGCAGGCTTTTCCCCTGCTTGCAGCTGATTCGGCCCCTCGCCAGAAGATGCTCGTTGGCTACGGACGCCTGCGCAGTGAGTTGGGCGAACCTGGGGTTACCCAGCGGGCGGCAAGGGCGATCCTGGATCAGGTACTGGAGGTTTCGCTTTGAAGGCAAATTGGCGCATTGCCCACGGTTTGTTCAGCTTTTTTCTTGCCCTGTTTTGGCTGGCACCGCTGGCCTATGCAGCACCTCCTACCCAGGAGGCGGTGCTGGCTGGGGGCTGTTTTTGGTGTTTAGAGCACGATTTGGGAAAACTGCCCGGGGTGGTTAAGGCCGAAAGCGGCTACAGCGGCGGCAGCTTGGCCAATCCCACCTATCAGCAGGTATCTGGAGAGGGAACGGGTCATCAGGAGGCAGTCTTGGTGCGTTTTGATCCCAAGCGCATCAGCTACCCCGCCCTACTGCGCAGCTACTGGCGCAATGTGGACCCCCTTGATGGCAAGGGACAGTTCTGTGATCGCGGTGATTCATACCGGCCGGTGATCTTTTTCAATTCACCCCAGCAGCGCGCCGCCGCCGAGGCGAGCCTGAAGGCAGCGGCGGCGGAATTGAAGAGGCCTGAGGCGGCGATCCGCGTTGAGATCAAGCCCCTGCAGCGCTTTTGGCTAGGGGAGGGCTACCACCAGAACTATGCCGATCGCAACAGCGTCAAATACAACTATTACCGCTGGGCCTGCGGTCGGGACCGCCGCCTGGATTCCCTTTGGGGAAACAAGGCCCGCACAGGAGCCGCCTGGTAACTGGGCTTATTGATTGCCCAGTAGGCCCATAGGTTTAATTGCGGCCCGGATAGCCCCGCAGCAGACCGCTCTCGATCATCAGGCCCACGCCGGCGTTGATCAGGATCAAACCAAGGGTTCCGTACCAAAACCAGGGCCCTGGGTTGGCCAAGGTTTCGATTTTTCCCGAGGCAGCTAAAACCTGAATGCCCTTGCGGATCACCGCTTCGCCAAACAGGCACAGGCCCGCCGGCAACAGCAAAACCCCCAATTGGGCTTTGACATACCAGCGGATCTTCTGAACGGCCATGGGATTTCAGATGGGGAGGTAGGTGGCTTTAAACCTAGGTGGCTGCCCCCTGGCAGACCCAATGCACCAGGGTGCGCACGCCAAAACCTGTGGCCCCAGCGGGATCCATGCCCCTGCCCTTGTCGCTCCAGGCGGTGCCGGCGATATCCAGGTGGGCCCAGGGCAGGTTGGGGCTGACGAAGTCCTGAAGGAACAGGGCTGCAGTGATCGAGCCACCGGGCCTGGGTCCGGTGTTTTTCATGTCTGCAATGGAGCTCTTAAGGCCCTGTTTGTAGGAGGGCCTGAGGGGCATGCGCCAGAGCGGCTCGCCGCTGCTGTCGCCGGCGCCAAGCAGGGCAGCCGCCAACCCATCGCTACTCGACCACAGCCCAGCAATCTCTTCGCCGAGGGCAATTAGGCAGGCACCCGTAAGGGTTGCCAGGTCCACAACCGCATCGAGATCGAGCTTGCAGGCGTAAACAAGGGCATCGGCCAGGGTGAGCCGCCCTTCCGCATCGGTGTTGTTGATCTCGATCGTTTTGCCGTTGGAGGCGGTCAGGATGTCGCCGGGGTGCATGGCGCCGCCACTGACCATGTTTTCGCAGGAGGCCACGATGAAGTGCACCTCCACGCCTTCCGGCTGGAGCTGGCCAATGGCCCTCGCCGCCCCCAATACGGCGCCACTGCCGCCCATGTCGAACTTCATCATTTCGATCTGGGAGCCGGCAGTTTTGAGGTTGTAGCCGCCTGAATCGAAGGTGAGCCCTTTGCCCACCAGGGCCACCCTGCGGCTGGAGCCCCCCTGGGGCCTGTAGGTGAGATGGATGAACTTGGGTGGCAGATCGGATCCCTGGGTCACTCCAAGAAAGGCACCCATGCCTAGGGCCTGGCAGTCGGCCCGCTCAAGCACCTGGTACTGGAGACCAAAATCTTGGGCGATCTGCGAGGCGGTATCGGCGAGGTGCTGGGGGGTGGCCACATTGGGGGGAGCGGCCACCAATTCCCTGGCCAGCTCCACCCCGGAGCAGATGGCATCGACGGCCTCCAGGGCCCGGTTGATCTCCTTGAGGTCACCGCCTAGGCCGAGCAGGCACACCTCGCTGGGCAAATTGGGGGCTTCACTTTCACTTTTGAAGCGCTGGTCTTGAAAGAGGCTCAAACGCACGGCCTCGGCCATGGCCTGACCAGCGGCTTCAGCAGGTATTTCACCGGTTGGTAGGGCCAGGCCCAGCTGGCCCACTCCCGCCGCCACGGCGGCCTTGGCGCCGGCTGCGCCGGCCTGGCGCAGACGATCAAGATCCCATTGGTCTTCGTTGCCGAGGCCCACCAGGATCAGGGTTTGGGGTTTTGCCCCCAGGCGCTCGATGCAGATCGATGCGCCGGGCTTTGCCTTGAAGCGGCGTTGCTCTAGCCGTTCCAGGAGTTCGGGCCCAAATCTCTGGACAAGGGCTTGATGGGTTGTGGCCTGGTGGCCCAGGGCCTTTGCTTCAGCGAATAACCCCACCACCAGTCCGTCGCCTTCCCAGCTGGCAATGGCATTGCCGAGGTCCTGGGGCAGGCAACGAAACTGCATGAATGGGGATGCAAACGGTCCTTAATTTAGGAGCCCGTTTTGGTTTCGGCGGTGAAGGGGGTGCTCCAGCGACCGCGGGTTTCCTTGTTGAAAGGTGGGAGCCAGCGCTGGATCAGGGCCTGTTCCAGGCAGCGGCGGGGCTTGATGGTTTCCGGTACATCAAGCCAAAAACGAATGCTCAGCTGGCAACGGAGATCGGCTTTTTGGAGGGCCTCCTGATAGGCCGCTAAATAGCTTTTGCAGTCGTGCTCGCCTTTCCAGCGCTGGTCGGCCTTGGCGGTTTCACCCACGTAGAGCAGCAGGGCTGGGGCTGGGTAGGCCGTGGCTGGGCCTGAATCTGGGCGATCGATCACGAAGTACAGGGCGGCACCCTGCTGGGGCGCCTGGGGCCAGCGCCAGAAGGAGAGGGCCTGGGGTTGGAGGCCTAGGGGGCTAAAGCTGCTGGCCAGGTGCGTCGCATCACCTGGACCAGGCTCAAAAAGCAGACCTTGGCCGCTGCTGGGTGCTGCTTCCCCCGCAAAAAGCGGGCCTTGGTGGGCCAGCAGGCGCTCTTGCCAGCTGAGCAATTGGTGCCGCAGTAGGGGCAGGTCCCCAGGGATTTGAACCGGCTGCAGGGTGTCTGCAGCGGCAAATAGATCGCCCTGGATAGCCATTAACCCCTGGCCTTGGGCGGTGCCAGGGGCAGGGCCGGCCCCCCCTTGTGGGGGCTCGCTGCAGCCGGGCCAAAGCGCACCCGGCCAATCCACTGTTCCACCAATGCCGCAGGCAGCTGGAGCCGGTGCTGGAGATCGGCTAAATCCTGGAAGGGTTCCCTGGCCCTTTCCCAGATCAGCCTTTGGGTCCGCTCCTGGGAGAGCCCGAGGCCAATGAGCTCTGGCGATCTGGCGTGGTTCAAATTGACCCGAGGGGGCTGGGCTGGGCTGCTTGGTGGTTCGCCATACCAACGGAAATCCAAAACCGGTAACCAGCCTTCGATTTTGGCGCTGGGCAATTCCAAGGCCCGCTCCAGATCTTCGGCTCCCGTTAGCTGCACGCCGCCCTGTTGTAGGCGCAATAAAAGATCCACCTGGTCTGGGCCGATGCCGGGCAGGCGTAGCCAATCGGCGGCGGTGGCTCGGTTCACGTCTAGGCGCCAACCCAGGGCTCCGGCGTGGCGGACCTCTTCGGCGCTGCCTAGGCGCAGGGCTGGGTTTTGGCGCAACTTCAGGGCCAGCAGCTCCCTCTCCACATCCCCATCTTTATCCCCATCTTTGTTGATTGCTCCAGTCGGATCGGTTGCTCCCGCCGCCAGGAGCAACCTGCGGGCTAAGGGATCCAGCCAGGGGCGTTGGGCCATCTCTACACAACCTAGCGAGGCCAATCCATCTCAGGCCAGTCGATCAGCCCCCAGCGCAGACCAATTACGGCGGCTTGGGTGCGGTCCTGGGCCTGGAGCTTGCGCATCACGTTGCTGAGGTGGGTCTTGACTGTGTCGGCTGAGATGTAGAGCTCTGAGCCGATCTTGCTGTTGCCCTTGCCCTTGGCCACCAGGGCAAGCACCTCCAACTCCCGGGCCGTGAGCGGTTCGATCGGCGCGCCATGTTCGTGGCCGCGACGGAAGATCTCCTGCAGGCTTTTGTCGATAAAAATGCCGCCGCCGCCCACGGCGTTGAGGGCGGCCACCCCCATACCCAGGCCCAGCTTCGATTCCAGCAAAATGCCATCGCAGCAGGCATCTATCGCGGCCTTGATCTGGTGTTGACGCTGCTCCTGGCAGATCAGCAGGATGGTGTGCATCTGCGGCCAACGGCCCTTTATCCGCTGCACCAGCGAAATGCCATTGCCCTGCTCCAGGCGGTCGCTGAGCAGCACCATCTGGGGCTGATGGGTCTCCACCAGCTGGAGTGCTTCCGCTTCGGTGGTGGCAGCTCCCACCACCGAGGCATGGTTGGCGGTCCAGCCGAGAAATGCCACCAGGAGGGCCCTGCTGCCAAAGCACGCCACGATTCGGACGTCCTTCAACAGCAGGTTGGCCTGGTCGTTATTGCGGCAAACCTGGTCGATTAGGGGTGTTAAATCCAGGGGTGGCGGGCAATTAGTGGCCCCATTTTTGCCCACTTGCCGCCCATACGTGGATCCGCACTATGCAGACCTGGCGCCTGTCTCCAAAATTGATTGATCACGGCCCTGGCCCTGGACGATGGCGTTCTTCGAATCCGAAATTGTTCAAGATGAGGCCAAGCGCCTTTTTGTTGATTACCAGCAGCTGATGGAGCTGGGTGGCGAGTACGCCAGGTTTGATCGGGAGGGCAAAAAGCTCTACATCGAGAGAATGGAAGAAATGATGGAGCGCTATCGGGTGTTCATGAAGCGTTTTGAGCTCTCGGAAGACTTCCAGGCAAAGTTGACCATTGAGCAGTTGCGCACCCAGTTGGGCCAGTTTGGACTCACTCCTGAAACGATGTTTGGGCAGATGAACCAAACCCTCGAGCGCATGAAGGGCGAGCTTGATTGATGGCAGCAGCAGATTGGTCAACGGGAGCTGGGGCCATGCCGGAAGCTTTGGCCAGGGGTGTGGCCGATCTTTTCCCCTGTGGAGCGGCGGCTGGGTCGGCCAGCGATGGTGATCAACAATTGGCCGCGAGGCTCCAGGAAGCTGCCAGCGAGGGCCGGCCCCTGCGGATCAAGCTCGGCATTGACCCCACCGGCACGGATATTCACCTGGGGCACTCAATCCTGTTTCGCAAGTTGCGGGCCTTCCAAGATGAGGGCCATACGGCGGTTTTGATCCTGGGCGATTTCACCGCCCGCATCGGTGATCCCACGGGCAAGAGCGCCACCAGGGTGCAGCTCAGCGCTGCCGAGGTGGAGGCCAACGCCGAAACCTATCTGCAGCAGCTGGGCCAGGGTCAGGACCCTGCCCATGCCCTACTTGATTTTGAGACCCCCGGTCGACTGGAGGTAAGGCGCAACAGCGACTGGCTTTCGGGTTTGGATCTGCCTGAGGTGATTGAGCTGCTGGGCACCACCACCGTGGGCCAGATGCTGGCGAAAGAAGATTTTGCTAACCGCTACGGCTCGGGCACGCCGATTTCCTTGCACGAGTTTCTATACCCCCTCTTGCAGGGCTACGACTCAGTGGCAATTAGCGCCGATCTGGAGCTGGGCGGCACCGACCAGAAGTTCAACGTGGCCATGGGCCGCGATCTGCAGCGTCACTTCGGCCAGCGACCCCAATTTGCGATGCTCCTGCCGATCCTGCCGGGCCTTGATGGGGTCCAGAAGATGAGCAAAAGCCTGGGCAACACCGTGGGCCTAGCCGAAGACCCGCTCTCGATGTATTCGAAGCTTGAGAAGGTGCCCGATGCGGTGCTCTCCGACTACATCACCCTGCTCACCAACTTGGATTTGGCTGGCTTGCCCGCCAATCCCCGGGAGCGCCAGAAGGCCCTGGCCCTTGAAATCACTGGCCAGCGCCATGGACTGGCTGCCGCCCAGGCGGCCCAGGCCGATGCGGCCAAGCTGGTGGGGGGAGCGGCTGGCGTGGGTGCGGCCGATGCAGATGTGCCCGAGGCCTCTATGGACGGGGTGAATTTCCCGGCCAAGGCCTTTTACTTGCTCAGTGCCATTGGCATCTGCTCCGGCAGTAGCGATGCCCGCCGCCAGATCCAGGGCGGTGGGGTCAAGCTCGACGGGATCAAGCTGGCCGACCCGAATCAGGAGTTCGCTGCGGCAACTGAGCTGGAGGGCAAGGTGCTGCAAATCGGCAAGAAAATTTTCCGGCGCCTGGTGGCGAGCTGATGGCGCCCTTAGCTGCTCCCTTTGCGGCTGCCGATCCGGCCGAAAGGATCATCGTGGCCCTCGATGGCATGGATCCCGAGCAGGCCCTCGCTTTTGCCGTTGGCTTGCCAAAGCTGCGTTGGGTCAAGGTGGGCCTGGAGCTGTACGCAGCCGGCGGACCGGTGGTGGTGCAACAGCTGCATGACCAGGGCAAGCAGGTATTCCTCGATCTCAAGTTCCACGACATCCCGGCCACCATGGCCGGCGCCTGCCGCAGCGCGGCCCGCCTGGGCGCCCAGCTGATCACCGTGCATGCCTGCGCCGGCAGCGAGGCCCTGCGGGCTGCCCAGGAGTCGGCCCAGGAGTCGGCAGGGGCCGCAGGCTTGCCCGCGCCGACGCTCTTGGCGGTGACGGTGCTCACCAGCTGGGATCCGGCCCGTTTTGCCGCTGAATTGAAGATCACTGAGCCATTGGCCAACTACGTGCCCCAGCTGGCCCAGCTGGCTGCCCAGGCGGGCATTGGCGGCTGTGTGTGCTCTCCCCTGGAGGTGGCTCAGCTGCGGGCCGACCACCCCG
The DNA here is from genome assembly GCF_024345375.1 of Cyanobium sp. WAJ14-Wanaka. Taxonomy (NCBI): domain Bacteria; kingdom Bacillati; phylum Cyanobacteriota; class Cyanophyceae; order Synechococcales; family Prochlorococcaceae; genus Cyanobium; species Cyanobium sp. WAJ14-Wanaka. Next base: position 1,093,431 of record NZ_JAGQAZ010000001.1, on the reverse strand, counting down.
TGCCCTTCCACCTAGTGACCCCAGGCATACGCCCCGCCGGTGTGGCCCTTGGGGACCAGCAGCGGGTGCTGACCCCCGCCCAGGCGATTTCAGCTGGTTCCAGCCAGTTGGTGATTGGCCGGCCGATCACCGCTGCCCCAGACCCGGCAGCGGCCTTTGCGGCCTGTTGTGCTGAGGTGGGGGCAGCTCTAGCTTGAGGCGGGGCGCCAGCTCGGCATAGAGCCTCTCCAGCTGGTCGATGTTGCCCTCCAGGGTGTAGCGCTCCAGGGCCCGGGTGCGGGCCTGCCGCCCCAATTCGGCCGTGAGTACGGGTTGGTCGCGTAGCACCGGCAGCAGGGTGCGCAATTGGGTGGTGACGCCCTGGGTGCTGATCACGATGCCGGCTCCCCCCTCTAGTACCTCGCCATCGGCACCGGCATCGGTGGCCACGCAGGCGGTGCCGGAGGCCATGGCTTCCAGTAGCGCCAACGACAGCCCCTCCACCAGGGAGGGGAGCAGGAATACCTCCGCCAGCTGCTGGAGGGCCACGCGCATTTCCAGGCGGGGTTCATAGCCCCACCAGACCACATCGTTCTCTTCCGTTGAGGTCTGCAGGGCGCTGCGCAGGGGGCCGTCCCCCACGATTAACAGCACGCAACCGGCAGGCCGCACCAGACGCCAGGCCTTGAGCAGGGCCTCCACATTTTTTTCGGTGGCTACCCGGCCCATGTAGAGAAATACCCGCCGGCCTGCAAAGCGCCTGCGCAGGTCGGCCAGATCTGGGCTGATGGCCGTTGGGATGGCTGGTTTCCAAGTTCCCACATCCACGCCGTTGGGGATTACGGCCAGGCGGTCGGATCGCAGGCCCAAGCGCATCAACAGCTCAGCCTGGAGTTCGGAGAACACAATCACCCGATCAAACTTGGCCAGGGCCGGCGCATAGAGCTGGTAGGTGAGCTGCTGGGTGCCGGCGGTGATGTTGCGCAGGCTGGCGTCAAAGGCTGGGTGGAAGGTGGCCACCAGCGGCAGCCCCAGTTGTTGGCATAGGTCTGGTAGGCGGAAATCCAGGGGTGAGAGGGTCAGGCTGGCGTGCACCAGATCGGGCCGCAGTCGCTCCAGTGACTCCCTCAGCTCCCGCTGGGCCCCCGGGGAGGGGATTGTGTACACCTGGGATTTGACCAGGTAAGGCAGGGAAACATCGGGCCCGCCGCCGCTGCTCATGGTGCCGGCGGGCGTGTCGAAATGGATAAAGCTGATTCCATGCCCGCGACTGCGCAGGGCGTGGGTGGTGCTGAGGCCGTAGGTGACGTTGCCGCAGAAGGGGGATTTCTTGCCTAGCCAGGCAATGTGGGCCACCAGGGCTGAAGCATCCGGCATCTCAAGCTAACAGCGCCGCCAGGGTCGCTCCATGAGGGCCGCCCCTAGGGCAATTGCCGCCAGCACCCAGAGCACCGGCATCAGGCCATAGCGGCTCACCACGGTGCCGGCGAGCACCAGGGGCAGGCTCAAGGCGATATTGATCAGGTTGTTTTGGAGGCCAAAAACCTTGCCCCGCATCGCTTCTGGGGTGTCTTCCTGGATCGTGGTTTGGGCTGGGATGGCCAGCAGGGCAGCACCTATGCCAAGCACGGCGCAAAGGCCCAGGGTGAACCACAAATTGCCGCGCAATTGCCCCAACAAAACCAGGCTGAAGGCAATTGTGCCAAGGCCAGCTGAGGCCAGACTGCGCCGGTTGATGCCATTGCCCAGCTGGGCCACCGCCACGGCTCCCACTGCCAGGCCCACGCCGCTCATCGCCAGCAAGGTGCCGAATTGGGTGGGCCCCAGGCCCTTGATGGCGGAAGCCAGGCTGATTGCCAGCACATAGAGGGCCGCCAGCAGGCTGTAGAGCAGCACCAGCTGGACCATGGCACTGCGCACACTGGCCCGCTCCTTGAGCACCTGCAGACCATCGCCAATTTCCTGCCAGATGCTGTCGCTGCTCTCGCTGCGCGCTGGTTCCTGGACGTGGATTCGGGCGATGAATAGGGCTGCCAGGCCGTAGCAGAGGGGCAGCAATACGAATTCGCCGTCGTGGATGCCAACCCCATTGAGCAGCCTTTGCAGTAGGCGCAGGATTGGATCGCCCAGGGCAAAGCCAACGATCGTGGCCCCCATGCTGGTGGCTTGATAGAGGGAATTGGCCGCCAGGAGCTGGGGCTGGGGCACCAGCATCGGGATGGCGGCCTGTTCAGCAGGGGCAAAAAACTGGGTGAGTACCGATTCCAGGAAGGTGATCAGCAGGAGGGCCCAATAGCCCCAACTCAATCCCAGCCAGATGGGTCCCTCCACCAGACAAAGGGGGACCAATAGGACCAGGCCGGCCCGCAGGGCGTTGGAGGCCACCATCACCTCCCGCTTGCGCCAGCGATCGGCCCACACCCCTGCCACCAGGCCCAGCACCATCGCCGGAATTGTGTTGGCCACATAGATGCCTGTGGCCAGCAGGGTGATCAGTTGGGCCCGGCTATCGATGTTGAATTTGAAGGCGTCGGCGGCCTCGGCAAGGGCTCCGCCCGTGGGGGGTGCAGTGCCCACCCAGTACTGGGCGATCAGGAACACCATCAAGACGATGTAGAACTTGTCGGCCAACTGGCTGAAGATCTGTCCAAGCCAGAGCTTTCGAAATTCAGGTAGGGCTAAGACGCCCGCTATTCCCACGGTGACTTTGGGGCCGCTCAATCGGGGTGATCCATCACGATCTGGCTGTTCATGATGCTCCAAAGCCAGTTCTCAGTAGTTGGAAGGCTCTTGGTTTGCGGCCCAGGTGCTCGCTGCACCAGCTCTCCACGAGGGAAAGCAAATGGAGCCAAACCGCCTCAGGGCCCATCAGTTCCCCGTCGCGTTTGCGGGGAAGGGCTGGCCTGAGCAACCTTTGCAAAAGCGCCAATTCGGAGGCGTTGAGCATGATCCGGGCCCCGGCAATGGCACCTATGGCCAGCCCCTCGCTGGGCAGCAGGCTGCAGCGCCACTCCCAGTTGCCGATCGGTGGCTCCAGGAGATCGCCGCTGCGGCTGCAATGGGCCAGCGGCAGGGCATAGCCGCCAATGGCCAAGAGGTGGACGGCGCCCTGCACCGCCGTGGCCAGGGCCTCCAAATTTGGACCCTTCTCCCTCAGCAGCTCCTCCAGTCGGCCGATTTGCACCAGAAGGGCATTGAGCATGCCGGGGGCGGGGCTGCCGCTCGGCACCAGGGCCAGGCAGATTTCGGCCAAGGCCTGGGCTGCGGCGAGGGTTTCTAGGCGCTGGCCCAGCAGGCTGTAGTTGCGCACAACCTTGAGTTGGCGCACCCGTTTGAGGCCGGTGCCACTGCTGCCGCCCCCCCCCACCTGCAGCCGTAGGTGGGCCAGGGGTACGGCCGCGGCCAAGCTGCTTTTGGGTCTGCGGGCGCCAGGCACTGCCAGGCGAGTAAGCCCCTCTTCTTCGCTGAGCAGGGTCAACAGTCGGTCTTGCTCCCCTAGCGGTTTGCAGCTGAGGGCCAGGCCCTCGAGGCGCTGTTCAGCCACGGCTGCGCCAGGCTTCCATCAGGGCCAGGCTGCGGCTGGTGCCCAGGCGCGTGGCGCCGGCCTCCACCAGATCCAGGGCGTGCCAGAGGTCGCTGATCCCCCCGGAGGCGGAAACTGCGGCCCGGCCCCTGGCCAGGTCCCGCAGGGTTTGCACCTGGGCCGCGCTGACGGGGGGGGCAAAGCCACTGCCGCTTTTCAGGAAGAGGGCACCGGCGTCTATGGCGATCTCCACTAACAGCTCCAGGTTCTCTGGGGAGAGCTTTCCCACCTCCAGGATCACCTTGACGGGCCGATCCAGTTCGCAGATAGCCGCCAGTTCATCCAGCACGGCGCCACTGTTGCCATCGGCCAGGGCTCCGAAGTCGGGCACCACATCCAATTCATCGGCGCCTGCCTCAATGGCCGCTTCTGCCTCGGCCTGCTTGATGGGCTGGGGCACGGCTCCAAAGGGGAACCCCACCACGCTGATCAGCCGCGGCGACTGGCCACTCCCTCTGCCACTGCCAGTTCCGGAGAGGGGCAGCCGTTCGCGGGCCACCTCGAGCCAGCGGGAGGCCACGCAAACTCCGGCAAAGCCGAAGTGGCGGGCCTCATCACAGCAGCGGATGACGGCCTCCCTGCCCTGGTGGGGATCCAGCAGGGCGTGATCCAGGAGGGCAGCCAAATCACCTACGGAGGTCCGATGGGGATGGTCCCGATTCAAGACTCCCTGGTTTGTATCAAGCCAAATCCCCCATGGTTGCGGCGATAGACCACCTGGATTTGGCCACTGTCCGCATCGCGGAAGACATAGAAGTCGTGGTCGATCAGCTCCAGCTGGAGCACGGCGTCGTCGAGGGCCATCGCCGGCATGGCGAAGTACTTGCGCCGCACCCCCCGGTTGGGCAGTTGGGGCTCCTTGCCATCGGTTAGGGCTCCCTCAACCACCTGCTCATCCACCACTTGCTCGGTGCCGGGAGTGGGTGTTGCCCGGTGGCCAGGGCTGTGGTGGTGATCCTTGAGGCGATCGTGGTAACGATTCAGTTGGCGGTGAAGTTTGTTGGCCGCCAGGTCGATGCTGGCGTAGAGGTTGTCGCTGTGTTCTTGGGCTCGAATAACAGTGCCATTGGCATAGACCGTGACTTCCACGGTCTGCTGGGGTACCCGGGGATTGCGGGCAACGGAAAGGTGCACATCGGCCTCCTTCACCATTCCCTCGAAATGGGTGATAGCTCGACCCAACTTGGTTTCGGTGTACTCCCGAATGGCTGGGGTGACGTCAAGATTGCGTCCATGGATCAGCAGTTTCATCAGGTGCCTACTTCCTCCGGTGCTGGTGCTCATCAACGCTAGGAACGCCAACCCATGGGGACAACGGTCGACGCAATCCTTTTTGAAGCAGGCGAGCCCCTGGCCTTTGAAAAGGGTTGGCGAGCCCAGAAGCAACTGCAGCAGCGCCTGTTGCTGGATCCCGATGGCCCCGATGCGGTGCTGCTGTTGGAGCACCAGGCCTGCTACACCCTCGGGCGGGGCGCCGATCCGAATTTTTTGCTTTTTGATCCGGCCCATCCCCCCCTACCGCTGCATCGCATTGATCGGGGCGGTGAGGTGACCCACCACCTGCCGGGCCAGCTGGTGCTCTATCCGGTGTTCAACCTGCTTCGCCATGGAGCCGACCTCCACGCCTACCTGCGGGGCCTGGAGCAGGTGGTGATTGAGCTGTTGGCCGAGCTGGATTTGCGGGGGGAGCGCCTGGAGGGCCTCACCGGTGTGTGGCTAAGGGGCAAAAAGGTGGCGGCGATCGGCGTGGGGGCCAAGCGCTGGGTGAGCCAGCACGGCTTGGCCCTGAATGTGAGCTGTGCCCTTGAGGGGTTTGCCCAGGTGGTGCCCTGTGGCATTGCCGATCGGCCGGTGGGGCGGCTGGTGGATTGGCGGCCGGAGCTCAGCACCGGGATGCTGCGCCCCCTGTTGCTTGCGGCCCTAGCCCGCCAATTTGGCTTGAATTTGCGCCCCCCCATGCCCCAGGAAGCCCTCGATGGATGGTAATTCTTAGGGCAGAACAGATCGGTTGTGCCCCTTCCCGTGACTGCTCCTGCCCTGCCAAAGGCCGAAATTCACTGGCGGGCCACCCGCCGCGATCGGCGGGCCCTTGCCCTGCGCGACGACTGGAGCCACCTCAGCGGGCTGGAGCAGCTATGGCCAGTTTTGGCCGGTCGCTATGGAGAGGCCCAGGCCCTCGATGCTCCCCACAGCCAGCCGCCCGAACGGCTCAGTTTTCGCCAGCTCCACCAATCGATTGAGCAGGCAGCCCTGGGCTTTTCCCTTCTGGGGGTAGGTCCTGGCTCCGTGGTGGCGCTATTTGCCGAAAATGGCCCCCGCTGGTTGCAGGCAGACCAGGGCTTGATGCGGGCCGGCGGCGCCGATGCGGTGCGGGGCAGTTCGGCACCGCTGGAGGAGCTGCGCTACATCCTGGCCGACTCCGGCGCCATGGGCCTGGTGCTGGAATCGGGGGTCCTGCTGGCCAAGCTCCAGGCCGCCGGGGTGTTCGAGGATCCAGCGATCTCCCTGCGCTTTGTGGTGCTTTTGGAGGGGGAACCGGATCCTGGCCCAACCGGCCTTGGGGCCCTACCACCAGCACTGCCTTGCCTGGGCTGGTCGGAGTTGATGGCCCAGGGGGCAGGGGCTGGAGTGATGCGGCCCCCCAGCGACGACCCCCACCGCCTGGCGACGATCCTTTACACCTCAGGTACCACGGGCCAACCGAAGGGGGTGCCCCTCAGCCACGCCAACCTCTTGCATCAGATCCGCACCCTCGGCGTGGCGGTAATGCCCAGGCCAGGTGACCACGTGGTGAGCGTGCTGCCGATCTGGCATGCCTACGAGCGGGCCGCCGAGTATTTGCTGCTCGCCTGTGGTTGCCAGCAGACCTACACCACGCTCAAGCACCTGCGCGCTGATTTGCAGAAGGTGCGTCCCCACTACTTGATAAGTGTCCCCAGGCTTTGGGAGGCCCTGCTGTCGGGCTTCGACGATGCCCTGGCTGCCATGCCCCGGTCGCGCCAGCGGCTGCTGCAGGTGGGCTTGGCCAACAGCAGGGCCCATGCCTGGCGGCGCCGCCAGGCCCTCAATCTCACCCTCTCAGACGAGGCCTGGTGGGTGCGCTCGGCTGCGGTAATCGAAGCCGTTTTGCGTTGGCCCCTACACCGGTTGGCGGCAGGGGTGCTCTGGCCAGCTTTGCGGCGCCAGTTGGTGGGGGGGCGGCTGCGGACCGCCATCAGTGGCGGCGGAGCCTTGGCCATGCATGTGGATGGCTTTTTCGAGGCGATCGGCATCGAATTGCTGGTGGGCTACGGCCTCACCGAAACCTCGCCCGTTCTCACCTGCCGCCGTCGATGGGCCAACCGCCGCGGCAGTGCGGGCCAACCCCTGCCGGGCACGGCCCTGCGGATTGTGGATCCCCAGGGCCACCAGCTTCTCTCCATTGGCATGACAGGCCTGGTGCAGGCCAAGGGCCCCCAGGTAATGGCGGGCTATTTCCACAAACCAGAGGCCACGGCCCAGGTTCTCGATGGCGACGGCTGGTTTGACACCGGCGATTTGGGGCATCTGCTCAAGGACGGCACCCTGGTGCTCACTGGCCGCGCCAAGGACACGATCGTGCTCAGCAGCGGCGAAAACATCGAGCCAGGCCCCCTGGAGGAGGCCCTGGTGGCCAGCCCCCTGGTGGAGCAGGTGATGGTGGTGGGCCAGGACCGCAAGCAGTTGGGCGCCCTGGTGGTGCCCCGCGCCGATGCCCTGGCGGCCTTTGGCTCCCAGCAGGGGCTGGCCGGGGATGCCTTGCTGCGTGCCCTCACCCGGGAATGCAACCGGTTGCTGGCGGCCCGGCCCGGCTCCAGGCCCGACGAGCGCCTGGCGGGGGTGGCCCTGGTGGAGCCCTTCAGCTTGGAAAATGGCCTGCTCACCCAAACCCTTAAGCAGCGCCGCGATCGGATTGGGCTGCGAGATACGGGGGCAATCGCTTCCATCTATGGAGCCCGCTGAGGTTGACCCGGGCAGTAGGCGCTGACAACCTGGGCGCTGCTTTGCAAATTCCATGGCCGACGGCACCCTTTCGATTAAGCGCACCATCACCGTGCGTGCCGTGGTTACCCCCCGCTGGAAGGAGGACGCCGAGCGGGAACTGAGCAGCGCCCTAGCTGGCTCCGATTCCCAGCTGGCCCAACTCGAGCAGGAGGGCCAGCAATTGGTTGATGAGATTCGCCGCCAAAGCGCCAACCCCCTTGACCCCCGGGTGCAGGAACAGGTGGGTTCGGTCCAGCAGCAGGTGGCCGCCAAGCGGGCCGAACTGGAGGAGCAAAAGCGCCAGATGCTCGAGCAACAACGCCAGGTTCGGGACCTGGAAATGGAGCAGATCGTGGAGCAGGGCCAGATTGAGAGCTTCTGCGAGGTGCGGGTGGGCGACAACCTGGTTGAAAAACTCCAGGCAGCTGTGCTGGTTCGGGATGGCGTGATTGAAGCGTTAGAAGGCGCCGATTAGGAGGCCATGCCGCTCTGAGTCTGGTGAGCCCTCCAAGGCCATCTCCTTTGTATTGTTGTCCCCTTTCCCCAATCCCATGACCGAACTTGGCAAGTGCCCCGTTAACCACGGTTCTGCCCCCAAGTCGGTGGCGGGCCAGGGACCTTCGCCGCGGGATTGGTGGCCCCAGCAGGTGAATCTGGCGATCCTTGATCAGCACGGAGTGTCCTCCAACCCCCTCGGCGCTGATTTCAACTACGGCAAAGCCTTTCAACAGCTCGACTACCAGGGCCTCAAGCAGGATTTGCTCGCCCTGATGACCGACTCCCAGGAGTGGTGGCCCGCCGACTGGGGCCACTACGGCGGTCTGTTCATCCGCATGGCCTGGCATAGCGCCGGCACCTATCGCACCGCCGATGGCCGCGGCGGCGCCGGCACCGGAAACCAGCGCTTCGCGCCCCTCAACAGCTGGCCCGATAACGGCAACCTCGACAAAGCACGCCGGCTGCTCTGGCCGATCAAGCAGCGCTACGGCAACCGCGTCTCCTGGGCGGACCTGATCATTCTTGCGGGCAATTGCGCCCTGGAATCGATGGGTATGCGCACCTTTGGCTTCGCCGGCGGCCGCGCCGACATCTGGCAACCGGAGGAAGACATCTATTGGGGCAACGAAAACACCTGGCTAGGCGATGGGCGCTACAGCGGCGATCGCCAGCTGGAGCACCCCTTGGCGGCGGTGCAGATGGGTCTGATCTACGTGAACCCTGAGGGGCCCAATGGCGAGCCCGATCCGGTGGCCTCCGGCCGCGACGTGCGCGAGACCTTCGCCCGCATGGCGATGAACGATGAAGAAACCGTTGCCCTTACCGCCGGCGGCCACACCTTTGGTAAGGCCCACGGTGCCGCCAGCGAAGAGTTTGTCGGACCAGCTCCAGAGGGGGCGCCCATGCAGGAAATGGGTCTGGGTTGGGCTAACAGCCACGGCAGCGGCAAGGGTGCCGATGTCATCACCAGCGGCATCGAGGGGGCCTGGAAGCCCAACCCCACCCGCTGGGACATGGGCTACTTCGACATGCTCTTTGGCTACGAGTGGGAACTGATCAAGAGCCCCGCCGGCGCCTGGCAGTGGCAGGCCAAGGACTGCCGTGAGGAGCACCTGATTCCCGATGCCCATCGCCCGGGCATTAAGCATCCGCCGATGATGACCACCGCGGATCTGTCGCTGCGCTTCGATCCGATTTACGAGCCAATCTCCCGCCACTTCCACCAGCACCCGGAGGCCTTCGCCGATGCCTTCGCCCGGGCCTGGTTCAAGTTGACCCACCGCGACATGGGCCCGAAGAGCCTCTACCTGGGGCCTGAGGTTCCCGCCGAAGACTTGATTTGGCAAGACGCGATTCCAGCTCTCGACCATCCGGTGGTCGATGCGGCCGCCATCGCCGACCTCAAAGCCCGCGTGCTGGCAACGGGATTGTCCAACTCCGAACTGGTGAGCACCGCCTGGGCTTCCGCCTCCACTTTCCGCGGATCCGATAGGCGGGGCGGCGCCAATGGTGCGCGGGTGCGCCTGGCTCCCCAGGCCGTGTGGCCGGTCAACCAGCCCCAGCAGTTGCAGCGCGTGGTCGGCTACCTAGAAAGTGTTCAACAGTCCTTCAATGGCTCCCGGAGTGGGGGGATGCGGGTGTCGCTCGCAGACCTGATCGTGTTGGCCGGTGGCGTGGGTGTGGAGCAGGCCGCCGCCGCCGCAGGCCACCCCATCAGCGTGCCCTTTACCCCCGGCCGAATGGACGCCAGCCAGGAGCAGACCGATGGGGCCTCCTTCGCGGTGATGGAGCCCCAGGCCGATGGCTTCCGCAACTGGCAAAAGGGACCGATGAGCGTTTCCGCAGAGCACCTGCTTGTCGATCGCGCCCAGCTGCTGGGGTTGAGTGCCCCGGAGATGACCGTGTTGGTCGGTGGCCTGCGGGTGTTGGGCGCAAACACCGATGGGGTCCGTCACGGTGTGTTCACCGAGCGGATCGGTGCGCTGAGCAATGACTTCTTCGTGAACCTGCTCGACATGGCGACCAGCTGGTCGCCGAGCGATGGGACCGGCGAACTGTTTGAGGGCAGCGACCGCGCAAGTGGTAGCAGGCGTTGGACTGCGACCAGGGCGGATCTGGTATTTGGCTCTAACTCCCAGTTGCGGGCCATTGCCGAGGTGTATGCCCAGAGCGACGGGGCCGCCAAGTTTGTGGCCGACTTCGTGGCGGCCTGGGTCAAGGTGATGGATGCGGATCGTTTTGATCTGGGAGTTGATTAATTGGGCTGGCATCTCGCCTGTTAGGCGGCCAAACCCATCCTGGCGGGCAGCCCGCTGCCCTTCTAAAGTTGAAGTAAGAGCTGCTTTCACTGCGTTTGCCCCACCCTGGGCCTGCCGCAGACCAGATTGCCGCGACTCTCTTTAACCCCAGGCGGAGACAGGACTTTGGCAACCCACGAAATCTTCATGCCGGCCCTCTCGTCGACGATGACCGAGGGCAAGATTGTGGAGTGGCTCAAAAAACCTGGCGAGAAGGTTGAGCGCGGTGAATCCGTGCTGGTGGTGGAGTCGGATAAGGCGGATATGGATGTGGAGTCGTTTAACGAGGGTTACCTGGCGGCGGTGTTGATGCCCGCCGGTGGCACTGCGCCCGTGGGCGAAACGATTGCCTTGATCGTGGAAACCGAGGCTGAAATTGCCGAGGTGGCGGCCAATGCGCCTGCCGCTCCAGCTGCGCCGGCTGCCGCTCCTGCAGCTGCACCAGCCCCTCCAGCCCCTGCGGCTGCCCCCGCGGCAGTGGCCGTTTCTACGCCTGCGGCAGCGCCCGTGGCCCCACCAGCTCCTGTGCTGGCGGTGGCTTCCAGTGCCAGTGGTCGGCTGGTGGCATCCCCCCGGGCTAAGAAACTCGCCAGCCAGCTCGGTGTGGCGCTGGAGGCGCTGCGCGGCAGTGGACCCCATGGTCGGATCCAGGCCGAGGACGTGCTCAAGGCCACCGGCCAGCCGATCACCGTTCCCAGGGTGGCTGAGGGCAGCGGTCCGGCCGTCAGCGCGGCTGGTGTTAACGGCTCCGCAGCGCCCGCCCCTGCAGGTGAGGCCTTTGGGGCCCCCGGTGACAGCGTGGCCTTCAACACCCTCCAAAACGCGGTCAACCGCAACATGGTGGCCAGCCTGGCCGTGCCCTGTTTCCACGTGGGTTACACCATCACGACCGACAAGCTGGATGCTTTCTATAAACAAGTGAAAAGTAAGGGCGTAACCATGACGGCCCTGTTGGCTAAGGCCGTGGGTGTCACCCTGGCTCGCCATCCCCAGGTCAATTGTGCAATTTCCGCCGATGGATCTGCCATGTCTTATCCCACGGCTGTAAACGTGGCAGTGGCTGTGGCCATGGGGGATGGGGGCCTGATTACGCCAGTGCTTGCCAACGCCGACAAAACCGATATCTATTCGATGGCGCGTAATTGGGTTGATTTGGTGGCCCGGGCCCGCTCCAAGCAGCTGCAACCCCAGGAATACAGCACCGGCACCTTCACCCTTTCCAACCTCGGCATGTTTGGTGTTGATCGCTTCGATGCGATCCTTCCCCCGGGTACCGGTGCCATTCTCGCGGTGGCTGCCTCCCGTCCGGCAGTGGTGGCCGGCAAGGATGGCTCCATTTCCGTTAAGCGCCAAATGCAGGTAAACCTCACCGCTGACCACCGGGTGATCTATGGCGCCCAAGGGGCAGCTTTCCTCAAGGACCTGGCCCAACTGATCGAGACCAATCCCGAAAGCCTGGCAATCTGAGCCTCGACAAGGGCCAATGTGATTTGATGGGCGTTAGATATTTACCCGTTCAATTCGGCTGAATGAAGAATTCATTACAGGTCCAACTGCTCGGTAAGCCAATTCCGCGGGCCGCGACCGAATCCAAGACCTTGCCAAGTTTTCAGGCGCTGCCGATTTTGTCTTCGGATGCGCTTTCCTCTGTGGCCTATGCCACGGAGGCGGCCCTTGGGGTGTTAATCCTGGCCGGCAGCCAGAGGTTGTCATTGTCATTGCCAATTACCCTGGCAATTGTTATATTAATTGCCATTGTGGTGATGTCCTATAGGCAGACGATTGCTGCCTATCCTCAAGGAGGCGGAGCCTATATTGTTGGTCGTGAAAATTTAGGTGTGCTGGCAAGTCTGGTGGCGGCTGCCAGCCTATTAATTGATTATGTGCTCACCTCTGCTGTCAGTTTGATGGCGGGAACCCAGGCCCTTTCTTCCCTGGTGCCTGGCCTGTTGCCCTGGGAAGTGCCAATTGCCTTGCTGCTTCTTGTATTGGTGGGTTGGGCAAACCTGCGGGGAGCGGGGGATACGGGCCGCCTGTTTGCTTTGCCCACCTATGCCTTTGTTGTAATGGTGGCCTTGCTTGGCGTGGCAGGTTTCCATGATTTGGTTACCAGCCATGGTTGGACCCCCGATCCACCACCCTTGCTCAGAGCGGTGGAGCCCCTGGGTCTGTTTTTGATTTTGAGGGCTTTTAGTTCGGGTTGTTCGGCCATGACCGGCATTGAGGCGATTGCCAATGGGGTGCAACTCTTTCGCGACCCGGCGGCAAAGCGGGCCAGGGCAACACTCTTGGTAATGGGCTTGCTTTTGGCCAGCATGTTTTTGGTGGTGAGTGGTTTGGGGTTCATGTATGGAATTGCCCCCAATCCGGATGTCACCGTGATGGCCCAGATCGGCATGCGCCTATTTGGAGCTAAAAGTGCCTTGTTTGTGCTGTTGCAGGTGACGACCCTGCTGATATTGATGTTGGCGGCAAATACGGCATTCGCTGATTTTCCCAGGCTTTCAGCCCTGCTGGCCCGGGACAACTTCTTGCCGCGTCAGATGGGCTGGGTTGGGGATCGTCTGGTTTTTCAAAATGGTATTTTTGCACTTCTAGTTGTAACTGGATTTATCATCCTTGTATGCCAGGGTAATACTACTATTGCCGTTAATCTTTACGCCATTGGTGTGTTTTTAGCCTTCACCATTTCCCAGGGCGGCATGGTGGTGCACTGGTGGCGTAAGCGTGGTCAAAGCTGGTTGGCGCGGGCCCTAATGAATGGTGTTGGTGCAATCAGCACCTTATTGGTGCTGATTGTGATTGTGATCAGCAAATTTGGGGAAGGTGCCTGGACCGTGGTTGTGGCGATACCGCTTTTGGTGATGGCGCTGGTAAAAATTCGTGCCCGCTATCGCAAGGTTTATCAAGAAATAGGTATTGCGCCCGGGGAAGTGTCTGCAATCAATGTGCCAGCTCGGGATTTAAAAATTGGCAATATAAGTGTGGTTTGGATTGCCGCTTGGACTAAGCCCACAGTGCAGGCATTGAGATATGCAGCCACCGTTTCAGATCGGGTGATTGGCGTCTGGGTGCAGCCAGATGGGGAGAGCGAGGAGCCTTTGTTGGCAGCTTGGCGCTCAAGTGTTGGCAGCGATCCCAACCTGGAGTTGCAAATCCTTGAAAGTCCATACTCATCCTTGATAAATCCATTTGCCGATTACGTCGATGGCCTCTCGAAGCTTTGGGGTGATACCACTATCACCATTGTCATGCCCTTAGCGATACCTCGCTATCGATTTGATTCTTTGCTGCTCAATCAGAGGGGTATTAATTTGCGCCAAGCCCTGGCCGAGCACCAGCAATTGGTATTTACCTTGGTCCGTTTCTATCTACCTGCTTGATGCTTGATCCAGCTGATCTAAAACTCTCCAGTTATAACTTTGATCTGCCTGAGGAGCGCATCGCCCAGCTGCCGGCGGAGCCCCGCCACGGGGCCCGATTGCTTTTGGTGGAGCCAGGGGAGGGCGCCCGCCACCGAACCGTGTGGGACCTGGCAGACGAGCTGCGCCCAGGTGATCTGCTCGTGGTTAACGACACCAGGGTTTTGCAGGCCCGCCTTTTGGCGCGGCGCGCGACTGGTGGTGCGGTCGAAATTCTGGTGCTGGAGCCCGTGGGGGATGGGCGCTGGCTTTGTTTGGCCAAGCCCGCCAAAAAACTTAAGCCGGGGGATGTATTGAGTGTGGAGGCCAGCGGCGAGCCCGCCCTGGAGCTATTGGTTGTGGGCTTCGATCAGAAAACAGGTGGCCGCATCCTGCAATTCCCCGCGAACTGCGCAGATGCGGCGGCGTTGGAACCATTGCTTGTGCGCTATGGCTCAGTGCCATTGCCGCCCTACATCCACCAGCACAGTGACCGGGATCAGGAGCGCTACCAAACCCGCTATGCGACAACCCCGGGAGCAGTGGCAGCACCCACGGCAGGTCTTCATCTCAGCGATGCCCTATTGGAGCGATTGGAGGCTCGGGGTGTGGAGCTGGGCCGTATCACCCTGCACGTGGGCCTTGGCACCTTCCGGCCCCTCGAACATGAGGATCTCAGTGAACTCCAGTTGCACCAGGAATGGGTGGAGGTGAAGCCTGAGTTTGTGGAAGCTGTGAAGGCCTGTAGGCAGCGGGGTGGGCGGGTGATTGCGGTGGGTACCACCAGCGTGCGCAGCCTGGAGGCCGTGGCAGCACTTAATGGGGGCCAGCTCCAACCCCACCAGGGACCGGTGAACCTGGTGATCCAGCCGGGCTATCGCTTTGCCGTGGTGCAGGGGCTACTAACCAACTTCCACCTGCCGAAAAGTTCGCTCTTGTTGCTGGTCAGTGCCCTAATTGGCCGCGGGAGGCTGCTCAATCTCTATGCCGAAGCAATTGGGCAGCGCTATCGCTTTTTCTCCTATGGGGATGCCATGTGGATCCCGCCGGAGGCGGTGCTTAGTTCAGCAGCGCCAGTTTGACTTCAGGCGGCAGCCAGATTTGCTGCCACAAAGTCCCAGTTGACCAGCTTCTCAAGGAAGGTGGTCATGTAGTCGGGGCGGCGGTTCTGGTAGTCGAGGTAGTAAGCGTGCTCCCAGACATCCATGGTCAGCAGGGCGGTTTGACCGTGGGCCAGGGGCAGGTCGGCGTTGGCGGTTTTGGTGACCTTGAGGGTGCCGCCATCGAGCACCAACCAGGCCCAACCGCTGCCGAACTGGGTGGCACCGGCGGTTTTGAACTGCTCCACGAAGGCTTCGTAGCTGCCGAAGTCAGCGGTGATCTTCTCGGCCAGTGCGCCAGTGGGTTGGCCACCACCACCGGGCTTCATGCACTGCCAGTAGAAGCTGTGGTTCCAAACCTGGGCGGCGTTGTTGAACACACCGGCCTTGCCAGCATCACCGGCAACTGCCTTGACGGTGTCTTCGAGGCTTTTGCTTTCCAGGTCTGAGCCCGCCACCAGGTTGTTGAGGTTGGTGACGTAGCCAGCGTGGTGCTTGCCGTGGTGAAACTCCAGGGTGGAGCGGGAAATATGGGGCTCGAGCTCATCGAGGCCGTAGGGCAGCGCGGGCAGCGTGTGGGCCATGGGTTCAGGTAGAGCGTTTTGCCGTGGGCAAATCCTACCGATGGCTTTTCGCTGCCCTGGCTGGGGGCAGATCGGTTAACCGCCCACTTTCAGTAATTCCACCTCAAAAATCAAGGTGGCGTTTGGCGGAATTACGCCGCCAGCACCGCGCTCGCCGTAGGCCAGATCCGGGGGAATTACCAATTTGCGCTTGCCGCCAACTTTCATCCCGGCCACGCCTTCATCCCATCCACGAATCACCCGGCCGCCGCCAAGGGGAAAGGAGAAGGGGCCCCTGCCATAGCTGCTGTCGAACTCCTTGCCGTTTTCGAGGGTGCCGCGGTAGTTGACGCTCACGTTTTGGCCGTTTACGGCCTCTGCCCCTTCACCCACAACTAAATCGGTGATGCTGAGGCCGCTGGGGGTGATGCGGGCCTTGGGGGAGGAGATGTCGCCGCCCAGGTCACTGGCTTGGGCGATGTCGGTTGCCATGGCAAAAAGGATGGGGTTGGGATCTTCCGGATCGACTTCTAAACGGTTATTGATCGCGGGTGCGGCAACGGCATTCATGAAGCCGCTGGTTGTCTCTGCAACGGGATTGGCCGCTGCCACGATGGTCGGGTTGACCAATTGACTCACCAGGGCCAGCAGCAGGCAGGCCACACACACGGCCGAGCTGATCAGGATGTCGCGCATGGCGAAGTGGCGAAATCGCGCCGGAAGATTGGCTGATTCTGCCTACCTGGCGCCCCTAGGCTCGCCGGCCATGGGCGGTGTTTCGGCTGGGTTAGTTGCTGGAGCGCTGGCGGGGCTGGCCCTGCCGCCGTTGGGTTTGCCTCCTCTGTTGTGGCTGGCCCTGGTGCCCCTTTGGTCATTTGCCGCTGCAGAGGGCGGCCAGCGGCGCCCAGCCATTGGTGCTGCTGCCATCTGGGGGGGGCTGGCGGTGCTGGTGAGCCACCGCTGGCTACTGGCCCTCCATCCCCTCGATTGGATTGGGGTTCCCATGGCCTTGAGCCTGCCGCTCTGTTGGTTGCTCTTGCTCTTCTGCGCGGCAGCTGGGGCGCTGCTGGTGGCTACCTGGGTTGCCCTGGCCCAGCGCCTGCATGGGGCTCGGCCCAGCTCAGCTCTGTTGATGTCTGGCCTCTGGGGGCTGGTGGAGGTGGCCCTGGCCAAGGGGCCCCTGTTTTGGATCGGCCTGGGCGGGGCGGCCCTGCCGGGCGACCGGGCCCTGGCGGGGTTGGCCAGTTGGGGGGGGGCTGGCCTGTTGGCGGCCGTGCAGTTGGCCATTGGCTGGTGCCTTTGGCAGCTTTGGCGGGCGGGCCCCGGCGGACGGCGCAAATGGGCCTCGATCAGCGCCCTGGTTGTGCTGGTCGCCCATGGACTAGGCGCCTGGGCCCTGGCGGCAATTCCCCTGGTGGGCCCGGCCACAGAAAAGGTGTTGGTGGTGCAGCCAGCAATCCCCACCCGCCAGAAGTTTCAAGCCGCCGAGCAGGCGCTGTTGGATAGGCGCCTGGCCCTGGGCCTGGAGGAGGGCCGGCGCCTGGGGGTGGATGCGGTGCTTTTGCCGGAGGGGGCCATGGGGGTGGATCCCCTGTTGGCTGAGCCGGCACCGGTGCAGCTGATCAGCGGGGGGTTCCGCTGGCAGGAAAGGGGCAGGCAATGGGAGCAGCGCAGCAGCTTGCTGCGTTTCGAGCCCGGCGAGAGCAGGGCCGGCGCGGCCCTTGATAAGCACCGTCTGGTGCCCTTGGGGGAATGGGTGCCCCTGGGCGGATTGCTGCGCTGGAGTGGCCTTTCGGCCGTCGGCGGCCTCGAACCAGGGGAGCCTTCGCGCTTGCTGCCCAGACCCCAGGGGGCAATTGGGGCGGCCATTTGCTACGAGCTATCCGATGGCTCGGCCCTGGCCGCCGCCACCAGGGAAGGGGCGCGTTGGTTGCTGGTTAGCGCCAACCTCGATCCCTATCCGCCCTTGCTGCAGGCCCAATTTGAGGCCCTGGCCCAGTTGCGGGCAATCGAAACCGGCCGGGCCCTGGTGAGTGTTGCCAACACCGGCCCCAGTGGCCTGGTCAATGCCCGGGGCTTGGTGGTGACGAGGTTGCCGGTAAATGGGGCGGCCACCGGCCTGGTGAAGGTGCCCCAGCTCAGCGCCCTTACCCCCTACGACCGCTGGGGTGAAATGCCCCTGCTGGCCTTAACCCTGCTGGCGGGTCTGTGGAGGGTAAATCGGACCGGAGTGGCAAGAGGGGATCGCCCTAGGGGAGAGCCCTAGGGGCCCTTGGTGATTGCCAGATGGCAATTATTTTGTTGGTTATTACTCTTCGTCTGAACCACCCAAGGGGGTCAGCTTGATCTCGTTGCGGTTGAGCTTGATTTCGAACTGGTCACCTGGCTTGTAGCCCAGCTCTTCCATGTAGGCCATGCCAACCATCAAGTTGCCATTGAAGTGCACCTTGGCGGTATAGCTAAGGCTGCGGCCGCCTTTGCCCTTGCCGCGCTGATCACCGAGGTTCAGGCCTTTTGCATCGAGGAGGGCTTCATAGAAGGCGGTGAAATTAAGCCTTTCGCTGCCGTCTTTTTTGGTGCTGACGTATCCGCAACTGCGAACCATGTCGGATTTGGAAGATTCGCCCAGCTCTCTTACTTTTGCTACAAGTTCAGCTCCGGTCAGCGCCATGCAGAAATTGCATAAGTTATGAAAAGGTTAACCCAAGGCTCAGGCACCCGAGAAGCATGATGAAATTGTCGATCACCCTCTGTTACTGCCGCCCCGGGCGATGGGCATGCAGAAATGGAGGGTGATATCGAGGGTAAAATTTGAATGGAGCCAAGCGGATTCGAACCGCTGACCCCCTGCATGCCATGCAGGTGCTCTACCAGCTGAGCTATGGCCCCATAGTTACGTTTGGCGGGATGAACGCTGGTCGTTCTGCCTTGGCCCGAGGGCCTTGCCTGGCGTTAGCAGAGCTTACAACGCCAGGTCACACCTGGCGCCAGACGGCCACCAGTTTCCCCTGAACGGCCACCTGCTCTGCCGGGATCACGATCGGTTCGTAGGCCGGGTTGGCGGCCTCGAGATGCACCTCGCTGCCCTTGCGATGGAAGTGTTTGAGGGTGGTGCCACTGCCCGGCACAAGGGCGCTCACGATCGTTCCCGCCTTGATCCGGCTTGGGTCGGTTACGGGCTCCATCAGCACCACATCACCGTCGGCAATGTGGGCATTCACCATCGAGTCTCCGTTCACGGTTAGGGCGAACAGGCCCCTCGTTTCCAGCACGGGGGCGAGGTCGAGCCGCTCGCTTACATCGTCGAAGGTGTCGATTAGGCCCCCTGCGGCCACCGAGCCCAGCACGGGGATGCCGCCCGTCAGGCCGCCAAGTAGCTGCAGGGTCCGGGCCTGGCCCTCTTGCCAGGTAATCCAGCCCTTCTGTTGGAGATGGCGCAGGCGGCTCTGGATCGGGGCCGGTGAGCGCAGGCCCATGGCCTCCATCATCTGGCGGATGGAGGGGCTGTGGCGGTTGTTGCCGATGTAGTCGCTCAACCAGTCGTAGAGCTCCTGCTGGGCCGAGGTGAGGGCTTCTTGGTCGGGGTGACGCACGGCGGGGGATTGGCTCAGGGAAGGGGGCAGCGCGATTGGGCGCGCGGGGCCTCGCTAATACAGATGTACCGCCTTCCGGGCGTTTTGTCTAGCTTTTGGTCCCGATCTGCCAGCTGCCCTGTTAGTTGGCCAGTAGGGCGGCGAGCAGGGCCTGTTGGGCGTGCAGGCGGTTTTCGGCCTGGTCGAACACCCTGCTGCTGGAGCCTTCCATGGCGCCTGCGCTGATTTCTTCGCCCCTGTGGGCAGGCAGGCAGTGGAGCACGATCGCCCGGCCATCGGCTTCTGCCACCAGGTCTTCACTGAGGCACCAGCCCGCGAAGGCCTCTTCCCTGGCCTGCTGTTCCTGCTCCTGGCCCATGGAGGCCCAGACGTCGGTGTAGAGGCCATGGGCGCCCCGCACCGTGGCGACGGGATCGTGCAGCACCTCTATCTGGCAGTGGCCTGCCGCCAGGCTGCGGGCCTGCTCCAGCACCGCTGCACTTGGTTCAAAACCCTTGGGGCAGCCAATCCGCACGTTTACCCCCAGCAGGGCACCGCAGAGCATGAGGGAATGGGCCACGTTGTTGCCATCGCCCACGTAGGCCATGGTCAGGCCTGGAAGGTCGTTGAAGGCTTCCTGCAGGGTGAGGTAATCGGCCAGGGCCTGACAGGGATGCTCCAGGTCGGTGAGGGCATTGATTACGGGAATGGAGGCCCAATGGGCATATTCGGCCAGCTCCTCCTGGGCGAAGGTGCGAATTGCCAGCGCATCCACGTAGCGGCTCAATACCCGGGCGGTGTCGGCCACCGGTTCGCCCCTACCCACCTGGCTTACCTGGGGATTGAGATCAATGGTTTGCCCGCCTAGCCGGGCCATCGCCACCGTGAAGCTGACCCGGGTGCGGGTGGAGGCCTTGCTGAAGATCAGGCCGAGACAGCGGCCACCAAGGTGGATGGTTGTGCGCTCCGCCTTGAGGTCGGCGGCGAGCCGCAGCAGCTGCCTGGTCTGATCAGCGGTGATGTCCGCCGAAGAGAGGAAGTCACTCCCCTGGAGTTCCGCCAAGGCGGGGTAGCCGCTGCTGGCAGCCATCGGCCTATGTCAAAGAACCCTTATCCGGGATTGGGGGCCCCGCCGTCAAGTGTTTTGGTTCAGGCGGGCACTGCTCCGGGCAGGATTGAGGAGGCGAGCAGGTCCTTGAGTTCATCTCCTTCGATCACCTCTTTCTCGAGGATTTTTTGGGAGATTGACTCGAGCAGGCCGCGGTTGTGGCGCAGGATGTCGAGGGCCCTGCCGTGGGCTGAATCCACCAGGCCGCGCACCTCCTTGTCGATTGCCTGGGCCGTGGCATCGCTAACTACGCGCCTGGGATTGCCGCCGCCACCAAGGAAGCGGCTGCCCCCCTGCTTGTCGTAGGCGAGGGGGCCGAGGGTTTCGCTCATGCCGAAGGTGCCGACCATTTGCTCGGCGATGTCGGTGGCCCGTTGCAGATCGTTGGCGGCACCGGTTGTGACCTCACCAAAGACAATTTCCTCGGCGCTGCGGCCGCCCAGCAGGGTGGCGATCTGGCCCTCGAGGTCTTCCTTGGAATTGAGGAAGCGCTCTTCGGTGGGGAGCTGGAGGGTGTAGCCCAGGGCGCTCATGCCCCGGGGCACAATCGAAATCTTGGCCACCTTGCTGCCGCCTGGCATCAGGTGCCCGACGATGGCGTGCCCCACTTCGTGGTACGCCACCACCTTTTTCTCATCGTCCTGTAGGACCCGGCTCTTTTTCTCCAGGCCAGCCACCACCCGCTCGATAGCCTCATTGAGGTCGCCCTGTTCCACTTCGGTGCGGTAGGAGCGGGCGGCCAATAGGGCAGCTTCATTTACCAGGTTGGCCAGGTCAGCACCGGCAAAGCCACTGGTGGCCTGGGCAATTTTGTCGAGGTCAACGGCGCTGGAGAGCTTCACCTTTTTGGCGTAGATATCCAGGATCAATTTGCGGCCGGAAAGGTCTGGGCGATCGACCAGCACCTGGCGGTCGAAGCGGCCCGGGCGCAGTAGCGCCGCGTCGAGGGTTTCCGGTTGGTTGGTGGCCGCAAGCACGATCACCGGTTTGTCCTGGCCGGCGAAACCGTCCATTTCGGTGAGCAGTTGGTTGAGGGTCTGCTCACGTTCGTCGTTGCCGCCCACCACTCCCATTGAGCCGGAACGGCTCTTGCCGATCGCGTCAAGTTCGTCGATGAAGATGATGCAAGGGGCCTTTTTCTTGGCCTCTTCAAACAGGTCGCGCACCCGGGCTGCGCCAGCCCCCACGAACAGCTCGACGAACTCCGAGCCTGAAATAATGAAAAAGGCCACGCCCGCTTCGCCGGCTACAGCCTTGGAGAGCAGGGTTTTGCCCGTGCCAGGGGGGCCCACCAGCAGCACACCCTTGGGGATGCGGGCGCCGATGGCGGCATAGCGCTCGGGCTTCTTCAGAAAATCGACGATCTCGGCTAGTTCGGCCTTTGCCTCATCCACCCCAGCCACATCGGCGAAGGTGACCCTCGACTCCTCATCGGGCACGTAAACCTTGGCCTTGCTCTTGGTGAAGCTCAGGGCCCCCTGGGCACCGCCCATCTGGCGGCGGGCAAAGAACTGAAGCACCAGGATGAAGATCAGGGGGGGCACCACCCAGCTCAGGGCGGTGGTGATGAAGCTGGGACGCTTGGGCGGAGCGGCCGCAAATTCCACCCCATGGGCCTCGAGCCTCTGGGGCAGATCCATGTCGAAGATCGGCGTGGTGGCGAGAACGGATGGCGCCCCGTCTTCCACGGTGGTGAGTTCGTAGCGGATCTGGTCTTGGGTGATGAAGGCCCGTTTGACGTTGTTGCCGTTGACCTGGTCAATGAACAGGGAATAGGGCACCCGCGGCACCTGGGTCGCCGGGTTTGGCAGGAAATTGCTAACTAGCAGCAGCACGCCGAAGCCGATCAGGATGATGTTGATCAAGCCGAATCGCCGCGTGGGGCGGTTGTCGTCCTGGCGGATCGCCATTTTGCGGCTGCTCTTGGTGTATCCAAACTAGGGCGGCTGCTCACCCCACTGAATTGATTCCCGGTTGGGAGAACCGAACGCTGGTGGGCCTGGGCTAGACCTGGGACCAAATCGGCTATCGGAGGCCGCCAAACCATGAGCCTTGCGCAATTGGATGCCTTTTTGGCCCAAGCCCGCAGCTGCCAGAAGCTGCAACAAAGCCTGGCCGAACCCCTGGAATTGGAAGCCTTCTTGGCCCTGGCCCGCGGGGCGGGTTATCCCCTTGATGAGGCTGATGTAATCGCCGCGCAGCAGCGCCAGGAATCCAGCCTCAGCGATGGCGAGCTGCAGGCCCGGGCCGGGGTGGAAGCCCGCAAGCTGCGCAATTTCATTCAAGCTTGAGCTGCCAAAGCAGGTCTGGCCCGAGGCTTTGGGGCGGTTGGCTGCCCCAGCCCACCAGCTGATCCATGGCGGTATGGCCCAACTCCCCCAGGGGGGTTTGGGCTGGCAGACCCCCCAGCAACTTGGGGGCGATCACCGCCGCCAGCTCCTGGACGCAGCCCGCCGCCACGGCGGCCGTTGCCAGGCCAGGGCCGCATTCCCACAACACCTGGTTGCAGCCCCGCCCCGCCAGGGCCTCCAGCAGGGCCAGGGGGCCGCAGTTGGCCAGTTCGAGGCGCTCCAGCCGTTCTGAGCCGGGCTTTTGGGCCAGCTGGTCAATGGCTTGCCGCCTAGCCGGGGTCGCCTCGGGTCCATGGACCACCAGGGTTGGGGCCAGGTCCGTTTGCCAAAGCTGGGCCTCGGCCGGCAGTTCGAGGCTGCGGCTCAGTACCACCCGCAGGGGCTCGGGGCTGCGCCTGCCGCGGGAGGTGAGCAGGGGGTTGTCGGCGCGCAAGGTGCCACCGCCGACGATCACCGCATCGCATTGGGCCCGCAGCTGGTGGACCCAGGCGCGGGCCTGGGGGCCGCTGATCCATTGGCTGGCGCCATTGCTGAGGGCCGTGCGGCCATCCACACTCATCGCCCACTTCAGGATCGCCAGGGGCCGGCCATGGGCGAGGCGATGGCAGAAGGCCCGATTTAGTTGGAGGGCCTGGGCTTCGCCGATCCCCACGATCACCTCCAGGCCGGCCTGCTGCAGTTCGGCAATGCCGCCACCAGCCACCTTGGGGTTGGGGTCGGCCATTGCGATAACTACCCGCCGCAGTCCGGCTGCGATTACGGCCGCGCTGCAGGGGGGGGTGCGCCCCTGGTGGCAGCAGGGCTCGAGGGTTACCACCAGGGTGCCGCCCCGGGCCCGATCGCCCGCCTGGGCCAAGGCCCCCACCTCGGCATGGGGTTCACCGGCTTTGGCGTGGAAGCCTTCGCCCACCAGTTGGCCGGCGCCATCGAGCACCAGGGCTCCCACCATGGGGTTGGGGCTGGTGCGGCCGGCGCCCAGGGCGGCCAGTTGCAGGGCCCGCTCCATCAAGGGCAGCCAGGCGCTCATGCCTTGGCCTTGGCCAAGCTGCGCCATTCCTCCACCACAAAGGGCGGCACCGGCAGTTCCACGAACACCCCGTTTAGGGCCAGGCGCAGCGGGCGATCTTGCTTCAGGTCGGCCAGGAGGGGCGCCAAATCAAATTCCGCGGCGGCGGCTCGACCATCCCCCAGCAGCTGGGGATTGGCCAGGGTGACATCCTCTAAATCCCAGTGCTGGCGCCCACTTTTTACCCGTAGGGCCGTGGGGTGATCGAGCCGCACCTTGCCGGGATAGCCCACGATCCGCAGGATCAGGGGGCCGCCTGGGGGCCCTTCCCTGTAGGCCACCAGCTGCCAGCTCTGGTAGTCGAGGTCGCGCAGGCTCTCGATGCTGCGCATCACCGGGGGGGAATTGTTGTCGCTGTGGAGCTGGGCCTGGGCCGCCGGGGGCGCCAATAGAAATAGGGCCGCCGGGGGCGCCAAAAGCAATAGGGCCAAAAGCAGGCTGGCCAGCAGGGCCTGGAGCCCCTTTTGAAGCAGCCTTTGAAACCGGTTCATGCCCTTTCGCTGGCAATTGCCGGCCGCTCGGCGCCGGGAATGGGCTGCCAATTGGTGTGGGTGGCCCACAGGGCCCAGATCGCCATCGCCCGCAGGTAATGGCAAGCCCGGAAGGTGTTCACCGCCGTAATCGCCTCTGGGGTGCGGAATTGCAGGCCACCGGCATACACCTGGTTGACCACAGCCAAGCAGATCGCCTCAGCGGTTTTGCCATCGCCCATCAGCCTGTAATAGGCGGCCAAGCCGAAGTTGATGCCTGTCCATACCTCCAGGGGGTGGGTGCCGTTGGGATCGAGGGGGGTGCCATCGCGGCGCAGGCCATTGGCGACCCCCAGCTGGCCGCCTTGGAAGCCGAGGAAGCAGGCCTCCTTGACCGCCTGGAGCGAGGAGCTGGCGCGCTCGTCGGCCACCACCGCCGGCAGGCCCAGCAGCCTGGCGTAGAAGTCGCCGCAGAGTTGGTCGGCCATCACCACGGGGGTGCCGCTCTCGGCATCTATCCGGTAGTACTCGCCATTCCAGAGCAGGGCATCGAAATTGCGGCGCGACTGGCCCAGCCAATCTCCAAATTCCCGCTGTTCGGAGGAGGTGTCGAGCCCGCTCTCGAGTTGCAACCTTTGGGCCATGGCTAGGGCCGCTTCCAGGGCCGCGATCCAGAGGGCGCCGCAGTAGGCACTGACCCCTTTGAGGGGCCAGTCATCGAAGGTTTGGTCGGGGGCGCCGCCGTTGTCGGGCAGGCCGTCGTTGTTGACATCAAAGCGCTTGAGATAGCGCAGGGCCTGCACGCAGGCGGGCCAGCAATCGGCCAAAAAGCGCAGATCATTGCCGTTGGGGGCCAGGCAGAAGGTGCGCCAAACCTGCAGCACGAAGTCGCTGGCCAGGTCTTTCCAGAGGTTGCAATCCTGGTAGGCGGTGTAGTTGGTGGCCTCAAACGGCAGCTCGTTGGGGGCCCCTAAATCGTGGGGTGTGGCACCTGCGACCTTGCGGGCGGCCTCGACCCGCCCCTTGCCCTGGGTGAAATACCAGCCAATGGGCCTGGGGGTGGCATCGGCGGCGGGAATGGCCCGGGCAAAGCTGCGCAGCACGGCCTTGTCGAGCTCGGGCCAGAGCTGCAGCAGGGCGAAGGAGCCGTAGAGCCGCACATCCAAGCTCTCGTACCAGGAGTAGTCCAGGCACTCGAGCACCCCGAATTGACCCACCGGGTCGAGGGGGCTGGAGGCGGTCCAGAGGCTGCCGCCACTGGCGAGGTCGTAGAGCTCATTGAAGAGCGCCATCCGCAGGGTTTCGGGCAGATCCGTGCGTTCCAGCACCGGCTTTTGCCAGGCCTCAATTTGGCTGTGCCAGCTGGGCCAATCCCGCAGGGCCTCGGCGGCGATCGCAGCGGCATTGGTGCCTTCAGTAGCGCCTTCCGTGGCGCCGGCCTTGCCGCCAAAAAAGTCGGTGTAGCGCCGCAGGGCTCGGGTGCCGGTGGCAAAGGCAGTGACCGGTAGGTCCCAGCTGATCACCACTGGAATTTCCATGCTCTGGCCAGGGGCGAGTTGGCAGCGCAGCGCCATGGCGGCACTGGCCGGATCGGCGGCCCCACTCACCCGGGTGTCGTTGCCCTGGGGGATGGAGCCGTCCTGGGAGAATGGTCCCCAGATCTCACTGCCATCACCGCTGGGGTCCCAGCGGCTGCAGCGTTGAATTTCCACCCCGGCCTGGGGGCTGGTGGCGATGCACCACTGCCCCTGGCCCTCGGCGATCGGGCTGGAGCGCCCAGCTTCGAGCAAAATTCCCTGGAGATCGGCCTGGTCCACCAGCTGCTGGCGTTGGCCCTGGGTGCTGCCAATCGCCGGGGCGTAGTTGTGCTCAGGGCTGCCGTCGTCGCGGAACTCGACCGCCGCGCTCGGGTCGGTATTGGTGAACCAGCCTGAAATGTTGCGCCAACTCAGCAGTAAGGAGAGATCAAGGGGCTTGTTGGTGGGGTTCTTCAGCCGCCAAACGAACACGGCGACCGGGTAGCTGGTGCGCTGGTAATCGCCGGGCAGGATTGGACTGAAGGCCTCGCAGCTCACTTCGGCGTCAAAGACCCCCGTGTAGTTGGTGCTGCTGAGTGGGTAGCGGGCCGCATAGGTGCCCGTGGATTGTTCAGGCTTACTGGCGGGATACCACTGCCAGGCGGCCAGGGGCTCGCCGCTTTCCGGCCGGCTGGCATCTTGATCCGGCTTGACCGCCAGGGCATGGGCCCGGCTGCTGCGGCCATTGCTCTCGAATAGGGCGAACTGGCAATCGGGGATCACCCCAAACCAGTGCTCACCGCCATCGAGGTGCCAGAGGTTGAAGTTGCCATCGGGCGCCCTGCCGATGCAGCCAGCCCCAAAGCCGCCGAGGGGCATGCCATGGCTGGGGCCGTCGTCGAGGTTGCTGGCGTAGCGCACCGTGTAGGGCTGCTCCCAGCCCAGGCCGATGGGGCGCTGCCAACTGGCGGCAGGGGCTTTCCAGCTGCTGGCGCCAGGTCGCAGGAAGTAAGCTCGCCGGGAGCCAATACCCCGCAAAAGCGATTTGAGGGCGGAAAGGCCGAAGCGCGCCATGGGGCCAAAAAAGATGCGCCCAGCTTGTCAGAGGTTGCTGGCTGTTTCCTGATCCACGAGGGCATCGAGGGTCACGGCGGTTCGCACCAGGGCGGAGTAGCGCTGCACCAGGCGGCGGTTGCGATCTAGCCAGCCGGCCGCATCGGTGCCGGCGGGAGCGAAGCCGTTGTCGTGGCCATCGAGCAATTCGAGCTCGCCCTTTTGGCCCAGCAGGGCTACCACCAATTCATGGATGCGCTGTCGGCGGTCGCTCATGGCGGCAACATGACCACACTTGCCCCATTCTGCTGGCGCTTTGACGATCACCGATTCCGCCGGCTGCATCGACGTGGTGGGTTGCGATGCCTCGGGCTTGGCCAGCCTCAATCCAGAGCTGCGCAGCCTGGTGGAGAGGGCCCAGCTGGTGGCGGCCCCCAGCCGCCTGCTGGCCCAGGCCGAACTGGCCGGTGGCCCTGGGGCTGCCTGGATCAGCAGCGACCAACCCCAGCCGTTGATTGCGGCCCTGCAGCAGGCCCTGGCGGCGGGCCGGGCGGCGGTGGTGCTCGCCAGCGGCGATCCGCTTTGGTTTGGCATTGGTCGGGTGCTGCTGCAGGCCTTTGGGGCGGACCAGCTGCGCTTCCATCCAGCCCCCAGCTCCCTGCAGCTGGCCTTTGCCCGCATCGGCCGCCCCTGGCAGGACGCCAGCTGGGTGAGCCTCCATGGCCGCGATCCCGAACCCCTGGCCCTGGCTTTGCAAGGTCGGCCGCCGGCCCTGGCGGTGCTCACCGACCCGGGCCGCGGCGGCGCCCAGGCGGTGCGCCAGATCCTGCGGGCTTCTGGCCTGGAGGCCGCCTATGGCTTCTGGCTATGCGAGCGCCTCGGCCATCCCCAGGAGCGGGTGCAGCGCCTTAGTGCTGCAGCACCGCTGCCCCAGCAGATCGACCCCCTGCACCTGGTGCTGTTGATCGCTGAAGCTCCAGCGGCCATCGAGCCGGCAGCTCTGCCCCTGTTTGGCCTCGACGACGGCCTCTGGCTGCAGCTGCCGGATCGGCCCGGGCTAATGACCAAACGGGAGGTGCGTATCCAGTTGTTGGCGGATCTGGCCCTGCCCGCCCAGGGGGTGCTCTGGGACATCGGGGCGGGGGTGGGCAGTATTGGCCTGGAGGCCCTGCGGCTGAGGCCGGAGCTGCAGCTTTGGGCCCTTGAATCCCGCGGCGGCTCCGCTGGCCTGATCGCTGCCAATGCCGGACGGCTGGGCGTCGAACCCGCCGGGATTAGGGAAGCCCGGGCGCCCGATGGCCTGGCGGACCTGCCGGATCCCGATCGGGTGGTGATCGGCGGCGGCGGAGAGGGGCGCTCGGCGATCCTGCTGGCGGTGCTGGAGCGCCTGCGGCCCAAGGGGGTGGTGGTGATTCCCCTGGCCACGGTGGAGGCCCTGGGCGAGCTGCGCTCCGTAATGGACGGGGCCGGGATGGAAGTGAAGGTGGCCCAACACCAGGCCTGGCGCGGGGCCCCCCTGGCCGGCGGCACGCGCTTGGCACCCCTCAATCCCGTGTTCGTGTTGCGGGGGGAACGGGCTTAATCGTGACGGGGCTGCCGATGCCAATCCCCAGCTGCTGGCTGCGGCCGGCTGCCAGTTCAATCACCCCATCCACGGGTAGGTCGGGGCCATAGCTGCGGCATGGCAGGTGCATGCAGGGCGGCACCTTGGCTTCGATCGCCAGCACCTGGCCGTTTCTCACAAACAACATGTCGAGGGGTTCGGGGGTGCGGTGCATCCAGAAGCGCTGGACGCCGGCCGGTTCAAAGCGAAACCACATGCCCCGCAGGGGCGAAAGGGGCGGACGCAGCTGCAGGCCCCAGGCATATTGCTGCGGAGTGTTGGGCACTTCGAGCTGGATGCAGGGGCCCTTGGCCAGGCACCACTGGGCCTCCACCGGCAAATATTGGGGCGGAGCAGCCCAGCTGGCCCCTGCCAAAATTGGCGCTAAGGCAAGGGCTGCCCTGATTAGTTTTTTGGCGCTAGGGGGCATCGGTTGGCTCCAGGTGGGGCAGGCGCTCGCTGAGGCAGTAGCCCTGGCCCCGCACAGTGTGGATCAGGCGACGCTCGCCGCCGCCTTCCAGTTTTTGGCGCAGGTAGCGCACATAGACCTCAATCACGTTGCTGGAGGCGCCCTGCTGGTCTGCCCAAATCAGGCGCAGGATTTGCTCGCGGCTCACCACGGTGCCCTTGCGCTCCAGCAGCAGCAGAAGCAACTGGTATTCGCGGGCGGTGAGATTGACCGTGCGGCTGGCGAGTTTTACCTGGCGGGCGCTGGGGTTCACCACCAGATCCCCCACCTGCAGCAACTGGATCGGAATGCTCACTTGCTGGCTCAAGTTGAGGTGGAGCCGCAGGCGCATCAGTAGGTCGCTGGGCCCCAGGCAGGAAAGCCAAAAGTCGTCGGCGCCGGTGCTGAGGCAAAGGGAGCGGGCTTCGATGGTGTCTTGCTCCACATCCAGCAGCAGGGGCACCCTGCCCAATTGCTGGCGCAGCCAGGGGATCTGGCCTGCTTCAGCGGCGGAGATCAGCACCGCATCTGGAGCAATGGTTAGCTCTGGATGGCCGCCTGGGGGGTGCTCGCAGGTGAGATAGCCCGAGGCTTCCAGCCTCGGGGCAAGGCAGCTGGCCTCCTGGCCCAGCAGCAGGATCAGGGCCTCAGCCATTGCCGGGTTTGGCCACATGGGGCAGGCCCCAGCCCAATTTGTTGCGCAACACCTGGAAAAACTCGTGGTCGGCCAGCCGCACGAAGCGCACCGGCTGGTCACTGCGGCGGATCAGCACCCGATCTTCTGGCCAGATGTAACAACCGGCGCTGCCATCCACCACCATCATCAGCCGCTCCGGAGTGGCCGGAAAAACCGTCACCGGTTCGCTGTCGCTAAAGACCAGGGCCCGAGAGGCCAGCGAGTGGGGTGCAATTGGCGTTAGCTGCAGCACCGGGCAGTCGGGACTGATCACCGGACCGCCGGCGCTGAGGGCATAGGCGGTGGAACCGGTGGGGGTGGAGAGGATCACGCCATCGGCGGCGATATCCACGGGCACGTGGCGGCCGATGGCAATTTCGAAATGGCACATGCTCGTGAGGGGCTCGCGGTGCAGGGCCATCTCGTTGAGGCAGAGCACCTCCCAGCGCCTTTGGTCGCCGCGCATCACGCTGACGATCAACATGGTGCGCTCTTCCACGCTCCACTCGCCACTGAGCACCTGGTCGAGGGCCTGGTCGAGTTCGTTGAGATAGGCCTCGGCCAAAAAACCAAGGTGGCCGGTGTTGATCGTCAGGATCGGCACCCCAATCGGTGCGGTTTGGCGGGCCGCCGAAAGCACGGTGCCATCACCCCCAAGCACCACCGCCAGGGCCATCTCGCCATCAAAGCTGGCGGGCACACATCCGGCATGGCCGCGGGTGCGCAGGTGTTGGTCGGGGTTGGCGAAACCGACCATGCCGCCGGCGCTGCTGACCCGCGCCACCCCATAGCCCGCCTTGGTGAAGCGGGCCTCAATGGCATCGGCAGTGGCCATGGCCACGTCCTTGCCGTCATTAACGATCAGACCAACCCGGGGCACCGCTCGGGTGGCGAAGGTTGCCTGAGTTTATGGGCGCTGCCGGCTTTTCCTACTCAGAACTGCTCGAGGAAGCGCAGATCGCTGGTGTAGAGCCTGCGGATGTCGTCGATGCCGTGGCGCACCATGCAGAACCGCTCCACCCCCAGGCCGGCGGCAAAGCCGCTCCAGCGCTCCGGATCCAGGCCCATGCCGCTGAGCACGGCCGGGTCGACCATCCCACAGCCCATCACCTCCAGCCAGCGGCCGCGCCACTGCACATCCACCTCGGCCGATGGTTCGGTGAAGGGGAAGTAGCTGGCGCGAAAGCGCACCGGTAGGTCGCCAAAGAACTGCTGCAGGAAGGCAGTCACCGTGCCGCGCAGGTGGGTGAAATCGAGGCCCTCATCAATGGCCAGCACCTCCACCTGGTGAAACACCGGCGAGTGGGTGGCATCCACCGCATCACGCCGGTAAACCCGGCCCGGTGCAATCACCCGCACCGGCGGGGGGTTGTTTTCGAGATAGCGAATCTGCACCGGTGAGGTGTGGGTGCGCAGCAGGCGGCCGTCACCTAGGTAAAAGGTGTCCTGCATGTCCCGGGCTGGATGGTGCTCGGGGATGTTGAGGGCGGTGAAGTTGTAGTAGTCGGTCTCAATCTCAGGGCCCTCCGAGACCCGGTAACCCAGGCCGGCAAAGATGTCGACAATCTCTTCTGTGGTGCTGATCAGGGGGTGGCGGTGGCCGGCGGGGATGTAGCTGCTTGGGGCAGTTACATCAAGGGTTTCGGTGGCAATGCGCTCGGCCATGGCGGCCCCCTTTAATCCGCCCAGGCGCTCAGCTAGCAGGCCCTGCACCTGCTCCTTGAGCACGTTGGCGCGCTGCCCCACCAGGGGTCTCTCCTCGCCCGGCAATTTGCCCATGGCGCCGAGTACGCCCGAAAGCTTCCCCTTTTTGCCAAGCAGGCCCACCCTGAGCTCCTCTAGGTCGGCCGGGGTGGCTGCGGCGGCAATCGCTTGGGCCGCCTCCGCTTCCAACGACTCCAGTTGGGCGGTGAGCTGCTGCAGGGACACGGTGGCGCTCACGGCAGGGGCGAAAGGATCTGAGACTGTAAGGATGCGACCCGGCAACCACGCCTTTCCCCCATGGCACCCCTCAAGATCCTGATCAGCAACGACGACGGGGTCTTCGCCGAGGGCATCCGCACCCTGGCGAATGCGGCCGTGGCCCGCGGCCACCAGGTGAGTGTGGTCTGCCCGGATCAGGAGCGCTCGGCCACCGGCCATGGCCTCACCCTCCACACCCCGATCAGGGCGGAGCGGGCCGATGAATTATTTGACGATGGGGTGCGGGCCTGGGCCTGCAGCGGCACCCCCAGCGATTGCGTCAAGTTGGCCTTGTTCAGCCTGCTGGATGAGTGGCCCGATTTAGTGCTCTCCGGCATCAACCATGGCCCCAACCTCGGCACCGACGTGCTCTATTCCGGCACCGTTTCGGCGGCGATGGAGGGCACGATCGAGGGGCTAAACGCCCTGGCTGTCAGTAGCGCCGATTTCCAGTGGCGCCAGTTCGCTCCGGCGGCCCAGATGGCCCTGGATGTGGCAGAGCAGATGCTGCAACGGGGCTGGCCCGAGGGAATGTTGCTCAACCTCAACGTGCCGCCGAGGCCCCTGGAGGCGATTGGGCCCCTGCGCTGGTGTCGCAATGCGGTGCGCCGCTACACCGATCAATTCGATCAGCGGGTTGATCCCCGGGGCCGCACCTACTACTGGCTGGCCGGCGAGGTGGCCAATGATTTAGATGCCGTGGTTTCAGGGCCCGTCGATTGGCCGACCGATGTGGCCCATGTCCATGCCGGTGGTGCCTCGCTCACCCCCCTGCAACCGGATATTTTCTGGCGGGGCGCCAGCTCCGACCTACCTGAGTTGGGCGGCATCCACGGCTAGGAGGGCCGGTAGATCCTCTGCAGCAGCCAGAGGCTGATCACCAGGCCAAGCAGGTGGGCAAACAGCACCTGGGTGTTGCCCAGTACGGAAAACATCTCAATCGAGGTGATCGGCAGCCCCACCACTGAGCCCCGGCCACCGGCGGCGCCCTGGATTTGGGCCCCAAAGAAACCTGGCACCTGTTGGGAGGCCTGCACAAAGAGGCTGCCGGCCAAGGACTGATAGCCCACCACCGCAAGGGTGAGGCCCACCAGGTCGGCGATTAGGCCCCGCTTGATCAGGCGGGCCGTTTCCCCCTTGCTGGGCCGGGCGGCGCTATCGAGGGCGCGGCCGCATTTGATCATCAGCCAGCCCTGCCAGAGGCACCAGAGCAGCACGAAGAAAGACAGGGTCGTCAGGGAAATGCCCGGGCCCAGGCCCAGGGCCCTGGAGGAATTGGCGGCCATGCGTCCGCCGATGTTGTTGAACACCAGCACCCCCACCACCACTACGGACAGCACCACCTGGATCCAGAACCGAATCCAGCCCATCCGTCGCAGCGCCGCGGAGATCAGCTGGAGGTCGAGACGGTCGGCCATCGCGGTGCAGTCGGTTGCCCCCAAAGTTGCCATGGGAGGATCGTTTTAGCCCGCATTGCCTTTGGGTTCCGTAGCGTTGATATCCCTGCGATCACCCCAGGACGTTGACCGTCCCACAGCGATTGCCCTGGGCAGTTTTGATGGCTTGCACCATGGGCACCGGCGGGTAATTGCCGCGGTGACTGGCTCAGAACCCGCCCTAGGCCCAGTGCCAACAATTGTCAGCTTCTGGCCCCACCCCAGGGAGGTGCTGCACGGTGAGGCTCGCCTGCGCCTCGATCTGCCCTCGGAAAAGTTGGCCTTGCTGGAGCCCCTCGGGATTCGCCAGCTGGTGCTTGTGCCCTTTGATCGGGCCCTGGCCGTCTTGACGCCAGAGGCCTTTGTGGAGCAGGTGTTGGTGGCCCAGCTGGCGGCCCAAAGCATTGCCGTAGGCGAAAACTTCCGTTTTGGCTCCGGCCGCAGCGGCGATGCCCAAACCCTCAAAACCCTGGGCGAGCGCCATGGCATGGCAGTGCAGGTGCTGCCGATGTTGTGGGATGGCCCCGAGCGGGTGAGTAGTAGCCGGATTCGCCGGGCCCTGGCCGCCGGGGATGTGGCGGAGGCGCGGCGCCTGCTGGAGCGCCCCTATCGCTTTAGTGGCCGGGTGGTGCGCGGCCGCGGCCTGGGCCGGGAGCTGGGCTGGCCCACCGCCAACCTGCAGGTGGATGGCCGCAAGTTTCTGCCTAAGGAAGGGGTCTATGCGGCCCTGGCGGCGGTGGGGGATGGCCCCACCTGTGCGGCGGTGATGAACCTGGGCCCCCAGCCGACCGTGGATCCGATGGCCCCCTCAGCCGTGGAGGTGCATCTGCTCGACCAGGGCGAGGAGTTGGTTGGGGTGGAGCTGGCCGGGCGGGAGTTGACGGTGGAACCCCTGGCCTGGCTGCGTACCCAGATGAAGTTTGGGAATTTTGAGGCCCTCAGCGCCCAAATTGCGGCTGATGCGGCCCAGGCCCTGCAGCTGGGCCAGGCGGAGCTGGCCGCTATGGGCTCGGGTAGGCATGGGTGAGACCCCAGCCGATGAAGGTGGCGATGCCGCCCAGCAGCAGAATCCCTGAAATCAAGACCAACATCGGGCTGCCCTGGTCCATAGCTACAGCCCTTGTGCACTGGACCAACCCTAAACAGCTTGCGCCGTTTCGCCATGTCGCTTTCCACACCACCTGATCCGGGGCTCCTTGCGGTGCAGCGGTTGCTGGACGCCAACCTGGATCGGGCCCGGGAGGGGCTGAGGGTTCTGGAGGATTGGGCCCGCTTTGGCCTGGATCGGGCCGACCTGGTGGCCCGCAGCAAGGACATGCGCCAAAGGCTGGGCCGCCTGCACCGAGACGAATACAAATTTGCCCGCCATAGCGCCACCGATCCGGCCGCCGGCATGGCCCATCCCGCCCAGGCGGAGCGCCAGGCCCCAAGCCAGGTGGTGGGCGCCAATGCCGGCAGGGTGCACGAGGCCCTGCGGGTGCTGGAGGAATTTGGCCGCAGCCTGGATGGCGAGCTTGCCTCTGAGGCTTCCCTGTTGCGCTACGCCCTCTACGACCTGGAGGTGGACCTTTTGCAGGCCTGCCGGGGCGGCCAGGAGCGCCGGCTCCAGCTGGCCCAATGCCGTCTCTACCTAGTTACGAGCCCCAGCAACCGGATCGAGGAAATGGTGGAGGCGGCCCTGCAGGGAGGTGTGCGCCTGGTCCAATACCGCTCAAAAAGTGGTGGTCCAGATGGCAGCCAGGATCTTGATGACAGCCAGAAATTGGGGCAGGCCCGCAACCTGCGCCAGCTCTGCAGCCGCCATGGCGCCCTGTTTGTGGTCAACGACCGCATCGACATCGCCCTGGCGGTGGATGCCGATGGGGTGCACTTGGGCCAGGGGGATTTGCCGCCGGCCATCGCCCGCCAGCTCCTGGGGCCAGCCAAGTTGATCGGTCGCAGCACCCATTGCCTGGAGCAGCTGCGCCAGGCCGTGGCCGACGGTTGCGACTACGTGGGGGTGGGCCCGGTGAACGCCACCCCCACCAAGCCCGGCCGGGAGCCGGTGGGCCTCGACTATGTGCGTCAGGCCGCGGCCGAGAGCCCCCTGCCCTGGTTTGCGATTGGTGGCATTGACCAGACGGCCATTGCTGCGGTGCGCCAGGCGGGCGGCCAACGGGTGGCCGTGGTGCGGGCAATCACCGAGGCGAGTGATCCCAAGGCCGCCACCCATGGCCTGTTGCAAGCCCTGGGGCAGGGGGCCTGAGCCGGTGATGGGGGGGAATGGGGAAATGCCAAACACCACGATCACGATCCAGCTCAATGGAGAAGCGCGCCCTTGCCCGGCGGGATTGGCCCTGCCGGAACTGCTGGAGCAGCTGGGCTACCGCCCCCAGCTGGTGGTGGTGGAGTTCAACGGCGTGATCTTGCCCCGCCAACTTTGGCCCCAGCAGGTGGTGGTGGAATCCGATGTGCTGGAGGTGGTCACCATCGTGGGGGGTGGTTCCTAGATTTTGGTCACTTGCAGCTGCGCCTTGGCGCTCCCATCCAAATCATCAGTGGGCCGCCGATGGAGCCGGCGCTTGAGCTGGATGGTGTTGCCGCTGTTCACGGTTGTGCTGCTGCTGGCCAGGCCTGATCCCAGCTGGGCAGCAAGTGGTGGCCGAATTGGTGGAGGCAGCTTTCGCTCTGCACCATCGATGCCCCGCAGCTACGGGGGTGGTGGCTACGGCGGCGGCTATGGGGGTGGCGCCCGCGGTGGCTACGGCGGCGGCATTGGTTTTCCCTTCCTGATTCCACTTTTTGGTTTTGGTGGTGGCGGCCTGTTTGGCTTTTTGGTGCTGATGGCCGTGGTGGGCTTGCTGGTCAATGCGGTGCGGGGGGGAGGTGGCGGTGCGGTTGGCAGCGGCCGCTCCGCACTTGTGCCCCGTGAGGACAGCCGCCGGGTTGATGGCCCGGTGGCGATTGCCCAGCTGCAACTTGGTCTTTTGGCTTCGGCCCGCGATCTGCAAACCGACTTGCGCCGCCTGGCTAGCCGGGCAGACACCAATAGCCCCGGTGGCCTGCAGCAGGTTTTGCAGGAAACCAGCCTGGCGCTGCTGCGTAATCCCGATTTGTGGGTTTACGCCAATGCAGAAGTGGGCCAGGTGCCCTTCACCAGTGCTGAGAGCACGTTTAACCGCTTGTCTGTGGCAGAGCGCAGCAAGCTCGATCGCGAGATCACCAGCAATGTGGCCGGTCAACTGCTGCCGGCGGGCACGGTTGAGGCTGGAGATAGTGATGCCAGCAGTGATTTCATCGCCATCACCCTGCTGGTGGCCAGCCGCAGTCGCTTGACCCTCAGCGGTGCAGGCTCGGCTGATCAGCTCAGGGAATCGCTGCAGCAGCTAGGTGGGGTGGGTGCGGAAGACTTGATTGCACTGGAAGTGATCTGGCAGCCCGATGGGGCCGGTGAGGTGCTCAGCACCGATGCCCTGATCACGGCCTATCCCCAGCTCCAGCACCTCTAAACGGGCTTGATGGGGCTGCGGCTATTGAGGATTCTTAGGGCCGCCATGGCTGCTCCGTAGCCGTTGTCGATGTTGACCACGCTGAGGCCCGGGGCGCAGCTGGCCAGCATGCCGTTTAGGGCCGCATGGCCGCCAGCGCTAACGCCATAGCCAACAGCCACCGGTACACCGATCACCGGTTGGGGAAGGAGCCCGGCGACCACGGTGGGTAGGGCCCCCTCCATGCCGGCGCACACCAGCAGCACATCGGCCTTGGCTATGGCGGGGAGTCGACCGAGCAGGCGATGGAGGCCGGCCACGCCCACGTCGAGCTCGAGGCTGGTGGCAATTCCATGGCAGCCCAGGGCTAGCTGGGCTTCGCTGGCTACGGTCAGATCACTGGTGCCGCCGCTGAGAATCGCCACGGCTCCCCGGCTTGGATCGGCCGCTGGCGGCGCTCCCGCAGTCAGGCAGCGGGCCTGGGGATGGTGCTGCAGGGCCATCGCCTTTTGTACCGCCCCATCCAGGGCAGCAGCTACGGCCTCGGCCTTCTCTGGGCTGATGCGGGTGGCCAGGGCTAACTCACCAGCTGTATGGAGCTCGGTAAGAATTTGGGCGATCTGCTCGGCACTTTTGTGCTCCCCCCAGATCGCCTCCACCATGCCTAGGCGCTGGCGACGGCCGAGATCGAGTCGGTGCTGGATGCTCATTGCAGCTCCCACACCATTTCCACCAGGGCCGGGGTAACCCACAAGCTTGCATGCTGCCTTGCCCAGTGGAGTTCAGCCTCCAGGGCTTGCTGTTCATCGGCGCTCCAGCAGCCGGCTGCCATCAACTGGGCCGGATAGCTGCCTAGAAAATCCTGCAGCCAGAGCGCCTTGGGATTGTCACTGGGGGCGCAGGCCATCAGGCTCTGGCTGTGCAACAGCCTGAAGCCGCGCTCTTCCAGCAGGGCCGGTAGCCGCTGGGCGACGTCGGGATCGCCGCCATGGGAGCGCCAATGGCCAATGCAACGCCCCACAAACAACTCCAGGTTGCTGCCGCGCGGATGCAGGGAGAAGGTGTCCCAGCGCAGGTATTCATGCATCACCAACCTGCCGCCGGGCCGGAGGGCCTCAAGCAGGAGGTCGAGCATGGGCTCAAGCTGGGGCAGGAACATCGCCAGCCAGCGGCACCAGGCCCCATCCCAGCCACCAGAACCAGGTTCATTCAGCAGGGCGTTGCTGGATAGGGGGTTGCTGAGGTTGTGTTCAAGGGTCCGCAGCTGCGGTAGCTGACGCTGGAGGCACTGGTGCTCCAGCTGGGCCAGGAAAACCGCTGAGCTGTCGATCGCCAATACGCTGCCTGTGGGGCCCACCAGTTCAGCCAGCTCGAGGCTGGCGTGGCCGGGGCCGCAGCCCAAATCCAGCAGCCGCTGGCCGGCGCTAATGCCGGCCCGTTGCCATCCGGCCCGCATCTCTGCGCTCCAGGTGGCGTGCTGCCTGGCCAGGCGCCCCTGTTCTTCGGCATCGCAGCCGAGCACATAGGCCGCCGAGCTCATGGCAGCCGCAGCTCTCCTTCAAAAACCAGGGGGAAGGGGTTGCCGAGGGCGGTTTTGGTGCCTGCGCGGGCCAGTTCTTCGAATCGTTGCTGCACGGCGGATAGGTCGGCCTCTGGGATGGCTTTCCACTGTTCGCGGCTGGCCCAGCGAATCAGCAGGGTGCCCTCCTGGCGCTGGGGATCCCAGAGCAATTGGCGCCCCAGGAAGCCCGGTTGCTGCTCCAGCCAGGGCTCCCAGCTGCCCTGTTCCGCCTCAAGCCAGGCCTGGCGAGATTCGCTTGGCACTTTTAGGCGCAATTGCTCAACCACGACCAGGTCGTAGCTGCCGTCTGGTTCGTTGAAGGCCGCCACCACTGGGGCCGGATGGGCTGCCAGCAACAGCAACGACAGACATATACAAAACAAGCGGATCATGGCATCTGCAACAGGGCTACGGCGTGGCAGGAGATGCCTTCTTCCCGGCCCTCTGGACCCAACTTTTCATTGGTGGTGGCCTTTACCCCCACCTGTTCAGCTGTAATGCCGATGCGGCTGGCAATGGCGGCCCGCATCGCTTCGATGTGGGCTTTGAGCTTGGGCCGTTCGGCGATCACCACTG
The DNA here is from genome assembly GCF_024345375.1 of Cyanobium sp. WAJ14-Wanaka. Classification (NCBI taxonomy): domain Bacteria; kingdom Bacillati; phylum Cyanobacteriota; class Cyanophyceae; order Synechococcales; family Prochlorococcaceae; genus Cyanobium; species Cyanobium sp. WAJ14-Wanaka. The sequence continues at coordinate 1,055,142 of NZ_JAGQAZ010000001.1, read as the reverse complement.
AATCCACATTCACCACGCTCCAGCCACGCTGGCGCACCAGGGCAACCACCTGCTCCAGCAGCACCAGGCTGTCGGCGCCTTGCCATTGGGGATCGTCGGGCGGGAAGTATTTGCCAATATCGCCGAGGCTCAGGGCGCCCAGCAGGGCATCCATGATTGCGTGCACCAAGACGTCTGCATCGCTGTGGCCATCCAGCCCCAGCCCATCGGGATGCAGCAGGGTTTGGCCCCCCAGGATCAGCGGCCGGCCAGTTACCAGGCGGTGCATGTCGTAGCCGTTGCCGATGCGGAGCTGCATGGAGATCCCTTTGCTGGATTGGGTTTCTGGACAGTGACTTTGGGCTGTCACCCAGCTGCCTATGAATTCAACACGAGACAGGATGTCCGCTAGGATTACATGTAACTTTCGGTGGCTGGTGATGGCTGCAGAAACGACTCCTGATACCGATCGACAGGATGCCCGTCGCGCTGCCATACGCAGCAAGGTGAACGCCCACCGGCAGCGACTGCGGGCCCAGGGAATGAGGCCGATCCAGATCTGGGTGCCAGATGTGCGGTCCCAACAATTTGCCACTGATGCGCGGCGGCAATCGCAGCTTGTGGCGACAGGCCCAGACGAGGTCGATATCCAGGCCTTTATCGACTCCGTTTACGAATGGCCTGACAACAGCAGCCAGTGAAGCGAGGTGAGCTTTGGACCATGGCAGGAGGGCCTGGCTATGCCGGTAAACCCAGGCCTGTACTTGTGGTGCAGGACGATGCCTTTGATCAAACCGATTCGGTGCTGATCTGCCCCCTCACCACTCACGCCATCGAAGCACCGATCCTGAGGGTTGATGTGTCTCCTTCGCCGGCGAATGGTTTACGTAGTCCCAGCTGCCTGATGGTGGACAAACTCACCACCGTGCCCCGCAGTCGACTAGGCAAGTGCATAGGTCAGCTGAGTGACGATCAATTGCTGCGCCTAAACCGCTCCCTAATGGTGGTTCTTGGCCTGGCCCGTTGATTTGGTTGCCACAGATCCGGAGCGCCAGGGTGGGGTTGCAGGAGTTTCCGGAGAGATCAGGTCGGCGGCTTTGCGGGCATCGCTGAGCACCTGAAACAACACCTTGGGCGACTCCTTAAGCAGCTCCACCACAAGCTCCTCACGGGCATAGGCCTTGCCGCCGGAAAGATCGCGGGCCAGCCGCGAGCTGTGGCCTGAGGAATGGATGGCTTCATGGACCCAGGTGGCATAGAGGGCCCCGGCGGAATGGAAGGTGCTGCGATCAGGCAGCTGGATGCGATCGAGGCTGGGCAAGTAACAGGTCCGATCACCGCCAAAGAGCACCTCAACTGGTCACGAACTGAGCACCGTCTCTGCCGCCACCAGCCGCTCCGGCTCGGGCCGCAACACAGCCCCCTCACCTTCCAGATCGACGACGTTGAATACCGCCACGGAGCGATAGCTGACCCAGCTGCCGCCGGGGTTTGCCCCGTCTGTGGAGCTGGCATCAACCAGCCGTCCCTCGCCCCGCTGATGAACTTGGGGCCGCAGCACATGCACCGCCTTGCTGCCCTTGCGGGGAAAGATTCCCAAGGCCTTGGCTTCTTGAAACCCGCACCAGTAGGGGATGGCGGAACCCCGTAGGTGCAGGCCCAGGGTGAGCAACACCGGATTAGCGCCGCGGTAGCGCCGCCCTGAAAGCAGATTTAGATGATGGCCGCCAGAGGCGCCGTCCCATTCCCGCCGCCAGGGGGTTGTGCCCGCTTCCAGCAGGGCAATCAGGGCGGCCACCAGCTTTTCTTCTTGGGAAACCTTCGGGGAAACAACAGCCACAGGTGATAAGGGCAGCACTCAAACCACCCAGTGCCCAGGTCGTCCCATCGCCAGTCGCGGCAGCTGCCCTGGCATCCGATTGACTCCTTAGGCTCTTTTGATCTGGCAGCGAGCTGTGGCAAGTACCCCTGCAACGACCGACAAGCCTGGTACTGGCTCAAAGCGGTTTCCCCTAGTCCACAAGCTTGTCCAGTTCGCTGATCTGAGGCGCTACTACGGAGAAATGCGTGAGGCATTGAAGGCCTCCAACCGCCAGGCAGGTGCCTACAAGGGGTGGGTAACGCGTTGGAAAACCACTGCTGAGGGCCTGGAACTTGAGCGCAAGCGCCTTGAGGTGGAGGTGGAGACCCATCTTCACGACAAGAGGGTGCTGTCGACTCAGCTGGAGGCCATCAGCAAGGACTACCAATCGATGGGTACTGTCCTGGCCAAGCTCGAGCACTTTGAAAACGCAGTGGATGAGCTTCGCCGCCTGAAGCTGGTGGCCGATGAGCAAAGCCTCTCTGCCGGTTATTGGTCAGCCAATGCCCAGAACGACCTGCGCTCCGGCGTGGACGATTTCCTAGAGGCAGTCGACCAACTGATGGACGACGAATGGGTGGCTCCTTCGCAAAGCTCCACAGCCAGCTAGTGGCAAAGAAGCTCCTATCCGATCAGTTCCGAGAACAGCTCCAGTCACTGGGTTCGTCTCTTGGTGCCCACACGAGATCGCTTGAGCAGCACTTCGAGAACCAGGAAGCATTCCTGGCCTTGCGCCATCGAGACCTTGAGGAGACTTCAACGGCAAGCCTTCCAGCGGCCCAGAGCGCCGAAGCAGCCCTGGAAGCTGCCCTTGCACCGATCGTGAAGGGTGACCTAGCCCTGTTGCCGGTTACGGAGCTGAAGCGCCTTTGCTCTCGAACTGGGCTTAAGGGCTACTCAAAATATAAAAAGCAAGAACTGATCTCGCTGCTGAAAGCTATTGGTGTCACAGCACCACCCCTGCAGGTGAAGAAGCTCACAAGGAGCCAGCTTGAAGCCATTGCCAATGCGGTTTTGGCAACAAGGGGCTGAACCCGCAATATGGGGGCTGGCTCCCCCATCCCTTGGCCGACACCAACCTCTCCGCCTTCATCTGGTCCGTCGACGACCTGCTGCGGGGCGACTACAAGCAGAGCGACTACGGCAAGGTTATTCGCAACAAACTCCTCGAATCAAAGACCCTGCAACAGCAGGCTGCGAGCAATAGCCGCGAGCAGTTCGCCAATTCCCCAGGCCTAGCTCGAGCCCAGCAGGATGCAATCATCGACGCCCTCGACGCGCAGCAAGCCATCAGCAGTCAGGCCCTAAACACCCCCGAGCTAAAGAAGCGGATGCTGGAGCTCTTACTAGGGAGCTTCAACCTTTGGGAGGCTCTGAAGGAGAAGGCCACTGCCACCAATGGCGCCAGCGATGCCTGAAGCAAAAAAGACACTCAAATTAAGTTCAGATGAGCAGCCCTGCTTCAGAGACACGTGCCAGTTGATCTTGTTCTTTGCCCGCCAAGAATTAGCAATCTTTGCCATGAATATTGATGAGCCTGGGCCGTAACTGCCTGCAATGCGTCTAGCGTTGTCACCGCCGAGGGAATGGCTGAGGTGCTTGCTCTTATCCGCACAAATGCCTCCTGCCGGCAGGCGGCATTCTTGCTTGTGATGGCGGGGTTGGGGTAATCCCCTTCTCTCCTGCAGGAGGCCTTTCATCACTAGCCCTAAGTAAGGCCCATCGGATCGTTCGACAGGAGGGCAAACCATAGTTGGCTCGTGGTATCAGCTACTCCAGCCTATAGGCCATTCTGCCCGTGGTCTTTCCCATGCTCAGCTGCTGGTCAGCATGGTCAACAACCCATCCAATCATTCACGGAAAAAACAGCTAGGATTGGACCAACGCTGGCAAATCATTATGAAAACCGAAGACCTGATTCTGGAAATTCAATCACTACCCGTAGAGGAACGGACTCGAGTAGCTGATTGTATTCTCCGTTCCCTCAATCCAACGGTCTCTGATGTTGATCGGCGGTGGGCTGATCTGGCTGCAAAGCGATTGAAAGACATTCGTACTGGCGCCGTTAAGCCCGTTGCTGGTGATGACGTTTTTGATGAGATCTGGCGGCGATTGAACTGATGCAGATCGTCTTCCATCCTGACGCACGGGAAGAGCTCAATCGTGCCATCAGCCACTACGAGGACAGCGAGCGAAGACTTGGATATCAATTCGCCGTCGAGATATTCGCGGCCGTTGAGCGAATCAAGATCAACCCAAATCTATGGCCCATGCTGGATTACGAGGTTCGTCGCTGCCTGGTTCACCGCTTCCCCTATGGCGTGATCTATTTCGTTGATGAGAAACGATCAACAGTTCTGATTCTGGCCGTCATGCATCTCCATCGACAGCCTGGCTATTGGAGTGATCGAGCATGACATTTCCCCTTACCAGGCTGACTGAAGCCAACCCCAAGGTCGAGCCGATGCCTGCCACCACCTTTGCTGAATTTGCCGGCTGCGCCGCCTATTCGCTGCTGGATGCCTTGCAGGTGGATCCCCAGGCCAGCGGCGATGGCCTGGATCACCGGCCCCGCCAGGTGTTCTCCGGCCACTACGTGCCGGTGACGCCGAAGCCGCTGCCGCAGCCGCGATACATAGCCCACAGCCCATCCCTATTCAATGAACTCGGCTTGGCTGATCAGTTGGCCCACGACCGGGCCTTCCGCCTGCTGTTTTCCGGCGACATCAGCGTTGCCACGGAGCCGATGCGGCCGTTTGGCTGGGCCACCGGTTATGCCCTCTCGATCTACGGCACCGAATACATCCAGCAGTGCCCCTTCGGCACTGGCAATGGCTACGGCGATGGCCGGGCCATCTCCATTTTTGAAGGCCTGTTCAATGGCAAGCGCTGGGAGCTGCAGCTCAAGGGCGGCGGCCCAACGCCCTACTGCCGCGGCGCCGATGGTCGGGCCGTGTTGCGCTCCAGCGTGCGCGAGTTTTTGGCCCAGGAGTTGGTGCATGCCCTTGGCGTGCCCACTTCGCGCTCCTTGACGCTCTATGCGTCTGGCTCCGAAACTGTGCGCCGGCCCTGGTATTCCCCCAACTCCAGCTCGTTTGATCCCGACATCCTGGTGGACAATCCAGCGGCGATCACCACCCGGGTGGCGCCGTCTTTTCTGCGGGTGGGCCAGCTGGAGCTGTTTGCCCGCAGGGTCCGCAGCAAGGCCCATCCAGCTGCACTGGGCGAACTGCGCATGATCGTGGCGCACCTGATTGAGCGGAACTACCGGCCTGAGATCGATCCAAACCTGGACTTCACCGACCAGGTGCTGGAGCTGGCCGGTTTGTTTCGCGCCCGACTCACGTCTCTGGTGGCCCACTGGCTGCGGGTGGGCTACTGCCAGGGCAATTTCAACAGCGACAACTGCGCCGCTGGCGGCTACACCCTCGACTACGGCCCCTTTGGTTTCTGCGAACTATTTGACCCTGGCTTCCAACCCTGGACCGGTGGCGGCGAGCATTTCAGCTTCTTCAACCAACCACTTGCCGCCGAAGCCAACTACCAGATGTTCTGGTCTGCGATCCGGCCCCTGCTTGAGGGCAACACCCAGGCCCTGACGCGACTTGACCAGATCCGCGAGGGCTTTGCTGAGGCGATGAACCGGTCGCTCGAGGCGATGTGGGCCAGCAAGCTCGGCCTAGGCAGCCCCGATGCCGCCCTGGTGAACGAACTGCTTGAGCTGATGCTTGCTTCCAAGTTGGATTACACGATCTTTTTCCGCCGCCTGTCAGAGATGCACGCCACCATCCCCGAGCAGTACGCGGCTTTGCAGGAGAGCTTCTACCTGCCCAGCTCAGCAGAGCTAGATCGGCAATGGGGCGATTGGCTTAAGCGTTGGCGTGGGCAGATCTCAGCCAACGGCGATTTGGCTGCCACATCTGCGGCCATGAAACGCGTCAACCCCGCCATCACTTGGCGTGAGTGGCTGGTCGCTCCGGCCTATGAACAGGCGGCCCAAGGGGACACGACCCTGATCCAGGAGCTGCAGGCCCTGTTCAGCCAGCCCTACGAAGCACCACCGGCGGATCTGGCGTCGCGATACGACCGCCTCAAGCCCAGGCAGTTCTTCAACGCCGGCGGCGTGTCGCACTACAGCTGCTCTTCTTAACCAGCCTTTGAATCCAATCTGGACGGCCCCAGATTCCAATCTGGCCGCTGGCAGATTCCAATCTGGACGCTAACTTGGACCAATCTGGACGGGGGGAGAGCATGGCGAATAGGCCGCTGTTGACGCGCCGTCTCACCCCCTTGCTGCGGGAGGCCCTTGCCGATACGCCGGTGCTGCTGCTCAACGGACCGCGGCAGGCGGGCAAGACCACCTTGGCCAGCTCCCTTGCTGCATCAATGGCTTCGGATGGCTTTCGGTATCTCAGTCTCGACGATGCCGCCACACTGCTCTCGGCCAGGGAGGATCCCACTGGTTTTGTGGAGAGCCTGAATAGGGCCGTGATCGATGAGGTCCAGCGAGCCCCAGAGCTGCTGTTGGCGATAAAGAGAACTGTGGATACCGACCGCAGACCGGGTCGTTTCCTGCTGACGGGGTCAGCTGATCTGCGCACCCTGCCCGCCGTGGCCGACTCCCTAGCCGGGCGCATGGAGGTGCAGACCCTGCTGCCGCTGGCTGGTTGTGAACTTGAGGGCAGCGAAGGGCTATGGCTGGAGATGGTCTTCAACGGAGAGGTCCCCCGGCTAGCTGGCGGTCGAATGGTTGCCGACCAGGGCGATGGGCTGGTGGAGCGGGTGCTGCGCGGCGGCTATCCAGAAGCCGTGGCCCGAGAGTCAAGTAGGCGGCGTGAGTCTTGGCTGCGTCAGTACACCGGTGCTCTGCTCAGCCGCGATGTTCGCGACATTGCCCATATAGACAAGCTTGAGCAGCTGCCTCGACTGTTGCGCGCCCTGGCATCAATGGCAGGTCAGCTCACCAATGTGAATCAGCTGGCTGGGCAGGTGGGATTGGACCACAAGACGGCATCGAAATATTTGGGGGTGTTTGAGCAATTGTTTTTGTTGCGGCGTATCCAGCCCTGGTGGAGCAACCGCCTCTCGAGAATCGTGAAAACCCCGAAGCTGCATTTCCTGGATTCCGGCCTGCTGGCCAACCTGCTCGGCTGCAACACGGCCAGCCTGCAGAGTGACCGTTCCCGCTTTGGTCCATTGCTCGAGAGCTTTGTGGTCAGTGAGTTGATCAAGCTGGCCAGCTGGAGCAATGGTGATCTGCAGATGCTGAGCTATCGCGACAGGGACCAGAGGGAGGTGGATGCGGTAATTGAAAACAGTGCTGGCCAGATCGTGGGGGTTGAGGTGAAGGCCAAGGCCTCGGTGCAGGGCCGGGATTTCGATGGCTTGCGGCGATTGGCTGATCTGGCTGGGGATTCGTTTATCGGGGGCTTTGTGCTGTATGACGGCAGTGAGACCTTGCCGATGGGTAAGGGGTTATGGGCGGTCCCGCTCGCCACTTTGTGGCGCATTTAGGGGTTGCTGTTTTCAATTACGGGCCGCTCTAAGCCACTTTTCTAAACCTGATCAGAGCTTTTTGGCTGACATGCGCCTCGCCTCTACGAGCCTCTGGTTCAGGCTCCAATAAGCAGGGGAATTTCCATCAACCATTTTTTCCCCACCCCCCGCGGCCTGAGACCAGGCGCTATTACCTCAGCTGAGCGGGATGCGATTCGGCTGCTGCTCTTCCCAGCGGCTGAATAGGTCTGGGCGGCGCTGTGCCGTGCGCTCCTGCTGTTGTTGGTTGCGCCAGCGGGCAATGGCGCCATGGTCGCCGGAGCGCAAAACCGCTGGCACCTCCATGCCCCGGAAATCTGCCGGACGGGTGTAGTGGGGGTGCTCGAGCAGCAGGGTGCTGTGGCTTTCCTCCTCTAGGGAGGCGGCCGTACCCACGGTGCCGGGTAGCAGTCGCACGACCCCATTGATGATCACGGCGGCGGGTAACTCCCCACCGGTGAGCACGAAATCACCGATCGAAATTTCCTCATCGGCAAGGCTGCGGATGCGTTCGTCGAAGCCCTCGTAGTGGCCGCAAAGGAAGACCAGCTGCCCATAGCCCGTTGCCCAGCGGCGTAAATCGGCCTGCTCCAGCGGTTTGCCCTGGGGGCTCATCAACAGCACCCGTCGCTGCAGCTGCAGGGGGATGGATTCAAAGGCCGCAAAGACCGGCTCCGGTTTGAGCACCATCCCCGCCCCACCGCCATAGGGCTCGTCGTCGACCTTGCGGTACCGGTCCGTGGCGAAGTCGCGGGGGTTGTGGGTATGGAGTTCGGCGATGCCGGCACTAAAGGCGCGGCCGATAACCCCCAGCGCCAGCAGCGGCATGAAGGCCTCCGGGGCCAGGCTGACCACATCCAGTCGCATCACAGCGCAAAACCCATGGGCTCTAGGTCTTGCTGACCCGGCGAATTTCCGAGCTGAAGTAGGCCTGGCTTGGCAGGCCGCCGGTAGGTGTGTGCACCCAGGAGCGCAGCCGCAAATTGGGCTTGGTGAACCAAATCCGTTCGCGCCGCTCGCCGCCTGCCAGCACCAGCTCGAGGCCTCCATCGGTACCCAGCTCCCAGCTGCCCTCTTCGCTGCTTTGCCCGCCGGCCTGTGGGTTTATGCAGCGGTAGTTCCCCTGGCTTTCAAAAATCAGTTTCTGGGCCAGCCCGCCCTTGGCACCCATGCTCAGGCCGCCGGGTTCACCGGGGCTCTCGGGTTCGAGGTAGGCAACAACCAATTCGCCCCGTTCACTGCTGTGCCAACTGTTGTCGTCTTCGCTGGCATCTGGGGCGCCCAGCACAAAATCGCTGTTTAGGGCCATCCATTCGCCAGCGCAGAGGCGCAAAAAGGCCCCGATCTCCTCGGGCGGAAAGGGGGTGCCGTTATCGCTCATCGACCGATTCTCTCAGTTGCCTGGCGCTGGGTTACCCACCCACGTCACCGCTGGGCCATAGCCGCTGAGGTCTCTAGGCAACTTTGCAGGTGGGCGTTCCGGGTCTATTGCCAGCCAGAGCAGCAGTTGGGTGTCGAGCAGTTGCGGGTTCAAATTTGGTTTGCTTGGGCTGGTTGTCTCCATCATCCGAACATCGCCTCGATGTCCTTCTGGAAGTCGGCTTTGAGCTCGCAGTCGAGAACAGCAGCCCCCTGCAGAAAGCCGAGCTCGCGCTTGCGAGGGGTCTCATCCACCGGCACTAGGCGCACCAGGGCCTGCTCTACATAACGGGAGAGATGGGTTTTGGCGTCGTGAAGGTTCACTTGTATGCAATGAGCTTGGTTGGCTTTTGCCGCGTTAGTCGCCTCGATAGCCCAGCTCGGCCAGGCGGGCCGCACTGCGCCGCCAGCCCGGCACCACTTTTATAAACAGCTCTAGATACACGGGCCCGGAGAAAACCTTCTCCATCTGCAGCCGGGCCCCCTGGCCAATGGTGCGCAACATTGACCCACCCTTGCCAATCAGGATGCCCTTCTGGCTTGCTCGCTCCACCAGCACCGTGGCCAAGATCGCCGTCCTGGGTCCGTCATCCACCACCCGATCGATGCTGACGGCCACCGAGTGGGGCACCTCTTCCCTGGTGTGGCTGAGCACCTGTTCGCGAATCAATTCAGCCATCAGCAACTCCTCCGGCTGGTCGCTGACCGCATCGGCTGGATAGAGGTGCGGACCGAGGGGCAGATCGGCGGCCAGGGCCTCCACCAGCTCCGCCGTGCCATCACCCTGAAGGGCGCTGACCGGGTGCAGCGGCCAATCCGCCAGGTCGCGGTAGCTCTGGGCCAGGGCTCCTGCCTGGTCCGGATCCACTAAGTCGTTTTTATTGAGGGCCACATGCACAGGCACCTGGCGCTGGCGCAGCAGTTCCACGATGAAGCCATCGCCCCGGCCGGCGGGTTCGCTGCCATCCACCAGCAGCAGCACCACATCCACCTCGCCAATGGCACCCCGGGCGCTTTGCACCAGCCGCTCCCCCAGCAGGTGATGGGGTTTGTGGATGCCTGGCGTGTCGAGCAGCACCAGCTGGGCCGTGGGGGTTGTCAGGATTGCCCGCAGCCGGTTGCGGGTGGTTTGGGCCACAGGGGAGGTGATCGCCACCTTCTCTCCAACCAGTTGGTTGAGCAGGGTGCTTTTGCCCACATTGGGCCGGCCAATTAGGGCCACAAAACCGGAGCGAAAATCCTCAGGCGGCTCCGGCATGCGGATCGCAGCAGCTGGATCCGGGATCGGTAGCCCTTGAAAAGCAGGGGGGTGGCTTGGCTCCATAACCTCAACACTGTCAGCCCGCCGCCCCAAATGACGGATTCAGCCCCAGATAAGCCCGTAAAACCCAGTTTTCAGCAGGCGATGGAGATCACGGCCCAGTGGTTGTTGCTGTGGGAGCAGGGCGAACTCAGCGATGAGGTGCTCGCCGATCGGGTCGGGGAGCTGGTGGAGAGCCGTGACGGCGCCCGCGGCTTTTTCGTGGTCAGCCTCGCTGGCGATAGCCCCCTAATGGACAGGCTGCCCGAACCCCTGGTGCTGCAGCTGCGCCTAGCTGGTGAAGGGGTCGTCGATCTCTCGGCCCGCAACCTGGCGATGAGCACGGCGATGGCCATGCACCACGGCCGCGTTGGCGATGCGAGTCAGCAGCAGGGCTCCCAAAGGGTGCAGGGGCGCTGCACCGAGCTACTGCGCCTGCTTGAGCCCCTGGCGGTGAAGCAGCGGCTGGAGCAGCTGTTGGCGGCCACCAACGGCGAAGGAGAGGATGTGGCCTTCCTGGAGCGCTGGGGCTACGACGACGAACAAAAGGCCTCGATCGCAGCTGCGATCGAGGCCGTGGCCGAGTGAAAAGGGCCTAGTCGCGGCGACCGCCACCATTGAGGGCGATGATCAGGCGCAGGATGAAGATGAACAGGTTGATGTAGGTGAGGTACATGCCCAGGGCGCCGGCCAGGTACTGGTCGTCGCTGTAGGTGCGGGGCATGGTGTAGAAGTCGACGAAGGCCGCTCCCACAAACAACACGGTGCCAAAGCCGGCGATCAGCAACTCAAAGGTGCCGCCGTGGAAGATGCCGGGGGCAAAGATGCCTCCAATGATCTGCACCACCATCGCGACCAGCAGGCCAACGATCCCGAGGCCCACCACTGCAGTCAGCGATTGGCCGACGCTGTCGCTCATGCGCCGACCAACCACTGAAGCCACCACAAAGGTGACTCCGGTGGCCAGTGCCGCCACCCCAATGGCCCCAATCCCTGCGGTGCCAATGGCCATGGCCACGATGCCGCTGAGGGTGAAGCCGGTGAGCAGGCTGTAGGCGGTCAGCAACGGCAGGGCCGTGCCGTTATTGCCCTTCATGGCGACGTTTTGCGCCACGAAGAAGAGGATGAAGTTGCCGATCAGGGCCACCCAAAAGAGCGGCATGAAAAGGGGAGGGTTGCTAGCCATAAGGGCGAGGCCACCCATCACTCCTGCGGCTGTGAGCACCATGCCGCCGCCCACGAAGGGCAGGGCCTTGTTGACCACATTGGGCCCCACAAGGGCGCTGCTTTGCGCCTCGCGGATGGCCTGTTGAAAATTGCTGCTGGCCGGCATGGCGCACCAGGGGGATGAACTGGAGCCATCCTGGCAGTGATGATTAGTTGTTGGTTGGCCTGGGGGTGCGGATCTCCCCATGGCTGCTTGCGTCCAGGGCGGCATAGGCATCCACCAGCCGCTGCACAAGGGGGTGGCGCACCACATCGGCGCTGGTAAGCCGGCAGATGGCAATCCCTTCAATACCTTCCAGCACCTGGGCCGCCTCCGTCAGTCCGCTGGCCACCCCCCTTGGTAGGTCGACCTGGGTGGGATCACCGGTGACCACCATCCGCGAGTTTTCGCCGAGGCGGGTCAAGACCATCCGCATTTGGGCACAGGTGGTGTTTTGGGCCTCATCGAGGATCACAAAGGCGTCTGCCAGGGTGCGGCCACGCATGTAGGCCAGCGGCGCCACTTCGATTACGCCCTTCTCCAGTAGGGATGTGGTGCGCTCTGGGCCGAGTAGGGCGTGGAGGGCGTCGTAGAGGGGGCGCAGGTAGGGGTCAACCTTCTGCTGCAGGTCGCCGGGAAGGAAGCCAAGGCGCTCGCCTGCCTCCACCGCCGGCCTGGTCAGCACCAGCCGCTCCACCTTGCGTTCGCTCAGCATCCGCACCGCATGGACGGTGGCCAAGAAGGTTTTGCCCGTGCCAGCGGGCCCCAGGGCCAGGGTGAGGTCGTGGCGCTCCATCGCCTCCACATAGGCCTTTTGTTTGAGGGTGCGGGGCCGCAGCAACTTGCCGCTCTGGCTCCTGGCCAGCACCTGCTTGCCCAGTTGTTGGTGCTCCTCACCACGCCCGGCATCTAGGGCCTGCAGGGCGATTTGCACATCCACCTGGCCGACCGCCTGGCCTTCCTGCCAGAGGGGTCTAAGTAGTTCCACCAAGGCCGCCGCCCGCTCCAGCTGGTTGGGTTGGGCCCGGATTACCAAATCCAAACCCCGCAAAACCAGCGATGCCCCGGTGAGGGCTTCGAGGCGATGCAGGGTGGAGGCCCGCTCATCACCGGCGATGGCCAGGGCCGCCGCCGGATTGGGCAGGGTGATTGAAAAAGTGATCAGGCCCTCGGCTTCAGCCATGGGGCGGCTGATCAAGCTTCGGCTGCTTCTTCGGCAGGGGCTTCTTCAGTAGCAGCAGTTGCGGCGGCAGCTTCAGCTTGGGCAGCAGCTTCAGCCTTGGCCGCAGCCTCAGCTTCTGCTTGGGCGGCAGCTTCAGCTTTGGCCGCAGCGGCTGCATCGGCAGCTTCCTTCTTGGCCTGCTTATCAGCAGCTTCACGGGCCAGGGCCTGCTTTTGCTTGCCAACGGTTTCAGCGGCACGCACGGTCTTCTCGACCAGGCCACCTTTCTCCAGCAGGGAGAGGACGGAATCGGTGGGTTGGGCGCCCTGGCTCAGACGGGCCCGAATGGCTTCGGTGTCGAGACGGGTTTCCTTGGTGCGGGGGTTGTAGTAGCCCAGCTCTTCTAGGGGCCGGCCATCCCGACGGGAGGTGCTGTTGGTCGCGACGAGGCGGAAACTCGCTTCCCGCTTCTTACCGAACCGCTTCAGGCGGAGCTTGATCATCGAGGCCTAACCACTAGGTGTCCAGTGGACCAATGTACCTCTTGGGGTGCCTAGAGCTGTCCGAAGCCCTTGCGCTTTTTGGGTGGCTTGTGGGATTTGCGCGAGCCAGCAGCGGCACCGCCACCGGGCCCTCCACCCATGGCAGGCATTCCGGGCATTCCGGGCATTCCGGGCATTCCCCCCATGCCCGGCATCCCGGGCATGCCGCCGCCCCGGGTCATCTGCTGCATGAAGCCACGCATTTTTTGGAAGTCGGCCAGCACCTTGTCCACATCTGCGCTGGTGTGGCCGCTGCCTGAGGCGATGCGCCGCCTTCTGGACGGTTGCGAGGCGAGCAGCTCGGGCTGATTGCGCTCGGCTTCGGTCATCGAGCCGATCATCGCTTCAATTTTTTTGAGCTGCTGCTCCCCCTGCTTGAGCATGCCGTCGTCGAGCTTGTTCATGCCCGGAATCATTTTCATCAGGCCGCCTAGGGAGCCCATGCGCTTGATCAGGCGCATCTGCTGGAGGAAATCGGAGAAGTCGAAGCTGGCTTCCTGCAGCTTTTGCTGCATCCGTTCCACATCGGCCAGTTCCACCTCCTTTTGGGCCTTCTCCACCAGGGTGAGCACGTCGCCCATGCCCAGGATCCGGCTCGCCATCCGCTCAGGGTGGAAGGGCTGCAGCGCCTCCACCTTTTCGCCCGTGCCGATGAATTTGATCGGAGCGCCACTCACCTTGCGGATCGAAAGGGCCGCGCCACCCCTGGAGTCGCCGTCGAGCTTGGTCAGCACCGCCCCGGTGATGCCCACCTGTTCATGGAAGGCCCGGGTTAGGTCGGCGGCCTCCTGGCCGATCATCGAATCCACCACCAGCAGCACTTCGTCGGGAGCTGCTGCTTCGCGGATGCGAACCATCTCCTCCATCATCGCCTGATCGATCTGGAGTCGGCCGGCGGTGTCGACCAACACGGTGTCGAAACCCTCCGCCTTGGCCTTAGCAATACCGGCGGCAGCAATGGCCTCGGGCTTGGCATCGGCCCCCAGACTGAATACCTCCACGCCGATCTGGCTGCCCAGGGTGGTGAGCTGGTCGATGGCGGCGGGGCGGTAGACATCCGCAGCCACCATTAGGGTTTTGCGCCCCTGGTCCTTGAGATAGAGGCCGAGCTTGGCGGTGGCGGTGGTTTTACCTGCCCCCTGGAGGCCCGCCATCAGCACCACGCTGGGCCCCTGCCCCTCGGGCTTGGCTGGGGCCAACGGCGCGTTTTCGCCGCCCATGATCTCGACCAGCTGGCCGTGCACCAGCTGGATGAATTTCTGGTCGGGGCTAATGCCACGAACCACCTCCTCACCCACGGCCTTGCGCCTTACTTCGGCCACGAAGTCCTGCACCACCGGCAGGCTCACATCGGCCTCCAACAGGGCCCGGCGCACCTGTTTGAGGGCGCCCTCCACATTGGTTTCGGTGATGCTGGCCTGGCCCCTCAGGCTTTTGACGGCATCTTCAAACCGCTGGGATAGCTCGTCGAACATCAGGCTGGGTACTCAGCAGTAAGAGGATCGTAAAAACTGGCCAATGGCTTGGCAGCTATTGGTTAGGGACTTTTTCGTAATAGACCAGTCGCCAACTGCCTCCGTCCAGGCCAAAAACGTAGCGATTGCGCAGGGTCATGGTGCTGGTGGGGCCCTGGGGCTTGCCGGCCGCATCGAGCACGGTTTCGCGGTATTCGAGGCTCACGTCGGCGGCAATGCGGTTGGCCCTGCGTTGATCGATCTCAAAATTGGTGATGCGGGTGCTGATCTGCTGGGTGGTGCCGCTGGCCTGGTCCGTGGCCCGTTGGGCCTGGAGGTGTTCGATCGGCGCTGGCCTGGCCATGGCCTCGAGGCTCTCTTTGCTGTTTTTGCCAGCCAAAACCTCGGCCTTTGCCGCTAGCCAGGCCTCCAGCAGGGCGCGCACCTGGTCATCGTTGGGCTCAGCGGCTACGAGGGGCACTGCCGCCGGCACCAGCTCCGGGGGCTTGGGGGGGGCTGGTTTTGGGGCGGCGGGCTTGATAGCCAGTGCCGGTTTGTTGGTGGCGCTGGTTTGCGGTTGGTTTGCGAGCTTCGAAACCACCGCAGCTGCCCCCACTGCCACGACTAGGGCTGCTGCAGCGGCGCCCCATTGGTTTTTGCTGGGCCTGCTGGGGATCAGGTTTTGGGGCAGGCCCCAGTTTTGGGGCCACTGCAAGTTTTCGGGCCAGCGCCAGTTATCCGGCCACTGCCAATTGGGTAGCAGCGAATCCAGCCAGGGTTCGTCCTCTAGATCGTCTTGATCGTCTTGGTCGTCTTGGTCGTACTGATTTGCTTGGGCGGGGCCTACGGCAAATGGGTTGGGGCCCCCTAGGGCCAGGGACGGGGCCGTTTGTTCAAACGGTGCTGGGATTTTGGGGTCATGGCGTTCCACGTAGGCCTGCACATCGCGATCGGCGAAGTAGGCCTCCAGGTCGGCATCGGCCTCCAGGTCGCGATAGCCGGGCAGCACATCGCGCTTGAGCCAGTCGCTGCAGTGGGCGCAAAGTTGGGCAAGGGGGTCGCTGCTCTGGCTGGCTACCCACTGCTTTTGGGCCGGGCTGGCACCCTTTTCAAACAGGGCCCTTGCCTGCTCCACTTCGCCCAGAAGCAAATGCAGGCAGGCCAGCAGGGTTTCGGGCTGCGCTTCTTTGCAGGCCTGAAGCCGTTGTTTGGCGGCGGCAATGCGATCGGGTTTGCGTTGGACAAAGCCCGAGGCGGTGAGGGCTTTTGTGGCCAGGGAATCGGCCTTGGCCGAGCGGGGCATTTCGCCTTCATCTGCCCAGCGACTAAACAAATCCACCTGTTCTTGAACGGTCAGGAAGGCGCGGATTTGCTTGAAGAAGGCTTCAAATTGCTCGCTGTCCAGGAGCGGATCAGCGATTCCATCGAGGCCGCCGCGGCGTTTGACCAAGTCCTCGAGTAAGGCCATGCCCTCGGCCCGTTCGCCGCTGGCGGTGAGGTTGCGGCTCAGTAGATCGAGTACCCGGTAGGGGGTGAGGCCCTCCAGCTCATCGCTGAGTTGCTGGCGTAGGGCGGGCCATTGGCCCATGCGCTGGAGCACCTGCAGACCCTGCTTGAGGATTTGGGCGGCGCCCTCATAGCGGCGTTGGGCGTGTAAATCGGCTGCTCCGGCCAGGCCCGCCAGACCAGCCAGAAGGGCCAGGTCTGCCTCGCGCCCACTGCCTAGGGCTGGTGCCTGGGGTGGTTGCAGGCTGCGACTGGCTAGTTCAAAGCACTCCAGGGGCTGGCCTGCCTCGAGCAGCAGCAGCAGACCACCCACCTCCAGGCTTGAGGACACATCCAGGGCTGCAATGGCCGCGCCGGCCGCCGTCGAGATGGCCGTAAGGTCGGTTTCGTAGGCCAGGCGCCGGTCGCTATCACTGAGGAGATCTGCCGTTGCCCGCAGCAATTCTTCTCTGGCCTGCAGGGTTTCCGGGGTGAAGCCCTGGCTTGGCGGGCGATCGAGCCGTTGCTGCAGGGTGTGCAGAACCGATTGGGCATCGGTGGTTGGCCCCACACCAAGCAACCGGAAGTGATCAATCGGTAGTTCCAACCTGCATCGCCCTTAGGTGGGTGACTTTAGGCAGGGTCAACGGTTTTGGCCGCAATTGGCCGACCCATTGGTGCTGGACCCCGTACAGTTAATTGAGGCATTGCACCCGAAATGACACAGGCAGACATGGGTCAGGAAACAGCGGCGGCCTCCGGTGTGCCCTCCTGCTCCGCCGATTCCACTCACGTGGCCGGTCCCCATGCCCAGCGCCTAGAAAATCTCTATCCGGCGACGCCCGCCGTAATCAACCGCGAGGAGGGCCTGATGCTCTACCGCGACATGACCCTGGGTCGGCGCTTTGAAGACAAGTGCGCCGAGATGTATTACCGGGGCAAAATGTTTGGCTTCGTGCACCTCTACAACGGCCAGGAGGCCGTCAGCACGGGCGTTATCAAGGCGATGAAGATGCAGCACGACTGGTTCTGCAGCACCTACCGCGACCACGTGCATGCCCTTAGTTGCGGGGTGCCTGCCCGGGAGGTTATGAGCGAACTGTTTGGTAAGGAGACCGGCTGCAGCAAGGGTCGTGGCGGCTCGATGCACCTCTTCTCCAAGGAGCACCACCTGCTGGGCGGCTACGCCTTCATTGGCGAGGGAATTCCCGTGGCCCTGGGGGCCGCCTTCACCAGCCGCTACAAGCGCGATGCCCTTGGCGATGCCTCCAGCGACTCAGTTACGGCTGCCTTTTTCGGCGATGGCACCTGCAATATCGGCCAGTTCTATGAATGCCTAAACATGGCGGCGGTGTGGAAGCTGCCGATTTTGTTTGTGGTGGAAAACAACAAGTGGGCCATTGGCATGGACCACAACCGCGCCACCAGCGACCCGGAAATCTGGCGTAAAGCAGCTGCCTTCGGCATGGCCGGAGAAGAGGTCGATGGCATGGATGTATTGGCGGTGCGGGCTGCCGCCCAGCGAGCGGTTGAGCGGGCCCGGGCCGGGGAAGGCCCAACCGTTTTGGAATGTCTCACCTATCGCTTCCGCGGCCACTCCTTGGCCGACCCCGATGAACTGAGGGCAGAGGAGGAGAAGGAATTCTGGGCCAAGCGTGATCCGATCAAGGGCCTAGCCGCCCAGCTAATTGAACTAAAGCTGGCCAATGCCGATGAGCTCAAGGCCATCGAGAAGGAAATCGATGGGGTGATAGCCGACTGCGTTGAATTCGCCCTGGCCGCCCCCGAGCCCAAGCCGGAAGAGCTCACCCGTTACATCTGGGCAGAAGACTGACTGAGCCCTGGCTGATTGCCTACTGAGCCCTAGAGGCTGGTGGGCATCCTTCTGGTCAGGTTGCGCAATTTGCGCAAGGCCTTCAATTCCACCTGGCGCACCCGCTCGCGGGAAACATCCAGCAGCCGGCCGATCTCGGCCAGGGTGTGGCGCTCTGCCCCTTCCAGGCCAAAGCGCAGGTGCAGCACTTGGCGCTCCTGGTCGCTGAGGTGGCTCATCCAGCGGCCCAGTTGCTCCTGGTGCATGCCCCGCTCGACCCGCTCCAGGGGCTCCTCTTCGCTGTTGTCGGCAATCAGATCGCCCAGGAAGCTGCGGCCTTCATCGCCATTGATTGGTGCATCAAGGCTTGAGGTGGTCAGGGATTGGCGCAGCACGCTGTCGAGTTCTTCGATCGAAATCCCCATTTCCTCGGAGATTTCACTGCGGCTCGGCATGGCCCCCAACTTGTGGGCCAGATCCAGGCTCACCTTGCGAATCGCCGTCAGGCGTTCGCTCAGGTGCACCGGCAGGCGGATCGTGCGGGATTGGCAGGCAATCGCCCGGGTCATGCTTTGGCGAATCCACCAGAAGGCATAGGTGGAGAATTTATAACCCCTAGTGGGGTCAAACTTTTCGACGGCCCGCTCTAAACCAAGGGAGCCCTCTTGGATTAGGTCAAGTAATTCAAGGCCTTTGCTTTGATATTTCTTTGCGACGCTAACCACCAGCCTGAGATTGGCTTTCATCATCCGCGCCTTGGAGCGCTTACCAATTTTTATTGTTCTTTTTTCCTTTTCTGTTAGCTCCCGATCTCCATCTTCCAGGATCGCCATCATGGCTTGCACCTGGTTGCCGAGTTCGATTTCTTCGGCTGGAGTTAGTAAGGGTTCGCGGCCAATTGTGGCCAGATACCAAGTGATCGGATCGCTACTTCGACGCCTACTGCTCTCGCTAGCCCGTGGGGAGGTGGAAGTCATGGGCTGGGTTTGGGTGCGGCAAATATGGGCTTCTTTTTTTGAATAGCCGAATGTTTTCATCAACGCTTTAGCTTTCAAACGCAAAACAACACATTCGCGGGCTTTTTGTTAGCCAACTCTGACGCAACCGCCTGGGGCGTGCGGCACGGCTTGGGGTTGGCATTCCCTCCATGATGGGAGCAAATCGGCGCCCGTCGCCCCGCCTGTCTTTTCCTTGAGCGCTACCCCTACCCCCCTAGTGGCCGCTTCGCCTAAGGCGGCAAAGATCGTTGCGGCCACCCCTGCGGGGGCAGAGGCCCTGGAGCGGTTGCGTTCTTGGCCTGGGGAGCATCGGGTGGCGGTGGGCCTTTCCGGCGGGGTAGATAGTTCGCTCACCGCAGCTCTGTTGGTGGAGGCGGGCTGGGACGTGGAAGGCCTCACCCTTTGGTTGATGAGTGGCAAGGGGGCCTGCTGCGCTGAGGGCCTGGTTGATGCGGCTGGCATCTGTGAGCAGTTGGAAGTGCCCCACCACGTGGTGGATCTGCGCGCCCACTTCCAGGAGCAGATCGTCGATTTCCTTGTTGCGGACTACGGCTCTGGCCTTACCCCCCTGCCCTGTTCCCGCTGCAACCGGGAGGTCAAATTTGGACCGATGCTCGCCTGGGCCAAGCAGGAGCGCGACCTGGAGCGAATTGCCACCGGGCACTACGCCAGGGTGCGCCAGGCCAGCCAAAGCGACAACGGCCGCCATCAGCTTTTGCGGGGCCTAGACGGCCTAAAAGACCAGAGCTACTTCCTCTACGACCTGCCCCAGGAGGTTTTGGGCCGGCTGGTGTTTCCCCTGGGGGAGCTCACCAAGGCCGATACGCGCCTGGAGGCTGCCCGCCACGGTTTGCGCACGGCCCAAAAGCCGGAAAGCCAAGACCTCTGCTTGGCTGATCACCACGGCTCAATGAAGGCCTTTTTGGATGCCTACCTGCCCGAGCGACCCGGGGAGATCGTGCTTGTCGATGGCACTGTGGTGGGCAGCCACGATGGCATCGAGCACTTCACCATCGGCCAACGCAAGGGGTTGGGGGTGGCCTGGAGCGAACCCTTGCATGTGGTGCGGCTAGATGCGGCCTTGAATCGGGTGGTGGTGGCGCCCCGCGCCCAGGCTGCCCGCTCCGAATGCATTGTTGGTGCGGTGAATTGGGTTTCGATTGGGGCCCCCTTGGAGCCGATGCAGGTGGAGGCGCAGGTGCGTTATCGCAGTGCCCCTGAGCCGGCCCTGCTCACCCCCTTAGCTGCCACCGATGCTGATGCGGCGGCGGATCGACCCAGTCGCTGTCAATTGCAGTTTCGCGATGAACAATTTTCGATCACCCCTGGCCAGGCGGCAGTTTTCTATGCCGGTGAGGTGTTGCTGGGTGGCGGCCTGATTCAGCGCGATTAAGGCAGCTTGGTTAAGGCAGCGTGATAGCAGTTACCAGAAGGGATCACTGACCAGCTCCACCCTGATCTCACTAATTGCTTCACTAGGAACAGTGGCGATGCAGGCCCGCACGGTTTCACCGTTGACATCGATTTCGCAGGCGCCGCAGCTGCCCCCCAAGCACCCCGTCGGAATGTCGTAACCGGCCCTGCTTGCGGCCTCAAGCCAATCGGTGCCGCCAGCTACCAGGCAGCTGCTGCCATCGGGCCAGTGGATCAAAACCTCACTCATGGCGTGTTCAGAAGGGGCTCCAGATTCACGTGCGGGGTCACCAGGCCTTTGTAATTGGAATCTCCTCTTCCCTAATCAGTGGTTTGGCATCAAACTCTAGGGAAATGTCCAGTTCCCACAGTTCTTGTTCTCCTGTCAGTTGGGTTTTGAATAAGGTCGTTCGCTTGACGCCGGATTTGTTGAGACAGAGTCTACGTCTGGCTGCAGTCATGTTCGGGACAGCAGCAATTGCTCTGTGGAGTGATCGCACGGCCTATCTCTGGTATTCGCTATATGCGGCGTTGATCGTTGTTGATGACAATGATGAGCTCACAATCCCGGCAGCTAAGGGAAGAATTTTTGGCACGATTCTGGGAGCATTAATTACCTTTCTTGTGCATACAATTGTATCCGGTTGGGTGGCGGTTTTGATCGCTTGTCTTTTTTGTCTTCCTTTGCTCCGCCTGATGGGTTGGCAAGGCGGTCTGTCCACTGCGATGACAATAATAGTGATGTTTTTGATGATTCCCGGCCAGGCGGATTTCAGCTGGAATTTTGTATTCAATCGCAGCCTAGATGTAATCATCGGAATAGTGGTGGCTGTGACTGTCTCTTTCCTCTTTTGGCCGCGCAATCGTCTGGTTGAGTTGGAGCGGCTTGATCTAGCACTAGATCATCAAATCAGATTGATTGGCGGATTCCATCTGATGTCTCCGATTCAACAGGCAACTTCAGCACACCTGATTAATGCAGAAGGCAGTCTTTTAAAATCGGCAGAGATTGATCTAACCGAGGGGCTGCTGCGTTTAGCCCGACTTGTTGAATTGGCGATGCGAAGCCAACAGGCCGCAATAGTACGCCGCAAGCGCTGGTGGCAACGTTTGCTGCTCTGGGAGACTTTGCTTCACCATTTCCTAGAACTTGAACGCCATCAAGCGCTGTTTATATCGGGGAAGCGCTCGCCGTTGCTTACTGCGGCCATCGATGATGAGCGGCAGCGGGTCCAGCAGGCCTTGCACAGCATGACCCTTTGCCGCAACGCATGTCGCTGATTCAGCGCGAAGACCTGCGTTTGGCTATCTCCATCGGCTTAGCGGCCGGGCTGGGCAGCCTCAGTTCCGTGCCAGATGGCTATTACATGCCGCTAACGATTGCTGCGGTGATGGCTGGAAGCTACGGAAGTTCCTACGTCTTGGGGCTGCAGCGAGTGGTCTGCACGGGGCTTGGAGCCATTGTGTTGTTGATTTGTCAGCCAGCCCTAGCCTTGCTGCCATTTCCGTTTGGCCTGGGCCTGACACTTGGCCTAATCAGGTTGATTGGCGGTTTACTGGGGCTGCAGGCTGGCTATAAAATTGCAGGCTTGGTGGTGATTATGGGTTGGACGATGCAGTCCACCGCTGCTATCGATAGTTCGCTACGGCTAAAGATCATCTGGACTGCCCTAGGAGTTCTGCTGGCGCTGCTCAGCCTGCATCTGTTCTGGCCAAATACGGCGATTAGAGATCACCATCGCAATGTTCAATCCTTGTTGGCAATGCAGCGTGAGGCGTTGCTTCAGGCGAGGGTTTTGATGACGGGTTCTACGGAGATTTGGCTGCAGCCAAGCGAACGTAAACAGATGCATCGGCAGTTAATGCATGCTCTGGTTGAGTTGAAAAAAAGTCGCCCTGCCGCGATTGTTGAATTAGGTGTTAATCCCTATGGCCAGCCCCTAGCCCACCTTTGGCACGAGTTGGAACGTTGTTGTGCGGCACTTGCTGGCTGTATTACTGCCTTGAGAGCTTTGAGAGAATCCCAGGAGTTTTCTGCTGAAATCGAGATTCTGCACTGTCAAGAAGCGGCACTTCTGGCAGGATGTATCGATCAACTTGGTGACTGGATAGCGCGCCTTCAGGCTAATCCACTTCAACTTTATTCAATTCAGTTACAGCAGAAACCTAAATTTATAAGAATCGATCTCGAGCGCCTAATGGATAAGTTACGAACTCAAGAAGAGGCTATTATTGCGCAGCACAAAGAGGTTTCTTTTTCGTCTTCTGTGCATTTTAGCCGATTGGCTCGGCGTTGCTTGCTTTGTTATCAAGTTGGGTCGATTATCAAGAATATGGATCGTCGCTGGCTGGAATTGTCAACCAGGCGTTACGGGGCGACAATTAATCATTAGGGGCCAGTGGATTAATACCTCACTCATTGCCTGTTCAGAAGGGGCTCCAGATTTACGTGCTGCTCAAAGGCATCGGCCAGACGATCAAGCAATGCCTCCCTTTGTTGGCTGTGGTGGGGTTGGCATTCATTTAGGGACGCCAATCCTTTGCGCTGTCGCAGATGGTTGAGCCAGCGCCTTCGCCAGGGGCCGCTCTCAAATACGCCGTGTAGGTAGGTGCCGGCCACGTTGTTTGCCACCCAGCCCAGCTCGGCGTCGGCGCAGAGCGGCTGGCAGGGGGCTAGGGCCTGGGTGCTGCCGCGGTGAAGTTCGAAGCCTTCAATTTGGAGGGTTTCGCAGTTGCTCCCGTTGCTGTTGAAGCTCAGCGCAGCTGGCCAAAGGGCCTGGCTACTGCGCTGTAGCAGGGCTTTGGGGCCGCCGAAAACGGTGCGCAGGGGCAGCAGGCCCAGACCTTCTGTTTGGCCAAATCCCTGGCCAAATCCCTGGTTGTTATCGCCCCCTTCGCCGCCTTCTAGTCCGCCAGGGTCACTGAGCTCCAGGCCAAGGATTTGCATGCCGCCGCAGATACCAAAGACGTGGCCGCCCTTTGACGCAAAGCTCTGCAGTTCGCTGCATAGGGCCGCAGCTTGCAGGGCTTTTAGGTCCCGCAGGGTCTGCTTGCTGCCGGGCACAATCACCGCATCGGGGCTGCCCAGCGCCTCCCCCGGGGCGACCCAGCGCAGTTGCACGCTTGGTTCGGCCTCCAGGGGATCCAGATCGGAAAAATTGCTGAGCGATGGCAGCTTGAGCACCACGATCTCAAGCTCAGCGCCAATCTTGCGGCCGCGGCGCTCCAGCAAGTCGAGGGAGTCTTCTGCCGGAAATAACTCATCCAGCCAGGGCATTACGCCAAGCACCGGAATCCCGGTTTCCTTTTCCAGCCAGCGGCGCCCTTCGTCAAATAATTCGCGGCGGCCCCGGAAGCGATTGATCAACAGGCCCCTAATGAGGGGCCGCTCCACTGGCCGCAGCAGGGCCAGGGAGCCCACCAGCTGGGCAAATACCCCGCCCCGCTCGATGTCGGCCACCAGGATGCAACGGGCCCTTAGGTATTGGGCCAGCCGCAGGTTTGTCAGGTCGCGGGATTGGAGGTTCACCTCCACCGGGCTGCCGGCCCCCTCCAGCACCAGCCGACCGCCGGGATAGGCGGCCTGCAGTTGCTCGAGCCCGGTGCGGATGGCGGCCCAACCGGGGCGAAACCAATCCCGGTAGTAATGCTCAGCCCGGGCATTGCCCACGCTCTTGCCCAGGTGGATTACCTCGCTGGTGCTGTCACCCTGGGGTTTAAGCAGCACCGGATTCATGGGGCACTGGGGCTCCAGGCCCGCCGCCCACGACTGCAGCGCCTGGGAATAGGCCATCTCGCCGCCGGCCTGGTCCACCCAGGCGTTGTTGCTCATGTTTTGCCCCTTGAAGGGCAGGGGCGTTTCGCCGCGACGTCGCAACACCCTGCAGAGGGCGGCCGTCATCAACGACTTGCCGGCACCGCTGGAGGTGCCAAGCACCATGAGGGGAGTGGGTCGTGCCATGGTCATTCTCTGCTGCCGCAGTGGCTGTTGAACCAGGCCTCCAAATCCGGCCCTGCCAAATCTCCTGCCGCGAGCCGCCGGATCGTCGACACGACGCTCTCGTTGGACGCATTGAAAGCACAGCCGTTCAGGCCAAGGAAGACCAAGGCAACAAGCAATCCCGTGCGCTTGTTGCCATCTGAAAATGGGTGGGCACGAACGATGGCCTCTGCATAGGCTGCTGCAATAGCTGGAATTGACTGCAGCTCGCCGTAGCTCCAGCGCTGTTGCGGCCTGGCCAGAGCTGCTTCCAATGTGGACTGGGATCGGATGCCCTGAAGACCACCATGCTCAAGAATCTGCTGATGGTGCATCGCTGTCACGGCGATAGCAGGAACCCAGCGGGGTTCCGATAGCAGGTTCAATGGGCGAGCTCTCTGAGGGCGTTTTGATACTGGCGGGCTGCGTCGGAAGCTAGGGCGAGAGCTTCCTGCACAGTTGGATCGAAGGGGGTCAGGAGTATGCCTTGCTCAGTTTCAATGGCCTGGATCCGGTCGCCCGGGGCGAGATGGAAACGACGTGCCATTTCGCCTGGAATTGTGGCGGTAACGGATCCGCCAGTTTTCCTCAACGTGATTTCCACCGTGGACAATACGTACAAGTTGTACAAAAATGCTACAGCGCAATTAGGGGGCTGGGTTCGTCTACCAGCGTGGTTTGTGTCTCCTAAAAGCGTTGCGCAGCGATTTAAGTAGGCCAGCCCGGGGAATCTCCCCTTGCCAGCCCTGCAACACTCGGCGGCCCATTGGGGTGAGGCGCACCCTGTGGGTGAGGCCCTGGCCATCCACTTCACGGCGTAGCACCCCAAGTTGGATCAGCCAGATCCAATCCGCCTCCATCCGATCGGCAGCCAATGGGCGGGGGCAAAGTTTGCGGGCATCAGGTCGCTGGTTGAGTTCAGCGCTGCCAAGGGCTGTGCCAGCCACAAGCCCATAGAAGGCCCGCAGGTAGGGGAGGCAGCGCAGGGCCAGGGAGGCCCGATCGATGGCCCTTTGATCGTGGAGCAGATCGCCAACGGATGGGGCCGACTGGTGTTGCATGGAGTGATTCTCCCTAATCCCCTGCGCCGATGTTGGTTCTTGCTTCAGCTTCCCCTGCCCGCCGTCGCCTGCTGGAGCAGGCCGCCATCCCCCACCGGGTGCAGGTGAGTGGTGTTGATGAGGATTCGATCGTTGATTCAGACCCCATTGCCCTGGTGCAGCGCTTGGCCCAGGCCAAGGCCCGGGCGGTTTCGTTGTTGGCCCACGGCGCCGATCGAGATGGCCACGTCGTTGGTGGCCAGGCCGTTTTGGGCTGCGATTCTCTCTTGGTGTTTGAGGGAGAAGTGTTTGGTAAGCCGGCCAATGCAGAAGAGGCGATTGCGCGCTGGCGGCGGATGGCCGGGGCCTGGGCGGAGCTGCACACGGGCCATTGCCTCCTGCCAGCCCCTGTAAATGCTGATGAAGGGCAAGGCGAACGCCTCACAACGGTCACCACCCGGGTGCAGTTTGCCTCGGTGGGCGAAGCTGAGATCCATGCCTATGTGGCCACTGGTGAGCCTTTGCAGTGCGCCGGTGGCTTTGCCCTGGAGGGCCGGGGCGGAAGCCTGGTGGAGCGAATTGAGGGCTGCTATTCCAATGTGATTGGCCTGAGCCTGCCCCTGCTGAGGCGGTGGTTGGCGCCTTAGCAGGGGTTAACACTTTCCTTCCCAGCAAAAAGCCCCCGCCTGGGGGGCGGGGGCTAAGGCGAATCAGGCTGACTGATCTGTTTAACCGGATCAGCTGAGCTTGATCAGTCGAGATCTGGCATGGCCAGGGTGGGCTCGGCCTGACGGTCGATACCCTTCTCAAAACCGGCAGCAGCAGCGCGGGCGCGGCCTGCATGCCAGAGGTGACCCACCAGGAAGAAGAAGGCGAGCACAAACTGCGTGGACGCCAGCCATTGGCGGATGTTCACGAAGTTCACCGAGTTGGGCTCGGTGATGATGCCGCCCACGGAGTTGAGGGAGGCGTTGGGGGCGTGGGTCATGTATTCAGCCGCGCGGCGCACTTGCCAGGGCTGAATGTCGTTCTGGAGCTTGTCGAGGCTCAGGCCATTGGGGCCGCGCAGCGGCTCCAGCCAGGGACCACGGAAATCCCAGAAACGCATGGTTTCACCACCAAAGATGATCTCGCCGGTGGGGGAGCGCATCAGGTATTTACCAAGACCGGTGGGGCCCATGGCCGAACCGATGTTGGCGCCCAGGCGTTGGTCACGCACCAGGAAGGTGAAGCTCTGGGCCTGGGAGGACTCGGCGTTGGTGGGGCCGTAGAACTCCGAGGGATAGGCGGTGTTGTTGAACCAGATGTAGGACGAGGCGATGAAGCTCATGAAGCTCAGGGCGCCGAGGCTGTAGCTCAGGTAGGCCTCACCGTTCCAGATGAAGGCACGACGCACCCAACCGAAAGGCTTGGTGATCGCGTGCCAAATGCCACCAAAGATGCAGATCAGGCCGATCCAGATGTGGCCGCCGATGATGTCTTCCATCGAGTTGACCCCGATGATCCAGCCTTCGCCACCAAATGGGGCTCGGGTCAGATAGCCGAAGATCACGCCGGGGCTAAGGGTCGGGTTGGTGATGATCCGAACGTCGCCACCACCTGGGGCCCAGGTGTCGTAGACGCCGCCAAAGAACATCGCCTTGAACACCAGTAGCAGCGCACCCACACCCAGCAGGATCAGGTGGTAGCCAATGATGTTGGTCATCTGGTTCTTGTCGCGCCAATCCTGGGCGAAGAACGAGGAGTAGTTCTCCAGGATTTCCGGACCGCGCAGGGCGTGGTACAGACCACCGATTCCCAGCACAGCTGAGCTGATCAGGTGGAGCACACCCACCACGAAGAAGGGATAGAGGTCGGTGACCTCACCGCCAGGTCCCACGCCGTAGCCCAGGGTGGCCACGTGGGGGAACAGGATCAGACCCTGCTCGTACATGGGCTTGTCGAAGGTGAAGTGACTCACCTCGAACAGCATCATGGCGCCGGCCCAGAAGACCATCAGGCCGGCGTGGGCCACGTGGGCTCCCAGCAAACGGCCGGAGAGGTTGATCAGGCGGGCATTGCCCGCCCACCAGGCATAACCGGTGGAGTCGAGGTCTTTGCCCCCGACCACCATGGAGGAATTAAAGGGCGTTTCCACGGGGCAGAACCTCTTCAGGGAAGACGAAGTTTTCATGCGGCTGGTCAGCCGGTGCCATCCAGGCACGCAGACCTTCATTCAGCAAGATGTTCTTGGTGTAGAAGGTTTCGAACTCAGGGTCCTCAGCGGCGCGGATTTCCTGCGACACGAAGTCGTAGGCGCGCAGGTTGAGGGCCAGGCCAATGATGCCGATGCTGCTGGTCCAAAGACCCATCACAGGCACAAACAGCATGAAGAAGTGCAGCCAGCGCTTGTTGGAGAAGGCGATACCAAAGATCTGGCTCCAGAAGCGGTTGGCGGTGACCATCGAATAGGTCTCCTCTTCCTGGGTCGGCTCAAACGCCTTGAAGGTGTTGGCCTGGTCGCTGTCCTCAAACAGGGTGTTCTCCACCGTTGCACCGTGGATGGCGCACAGCAGGGCACCGCCGAGGATGCCGGCCACTCCCATCATGTGGAAGGGGTTCAGCGTCCAGTTGTGGAAGCCCTGCAGGAAGAGCAGGAAGCGGAAGATTGCTGCCACACCAAAGGATGGGGCAAAGAACCAGCTGCTTTGACCCAGGGGGTACATCAGGAAAACACTGACGAACACCGCAATCGGGCCTGAGAAGGCGATGGCGTTGTAGGGGCGAATGCCGACTAGGCGGGCAATCTCAAACTGACGCAGCATGAAGCCGATCAGGGAGAAGGCACCGTGCAGGGCCACGAAGGGCCAGAGGCCACCCAGTTGGCACCAGCGCACGAAGTCGCCTTGGGCCTCAGGACCCCATAGGAGCAGAAGGCTGTGACCCATGGCATCAGCCGGGGTGCTCACCGCAGCGGTGAGGAAGTTGCAACCCTCCAGGTAGCTGGAGGCAATGCCGTGGGTGTACCAGGAGGTAACAAAGGTGGTGCCGGTTAGCCATCCACCCAATGCCAAGTAGGCAGTTGGGAAAAGAAGCAGGCCAGACCAGCCCACAAATACGAAGCGGTCGCGCTTAAGCCAGTCATCAAGGATGTCGAACCATCCCCGTGCTGCTGGCTGGCGCCCTACAGCGATCGTCATGGTGGTGAAACTGTGCGGAAAACCCGCGGGACTGATGGATACCGCGAGATGGTAACAACGGCGGCGGGTTCTGCGGGCCCAGTTGACACGGGCTGAAACCCCAGCCCTGGATTGATTTTTAGGTATTTCTTCTGATTTCCGCCCCCCTGGTCGGGCCCCACGCCAGGATGGCTAGGTGTTGTAGCCCTATTTCCCATGGCCACTCCAGCCGCGCCCACCCAGGCGGCAGACCTGTTGGAGCAATCGGTTTTGGGCTCCAGGCGGCTCTCCAATGTCTTGGTGGCTTCGGTTGTTACGACCGGTGGCGTGGGCTTTGCCCTGACCAGTGCCTCAAGCTTTTTTGGGGTGGATCTGCTGCCGATTGGCCACCCCGCTGAATTGGCCCTAGTGCCCCAGGGTTTGGTGATGGGTCTTTACGGCCTGGCCGCAATTCTGCTTTCCACCTACCTCTGGGTTGTCATAGCCATAGATGTGGGCGCTGGCTCAAACCGTTTCGACCGCGCTTCCGGCAGCGCCACCATTAGTAGGCAGGGTTTTCGTCAAAAAATTGATGTGCAAATTCCGCTGCGCGACATCCAGGCCGTGAAGGTGGATGTGCGTGATGGGCTGAGCCCAAGGCGGCGCATTGCTTTGCGGGTGCAGGGTCGCCGGGACATGCCCCTGACCCAGGTTGGCGAACCAATGCCCCTCGCCGACCTGGAGCTCTCGGGAGCCCAGCTGGCCCGTTTCCTGGGTGTTCCCCTGGAGGGCGTCTGATGGGCCGCTGGTTTTATGGCCTGTTTTTGGGCGGCCTACTTTGTCTTAGCCCCTTTGCCCTCGGCGCCTGCGCCGCCGATCAATCAACCCAATTGTTGGGCTGTAGTGCCACCGGTGCTCCTTGCCTGAAGGGGCTGGCCACTGTGAAGATCCAAACGGCTAAGGGGGAGGTGGAGATCCAGCTCGATGGGGATGCAGCCCCCCTGACCGCAGGCAATTTTGTCGACCTGGTCAAGCGCGGGGTCTACGACGGCACGGTCTTCCACCGGGTGGTGCGCGAGCCGGTGCCCTTTGTGGTGCAGGGCGGTGACCCCGCCAGTGCGGATCCGAAGGTGCCCGTCAACCAATACGGCACAGGTAGCTATGTGGATCCCAGCTCTGGGGAATCCCGCCTGATCCCCCTGGAGATTCGGCGCCAGGGGGAGCCCGAGCCCCGCTATGGCGTACCCGTCACGACCCCCGGCATCACCCGCCAATTGGTGCTGGCCCACCAGCGTGGCGCAGTGGCCATGGCCCGCTCAGCCGATCCCAATTCAGCCAGTTCCCAGTTTTATGTGGCTCTGCAGGCCTTGCCTGAGCTGGATGGTCGCTATGCGGTTTTTGGCCGGGTAAGTAAGGGTATGGATGTGGTCGACAAGATCCAGCAGGGCGACAAAATCACCAAGGCCACTGTCATTTCCGGGGGCACCCTGGTCCAGGGCAAGCCCTAGGTAATCGCCGATCGGCTAGGCCGGCACCCGCTTTTCGGAGCTGGTTGTCTTCAGGTATGCGGTGTTGACCCCTGAGGCGCGCTCCAGGGAAATACGGCCCGTGCGGGCGATTTCGAGGATGCCGTAGGCCTTCATCACCTGTTCTAGGGCCACCAATTTGCCGGGATCGCCAACCACCTCCAGGGTTAGGGCGTCGTCGGCCACATCCACCACGTTGGCCCTGAAAACCTGGGCCAAATCCAATATGGCGCTGCGGTTAGCGGCCGGTGCGGCCACCTTCAACAGCATCAATTCCCGCTCCACGGCTGGGATTGTCGAAAGGTCGATCACCCCGAGCACGTTGATCAGCTTGTCGAGCTGCTTTGTCATCTGCTCAACGGTGTGGGCGTCGCCATCCACCACCATCGTTAGGCGGGAGATCCCCTTGCGCTCCGCCGGTCCCACGGCCAAGCTTTCGATATTGAAGCCCCTACGGGCGAACAGTCCTGAGATTCGACTCAGGGCACCGGACTCGTCTTCGACCAGCACCGAAAGGGTGTGCTTCATCTGTTGCCCGGCCTGGGCTGTGGCTGTCTTCAAATTATGCAGGGAGCTCCCCCTGGCAATGGGGTAGTTGTTCAAGCCATTGAAGTAGGGCCTGGTTGAAGGCCTGGGGCACCTCGTCGTGGGGGCAATGGCCGCAGTGCTCCAGCACTACTAGGGGCAGCTGTGGCCGCAGGGCCTCCACCTGGCTGGCCACCTCGATCGGCACCAGTTGGTCGGCCCGGCCCCAAATCAGGAGTAGGGGGCGCTCCAATCGCCGCAGCAGGGTTGGCGCCAGGGCGCCGTGGGGCCTCAGGGCCATGGCGATGCTCATCGACCTAAGGGCCCTGACCGCCCCAGGCCTGCGGGCCGGCTTGGCAATCAGCCTGTGCAGATCCCGATCCCCCATCACCGCCGTCAGATAGGCCGACTGAATTCCCAGATCCAGCAGGGGGGAATGGGCCAGTAGCGGTACGAGCAGCTCCAGGGGGAGCAGCCTGCAGAGGCTGATCACCAGCCAACGCTTAAGCCGCCGCCGCCAGGGTTTGCGCCTTGGTGAGCGCAGGGGAACTGCCATCAGCAGGCTCGGGTCCGCCAGGGGAGCTGCCGCCACCGCCCGCACCCAGGTCGGGTGGAACACGGCTGCGCTGAGGGCCACCAAGCCCCCCAGGGAATTGCCCACCAACACCGCCGGGGAGCGCACTACCTGCTCGAGGAAGGCCTGCACCTGTCTTGCCCAGAGCCTGTTGTCGAGCCACAGGCGCGGTTGGCAGGAGGCCCCAAAGCCCACCAGATCAAGGCCATAGACCCGCCAACCCGCCGCCGCCAAGGGGGCCGCATTGCGGCGCCAGTGGCCGCTACCAGCAGCAAAGCCATGCAGCAGCAGCAGGGGTGGGTGGAGCGGATCACCTAGCACCCGCCAATGGCAAGTCACGCCGCGCCACTGCCATTGGTGGTGGAGTCCCCAATCGATGTCGCCGGTCGATGGGGCGTCAGGCTGGGGACCTGCAATCCCCCCGCGCCCAGGCAACTGCTGACCAAAGCTGTGGATCACTATTGCGAGGGTTTGGTCAGCCTGCAGCTTGGCGCAGGCTTTTTCCGACCGCAATCAAGGCCTTCCAGGGATTTAGGCGTCTTGCTGGCCCGCACCCTCGCGGCCCAGGGCCCAGTAAGGGTGCTCGATCTGATGGCGGGCTGCGGCATCAGGGCCCTGCGCTATGGCGTTGAGGGAGGAGCCGGCGAGGTTTGGGCCAACGATGCCGACCCCGATCGCCTGCCCCTGCTGCAGGCCAACTTGGCCCCCCTGGCGGCTGGCAAATCAACTTTGCGGCTGCGGACTACGGCCCGCACGGCCCAGCAGCTCTTGGCCGATTGCCTCCAGCGCCAGGAACGCTTCGAGTTGGTGGATTTGGATGCCTTTGGCTGTCCAACGGCCCTGTTGCCCCTGGCCCTAGAGGCGGTGCAATTTGGCGGAGCGATTTATTTGGCCAGCACCGACGGACGCTCCCCCACGGGCCACGACCGCCCGGCGGCGATTCGTTTGCTGGGTGCCGCCGCCCGGGCCCATCCCGCCAGTTGGGAGCTGGCCCTGAGGCTCCAGATCGGGGTGGTGGCTCGGGCTGCCTGGGCCATGGGCCGGGGCGTCGAACCATTGCTGGCCTTTAGCGAGGGGCGCACCTTTCGCACTGCGCTGCGGTTGCAGCGCCAGCCAGCCAGGGCTGAGGAGGAGCAGTTGGGGCTGATGGCCTATTGCCATGGATGCGGCGATCAGCAGGTGCAGAGCCTGATCAAGTTGCGCCAGTGGCAGCCCTGCAGTTGCCCGGTTCCGGTGCCCTTGAGCATTAGCGGCCCCCTTTGGATTGGCCCCCTGCAGAAACCAGAATTTTTGGCTGCTTTGCATAAAACTGCTTTGCACATAACTGCTTTGCACAAGCCAGATCGCGAGTCCGATGGGCAGTTCTCGCCAGCGTCGCTGCGGTTACTGGGCTGTCTGGCGGCGGATCCGGGTCTGCCGGCCCGCTGCTGGCCCAGCGCCGAGGTGGCCCGACGGCTCCAAACGGGGCCTCCACCACTGGCAGCACTTGTTTTGGCCCTGCAAGAGCAGGGCTATCGGGCCGGCGTCAGTGGGGTGATGGCTGGACAGCTACGCAGCGATGCCCCCTGGCCCGTGATTTTGCAAACCGCCAGCCAATGTCACCGCAGGGCCCCGGCAACTGCTAAACAGGAGAGCCAATCCCATGCCGGTCTATGGCCTCTGAAATCTTCGGCATCGCAGCAGCTTTTTGGGTGCTGATCCCCGTGGGCCTGGTGGGTGGCGCCCTGCTGCTCAAATTCGCAGACAACGACTAATCCCGCGTGCCCCTAGGCTCGGGCCCGCTTGATGGCTGAGTATGCGGGTTTTGGTGGTTGGCGCAACGGGAACCCTGGGTCGCCAGATAGCGCGCCAGGCCCTTGATGCTGGCCACCAGGTGCGCTGCATCGTCCGCTCTCCCCGCAAGGCGGCTTTTTTGCAGGAGTGGGGCTGTGAACTCACCCGCGGAGACCTGCTGGAGCCCGACAGCCTCGACTACGCCCTAGAGGGTCAAGAAGCCCTGATCGACGCCGCCACTGCCCGGGCAACCGATCCAGGCAGTGCCTACGAAATCGATTGGACCGGCAAGCAAAACCTTTTTGCCGCCTGCCAGCGCTCCGGCATCAAGCGGCTTGTGTTTGTGTCTCTGTTGGGGGCAGCCAAACACCGCGATGTGCCCCTGATGGATATCAAGGCCTGCACGGAGGAATGGCTTAACGCCTCCGACCTCGACTTCACGATCCTGCAGGGGGTTGCTTTCATGCAGGGCTTGATCAGTCAATTCGCCATTCCGGTGCTGGAGGGTCAAACCGTTTGGGTTAGCGGCTCCCCAACGCCAATTGCCTACATGAATACCCAGGATATGGCCCGCTTTGCCGTGGCGGCTTTGGCCCATCCGGAAACAGCCCGCCAGACCTATCCGGTGGTGGGCCCCAAGGCCTGGATCACCGGCGAAATCACCCAGCTTTGCGAGCGTTTCACGGGCAAGGACGCCAAGGTATTCCGGGTGCCGCCGGCGCTCCTGAGGCTGATGCGCGGCGTTACCAGCTTTTTTGAGGCCAGCTTGAACGTGGCCGAAAGGCTCAGTTTTGATGCCGTGACCGGTGGCGGCCAAGGCCTGGATGCACCGATGGAGGCCAGCTATGCCGCCTTTGGCCTCGACCCGGCTGAAACCACAGGCCTTGAGGCCTACCTCAAGGAGTACTACGACACCATCCTCAAGCGGCTGCGAGATATGGAAGCAGACCTCGACAAGGACGCTAAAAAGAAGCTTCCCTTCTGAGGTTCGGCCCAGGTTGCCGGTTCGGGCCACTGGCGTGCCGGGCAGTTCGTCTGTACTATTGCCCAATTGAAGTTTTCAGGCGATGTCCGTTGCCCAGATCAAAAACCTGCAGCGCCGTTTGGCCAATTTGGAAAGCGAAGCGGTCGATGAGTTGAACCGGGCCTGCGGCCATGAGCTCTGGCAAACCATCGGCTTTGATGCCCTCGACAGCCTGGAAGATCCCGATCGACGCTCAAGGGCCAACTACTACTACGGTCAGCTCCAGACCGTTCGTGAGCTCAAGGATGTGGTCGGCTAAACCGCCCTATCCACCTCCGCCTCCCCGGCCGGATTTCCCGCCGCCAGCCCTGCCGCCGCGCCCCGGCGAGGGGCGACCCTGCTGAATTCGACCGGGTGAAGTGCGGACCTGCGAACCCCGTTTTAGGTCTTTAGAAGGCACCAGGAGTTGATCTAGGCGTTGTTCTTCTGCGGGGCTTACTCGCCGCCATTGCCCGGGCTTAAGACCCTCCAGATCTAGGGGTGCTTCACCGTCCATCAGGTCAATGGCCACCCGAAGCAGCCTTAAGGTGGGCAGTCCCACGGC
The DNA here is from genome assembly GCF_024345375.1 of Cyanobium sp. WAJ14-Wanaka. NCBI lineage: Bacteria > Bacillati > Cyanobacteriota > Cyanophyceae > Synechococcales > Prochlorococcaceae > Cyanobium > Cyanobium sp. WAJ14-Wanaka. Next base: position 1,020,852 of record NZ_JAGQAZ010000001.1, on the reverse strand, counting down.
GGCCGTCATCCGCCGCACCTGGCGGTTGCGGCCCTCCCGCAATTCCAACTGTAGCCAGCTGGTGGGAATGGCCTGCCGCTCGCGGATCGGCGGATTGCGTTCAGGCAGGCCTGGATCTGGCAGCAGCATGGCCTTGGCGGCCAGGGTGCGCTGGCCTTGAATGGTCACGCCCTGGCGCAGGCTCTCCAATGCTTCGGGATGCTCGGCGGCATTGCCTTCCACCTGGGCCCAGTAGCGCCGCCAGTGGCCAAAGGCGGGATCGGTGAGTCTTTGCTGGAGCCTCCCGTTGCTTGTCAGCAGCAGCAGACCCTCACTGTCGGCATCCAGCCGCCCGGCGGCGTAAACCCCAGGCATATCAATAAAATCCTCCAGGCATCTCCAGGCACTTCCGGCCTCTGGGGTGAATTGGCTCAGGACCCCGTAGGGCTTATGGAAAATGAGGGTGGTCAGGACGGGCGCATTTTCCAGAGGTTCACCACCCCGATCGAAATCAACAGCAGGCCGAGATCCATTGAAATTGGGGGCAGGACCATGGCTGTTTTGGGTAAGGATGCGTGAGCACCTTTGCGCCCAGACCCTATCGCCTCCAGGCTGGCACTGGTCTCGCGGCGGCCATCGGTCTCGCGGCGGGCGCCAATTAGGATGAGATCAGCGTTCTGTTTTTTGCGCGAGTAACCAGCTGCATGATTGAGACCTCCGGCGTGATTGAAAAGGAGCAGGGAAACGGGTTTTACCTAGTCACCTTGGAGCAGCCGGCCGGTCACCAGTGCCTCTGCCGTGCGGCGGGCAAGCTCACCAAATTCCGTATCAAGTTGCTGGCCGGAGACAAGGTGTTGGTTGAGATCAGCCCCTACGACCTGACCCGCGGGCGGATCACCTATCGGGAACGCAATGCGGCCGCCGGTCCTCGCCCAGGGGGCAATCGCCCTGGCGGCCCCCGTCGTCGCTAAAGCTTGGCCTTGCCTGGGGCAGCAGACCTGCCCTTTTTAGAGAAGCGCTGAGATGGCCTCCTTAAAGACACTGCGCTGCTTGACGCCCCGGAAGGTTTCCTTCAGCTCTTTTTGGAAAAACAACTGAACGGTGGGCGTTCCAGTTATGCCGGCCTGCTGAGCAATTTCTTGGTCGGCATCGATGTCTATTTCCACTCCTTGGGCTGCCCCAGAGAGCTCCTCAAGAACCCGCTTTAGCTGGGGTTTGAGCACGTGGCAGGGGCCGCAACTTGGCGAGGTGTACATCACCAGTAGGGGCTTGGGGCTGTCGTGGTACAGCTTGCGCAGGGCATAGCTGCCTTTCTGCCAAAGGTGTGCCGGGTCAAAGTTTTCTGCATCACTCTCGGCTGTGGCGACCTTTTCGCCCGCGGGGGCTGGATCCACAGGGTTGTGGCTCACCGTGACAGCCAGGTCGTGGTGGGTCAGCCAGCGCTCTGCCGCCAGGGCCGCCTGGCAGCCACTGCCCGCTGCCGTAATGCCTTGGCGCCATTCCGCATCCGCCACGTCGCCGGCGGCATAAACCCCCTCCAGGTTGGTTTCCGGTCGACCTGGCTTGGTCACCAGGTAGCCGTGGGAATCCAGCTCCAGCTGGCCCGCCACTAGCCGGGTGTTGGGGGTGTGGCCAATGGCATAGAAGAGCCCGCGCACCTGCAGAACTTCTGGGTTGTTGGCTGCTGCTGGGCTGCTTCCTGATCCTGGGTGGCTGGGCTCGACCAGGCTGAGGCTTGCAAGCCACTGGTCGCCGTCCACATCCAGCACCTGGCGGTTCCAGTGCACGGTGATGTTGGGGTTGGCCAGCACCCGATCGGCCATGGCACCACTGGCCCTGAGGCGCTCTCCCCGCACGATTAGGTGAACCCTGCTGCCGTATTTGGTGAGGTAGACGGCCTCTTCGCAGGCCGAATCTCCGCCGCCCACAACCGCCAGCTCTTCCCCGCGAAATTGGGGTGTGGCCCCATCACAGATTGCACAGGCACTGATCCCCCTGCTCCAAAAACGTTCCTCGCTGGGCAAGCCAAGGCGGTTGGCCTTGGCTCCTGTGGCCATGATCACGGCCTGGGCGGAGATGGTTTGACCCTCGGCCTCGATGCGAAAGGGGCGACTGGAAAGATCGATCGCGTCGGCGTCGGCCTCCACCAGTTGGGTGCCCCAGCGCACGGCTTGGGCGCGCATGCGGTCCATCAGCTCAGGGCCCATGATCCCGTCGGGGAAGCCTGGATAATTCTCTACATCCGTGGTGGTCATTAGCTGACCGCCGGGGATGCCTCCGTCTTGAAAGCCAGTGATCAGAATGGGATTGAGGTTGGCCCGGGCCGCATAAATCGCCGCGGTGTAGCCGGCGGGCCCGGAACCCACGATCACCAGGTTTTGAACTTCCGGACTGCCCGTACCCATGGCTTAAGCGGATTGACTATGACTTAAGCCTATCGGGTCGCGCCGATAGTCGCGTTTGCCCCCGTCCCCCGCCCCGCCCCCCCGCAAGAAGGTCGCCGCCATGAACGGAAAAGGAGGGAATTTCCTTTCGATTCTCTTTAGATTTGGCTCAAATTTCCAGGATTCCGTCTTCTTCTCGCTGGCGCATTCCGTATTGAGCGCTGGAAGTACTGAGCCACTGCTCTAAATTGTTTGGCACCATCAGAACCGTTGTTTCAAGCAATTCAGGATGGTCGTCGAGGCAGAGCAGCCATTCGCGAAATTCTTCGCTGAGGGCATAGCTTTCTTCATAGCGCTCAAGGGAATCATGGGTGGCGACTCGAGCCAGTGCCCAACTGACTGCAACGCTTAATCTTCGTTCGATTGAAGCTTCCATTCCTCCCCCTTCCCCCTTGGATGGCGCCATGTTGCCGGTCGCTGGCCCTGGCGAAGGTATCGATTGAAACAATGTCGCAATTATTGGTTTTAGATTTGCTCTTAACCGGCTCTTATTGAGGGTTAATTAGGCGCTTTTGCGGCGAATCTGGGGCAGTTGGGGACCGCCGATGCGCAGCACCCCTCCGAGCTGTTCACCGATTGCTTCTAGGGGCAGCCCGGCGGCCCCCAGCCCGCCACCAGGATCCGGGGCTGGATCCAGGCCCAGCTTTGGCCGCAGGAGGTAGGGCTCGCTTAGCGACCAGGTGCGCGCGTAGCTGATCAACAGGGGATCGGCGGGGGCATAGACGTAGGAGGGATGGCGAGGAATCGTCTCCAGGGCCGAGCGCTGGCCGTCCATGCGCACTGCCCGGGTGATCGCCTGCACAAAACGGCTGCGGGTCACCACGGTGGTGAGATAAGCCACCACCCGCAACCTGGGGGCATCAAAGCCTTCGGCGCACATGTCGATGCTCACCAGCCAATCGGCTTCACCGGCCTGAAAGGAGGCCAAGCGCATGGCGGCTTCCGGGTCCTGGGAGTGCACCAGATGCACCCGATCCCCCTGCTCTTCAAGCAGGGCCGCCAGTTGCCGGGCGTGGGCGATGTCCCGGGCAATGGCCAGGCCGCCCGCCCCTGGGTGCTCCTGGCGCACCAGCTCCAGCCGGCTGCGGGCATTGAGCAGCAGCCGCAGGGCGATGCTGCTGTCGTCGCCCAGCTGGATGGCCCTACGCAAATTGCGGGAGCGCCAGCTTTCCCTCTCCTCCGCCGAGAGGGGGGAGGTCTCCCGATCGCCGGGCTCGTGGCGCCGCCCATGCTCAACCCAGCCATCTTGAAAGCGAAATTCCAGGGGGCGCACATCCCCCGCATTGATCAGCTGACGGGGTTCCACGCTGAGGTCGGGGGCAATCCGCTCGACGATTTGGTCCCCATCGCGGACCTTCACCCGCTTTGCGGCGCAAAAGGCCAGGTTGTCGGCTCGAAATGGGGTGCCAGTTAGGCCCAGGCGCAGTTGGGCCGTGCCGGTCAGGCGGCTAAAGGCATGACCCCAGGCGGCCGCCTCCGGTTCATCCGGATCCAACCCAAGGTGGTGCACCTCATCGGCGATGGCCATCCAGCGCCCAAACCCGGCGTGGGGCAATTCCTCCAGCAACCGCTGGCAATGGCGCCCAGCGGCCTGATAGCTCAATTGCAGGCCATGCCAGGTCTCGTTCTGGGGGATCGCCGCCAGGCCCTGGTCTGGATCCCACTCCAGCAGCCGCAGCCCCAGGCGCTCGGCGGCTTGTCGCCATTGGCGGGCGATCGAGCTGCGGTGGGAAAAGACCAAAAAGCGTTCAAGCCTTTGCTCCCGGTGGAGCTTCTGGAAACCAAGCAGGGCTCCGAGGGTTTTGCCTGCCCCTGGTCCCGCATGGATCAGCACGTCAGCCTCCGCGCCCCGCAATAGGCGGGCCCTCAGCAGTTGGATCAGCTGGCGCTGCCAATCCCTCGGCTCCAGGTTGGCTGGCCTGGGAGTTTGGTCATGGGCTGGCCTGGGAGCCAGGTCAAAGGATGGTGGGGCCATCTCCTTGCCTGGATCGGGGTCTGTGCATCGCCGCATTGTGGGTGCAGAGCGGGCCGATTAGGTGTTCTGGCCTATGGGCATTTGCTGCCGCTTCTCTAGCTTTTGTTCATATTCTCTGGCTTGACCGTTCCATGGCCCAGTCGTCTCCCCAGTCGGAGCCATGGGTGCTCCCCCTGGCCCAGCGCAGGCTCCATCTGGTGGCCTGTCTCTGGCTTGAGTGCGACATAGACCCGATGATTTTGCGGGCCAGGTTGTTGCGCCGTCAGGGTTGTGTCCCCCAGGCGGAAGCGATTGAGCAGGAGCTGCTGCCGGTGGTGTGACGCCGCTGCTCTGATGGCAATGGGTGGGCAACTGCGCACATTTGCCGCCACTGCCTGGGCTCCTGTTGCACATTGAACTGAGATTAGGAGCTACGGCTCCAGGGGGATCAGGTTTGCCAGATGTATTCATCCCCAGGGAAGAGCGCCACGGCGAGAAACGGGTGGCGGCCACACCGGAAACGGTGAAAAGGCTTTCGACCAAGGGCTTTACCTTGCATGTTGAGCAGGGAGCCGGGGTTGGGGCTGGCTACGCAGACGCCGATTACGCCGCCGCTGGGGCCGCATTGATCGGCGAGCCGGAGCGGGCCTGGGCCTCCACCGATGTGGTGCTCTGTGTGAACACCCCGCCAGCTGAATCCCTCGGGCGGCTCAAGGCTGGTGCCCTGCTGGCGGGCCTACTTTCCCCCTATGGCGCCGAACCGATGGTGCAAACCCTCAATAGCCGTGGGGTTTCAGCCTTCGCCCTGGAGTTGTTGCCCCGCATCAGCAGGGCCCAGAGCATGGACGTGCTCTCGTCCCAAGCAAATATCGCCGGCTACAAGGCGGTGCTGCTGGCGGCGGCGGCCCTGGATCGCTACATGCCGATGTTGATGACCGCTGCTGGCACGATCCAGCCGGCCCGGGCCCTGATCCTGGGTGCTGGCGTCGCCGGGCTCCAGGCCCTGGCCACGGCCCGTCGCCTGGGGGCAGTGGTCTATGTGAGCGATGTGCGGGCGGCAGCCAAGGAGCAGGTGGAATCCCTGGGGGGTCGCTTCCTGGCACCACCGGAGCAGCAGGAGGCCCCCGCCGAGTCCGGTGGCTATGCCAAGGCTGCCAGTGAGGCCTTTTTGGCTGCCCAGCGCCAGCAACTTGCCGAGCAACTGGCCCAGGCCGATATGGTCATTTGTACGGCCCAGGTGCCGGGGCGTCGGGCACCGCTATTGATCGATGAGTCGATGCTCGACGGCATGCGCCCAGGTTCGGTGGTGGTTGATTTGGCCGTTGCCCAGGGGGGCAATTGCGCCTGCACCCAACCAGGCACCACGGTTGATCGCAATGGAGTGCAACTGGTGGGGGGTGATGGTCTGCCCAGCAGCGTTGCCAACCACGCCAGTGCGCTCTATGCCAGGAATCTGGCGGCCCTCCTGGAGCACGTCGTTTCCGACACTGCCGCGGAGGCCTTTGCCCTTGACCTGGAGGATCCAATCGTGGCCGGATGTCTGCTTACCCATGGCGGCGCATGCCGCCTTCCAGAAATTGTTTCTACGACCATTAAGGAGGTGGTTTCATGACTTCCCTTACCCAGGCCCTGTGGGTGCTGTTGCTCGGGAGCCTGTTGGGCCTTGAGCTGATTGGCAAGGTGCCCCCTACCCTGCACACCCCCCTGATGTCGGGGGCCAATGCGATAAGCGGCATCACGATGCTTGCTTCTATCACCCTGATTGCCCAGGCCCAAAACAACCAGGTGCTGTTGGCCATGGGTGCCCTATCCCTGGGCTTTGCCCTGTTCAACGTGGTTGGGGGCTTTCTCGTAACCGACCGGATGCTGGCGATGTTCTCGCGGCCATCCAAAAAGGCCAAATCCCAACGCGGAGCCTGAAATGCACCCCACTTTTATGGCAATTCCTGCTGTCTTGACCGAGTCGCTGCCCTACGTAATCGACCTGGGGGCGGTGCTGCTGCTGGCCCTGGGCATTAAGGGCCTTTCGAAGGTGAGTTCGGCCCGCACCGCCAACGGCTTGGCTGCCCTGGCCATGGGCTTGGCGACCTTGGGCCTGTTGGTGCAGCTGCAACCTGGCCCCACGGCCTGGCTGTGGATCGCCGGCGGCTCCGCCCTTGGCGGCCTGGTGGGCTGGTTGATGGCCCTGAGGGTGCCAATGACGGCCATGCCTGAAACCGTGGCCCTTTTCAACGGCTGCGGCGGCATGGCATCTCTTTTGGTTGCCATGGGCGTGGCCCTGTTCCAGAGCAGCGAGCCCAACCTGGTGGCCCGCATCTCCATCGTGATCTCGGTGTTTGTGGGGGCGATCACCTTTAGCGGTTCGATCGTGGCGATGGCCAAGCTGCAGGGCTGGCTAGATACCCCCGCCTGGACCCAGAGCTCCCTGCGCCATGGGGTGAACCTCGCCTTGAGCGGCCTGGCCCTGGCCGGTGCCATTGGCCTGCCGATGCAGCCCGATGGCTGGGCCCTATGGCTGCTGCTAGGCGCTTCCACCCTGCTGGGCATTGGCGTCACCCTGCCGATCGGTGGTGCCGACATGCCTGTGGTGATCTCCCTGCTCAACTCCTATTCCGGGGTGGCAGCTGCGGCCGCCGGCTTCGTGGTGGGCAGCCAGCTGCTGATCGTTGCTGGAGCCATGGTTGGGGCGGCGGGCCTGATCCTCACCCAGGTGATGTGCACTGCTATGAATCGTTCGCTGGTTTCGGTGCTGTTTGGCGGTGCCCTGGGTGCCGCTGGCGGCTCCGGTGCTGGTGGAGCCGGCTCAGGGGAATCCAGCTACACCCGGATTACCAGCTGTAGCGCTGAAGAATGCGCCATGGCCCTGGAGCAGGCCGAGCGGGTGGTGTTCGTGCCTGGCTATGGCTTGGCCGTGGCCCAGGCCCAGCACGCCCTGAGGGAGCTATCCAAGGTTTTGGAGATCCACGGTGTCGAAGTCACCTATGCGATCCACCCTGTGGCTGGCCGGATGCCTGGCCACATGAATGTGCTTCTGGCTGAGGCGGATGTGCCCTACGAACAGTTGATCGAGATGGATGCGATCAATCCGGAATTCCCCCGCACCGACGTGGTGATCGTTTTGGGCGCCAATGACGTGGTCAATCCAGATGCCAAAAATGACCCCACCAGCCCCCTCTACGGGATGCCCGTGCTGGAGGTGGATCAGGCCAGGCAGGTGTTTGTGGTGAAACGCAGCCTTGGCGCCGGCTATGCCGGCATTTCCAATGCCCTCTTTGAACTGCCCCAAACCGCCATGGTCTTTGGAGATGCCAAGGCCGTGCTCAACGGTCTGCTCAGCGAATTGCGCAGCATGGGCGTCGGCAAGGTGGCCGCTCCCCTCTAGGGGCGGTTTTGCTGGCAGCTGGTTGGCAGGTCTGTAGTTAGTGGGATGGCGTCGGGATTGGAGTCGGGATTGGCAATGGAGGGCCCTTTCCAGCAACGCTGGCCCTGGCTTGGCCCCGACCTCCAAACCCTCAGGGATAGCGTTTGGCCGGCCTGCTTGCCGGCGGATCGGGGCATCGCCCGCAGCATTGAGATTGGCCCGGGGGAAGAGCTAATTGCCTTTGAGGACAGGCCATGGGGGGCGGCTCTCTCGCCAGGGCCGCCGAGGGGCTGGGTGCTGCTGCTCCATGGCCTGGGCGGTAGCAGTAATCGCCAGGGGGTTCGGCGCCAGGCGCTGGCCCTGCAAGCCGCGGGCTTTGGGGTGTGGCGGCTCAATTTGCGCGGTGCCGGTGCCAGCCGCCCCCTTGCCAAAGGCACCTACGCGGCCAGCTGCAACAGCGATCTGTTGCCGGTGCTGGCCCAATGCCGCCAATGGGCGGGTGGCCTTCCCTTGCTTGGGGTAGGGCTTTCCCTGGGGGGCACGATGCTGCTCAACGCCCTCGCCGCCCAGCCCGACGGCCTCGATGGCCTGGCCCTAGTGAGCAGCCCCCTGGACCTACTTGCCTGTGCAAGCCAAATCGAACTGCCCCGCAATGGCTTGTATCGGATTTGGTTGCTCCAGCGCCTGAGGGCCCAAACCCTGGCCGATCCCTTTGGTCTTACTGCCGAGGAGCGGCAATCACTGGAGGCTGGCGGGGGACCCCGCACGATTCGGGGTTTTGATGCGGCGATCACCGCTCCGCGCTGGGGCCATCGATCGGTCGAGGCCTACTACCAGGCGGCCTCCCCCCTGGCTTGGCTGCCAGAGCGGGCCCCGGACTTGCCCCCGACCATCTTGATCCATGCCGCCGACGACCCCTGGGTGCCAGTGGCAGGCGCCCTTCAATTGCGGCAAGCCGTCGAGCAAGCCGTCGAGCAATTTGGCCCAATCAATTTTGAGGTGCTGATTTCAGCCCAAGGCGGCCACAACGGATTTCATGGGCGCAAAGGCCGCACTGGGCGATCTGGCCGCAACCCGGATGGCTTTAAGGCCTCCTGGAGTGATGGCCTGGTCAGGAGCTGGTGCCTGCAACGCAGCTCGGGGGGGCGCCTTGGAAGGGCAGCCGCTTGATGATCCACTCCTCAATCGGCCGTTGGCCGATCACGTGTTCCCTGACGATTCGCTCGATTTGATCGGGCCCCACGCCGCCATAGACGATTCCCTCCGGCCAGATCAACAGCACCGGACCCTGGCTGCAGATGCGCAGGCAGTCGGCCTTGGTGCGCAGCACGATGCCCCCAGGCCTGGCCGGATCCTCTAGCCCCAGCTCACGCACCAAACGCTTGAGGGTTTCCCAGCTGGCAACTCCGAGCTCGGGATCGGGGCAGCAGAGCCCCTTGGTTGGGGTCGCGCAGAGCAGCAGGTGATGGGCAATCACGCCGGCAACGCCGCAGTTGCCTTGGTTTCCAGCTGGGCTGCAGCCTCCCGCACCGCCTGACGGGACCAGCTGTCTATGGCCAGCACGTCGTCGAGGGAGGGATCGCTAGTGAGGTCGCCCCGGTGGCGATCACAGACCCGCTCGATCAATTTTGGAATGTCGAGGAAGTGGATCTGCTCTTCTAGGAAGAGGGCCACGGCCTGCTCGTTGGCGGCATTCATCACCGCGGGCATGGTGCCGCCTGCCCGCCCGGCGGCATAGGCCAGCTGCATGCAGGGGTATTTGGCGGGATCGGGAGCCCGGAAAGTTAGGGAGCCCACTTCGGTGAGATCGAGGCGGCGCCAGGGGGTTTCCAGCCTTTCAGGCCAGCTCATGCAATAGAGAATTGGCAGCTTCATGTCCGGCCAACCCAGTTGGCCGAGCACCGAGGAATCGGCCAGTTCGACCATCGAGTGGATGATCGATTGGGGGTGAATCACGATTTCGATGTGGTCGTAATCGAGGCCAAACAGGTAGTGGGCTTCGATCACCTCCAGGCCCTTGTTCATCAGGGAGGCCGAATCCACCGTGATTTTGCGGCCCATGCTCCAGTTCGGATGGCTGGTGGCATCGGCCACGGTGGCCTTGACCAGGTCGGCGGCATCCCAGTCGCGGAAGGCACCGCCGGAGGCGGTGAGCTGGATCCGGCGCAGGCCCGGGGTGGGCTGGCCGGTGCTCAGGCGCGCCGTTTCGGCATAGGGCGTGCCCTGCAGGCACTGAAAGATGGCGGAATGTTCAGAATCGGCCGGCAGCAGGCGCGAACCGCTCTTGGCCAGTTCTGGCAACACCACCGGTCCTGCGGCGATCAGGGTCTCCTTGTTGGCGAGGGCCAGGTCCTTGCCGGCCCGGATGGCGGCCAGGGTGGGCAGCAGGCCCGCGCAACCGACGATGCCCGTCACCACTAGGTCGGCCGTGGCCCAGGCTGCGGCAGCGCAGAGTCCGTCGCTGCCCCCCAGCAGCTCAGGCATGCGCCGGGGCTTTTGCTCAGGGGCCAGGGCGGCCAACCTTTGCCGCAGTTCGGCCACCTTTTCGGCGTCTGCCAGGGCCACCACCTCTGGGGCATGGCGTTGGATCTGGCTGATAAGCAGATCCAGGTTGTTGCCTGCGGTGAGGGCTACCACCTTGAAGCGATCGGGGAAGTCGTCCACGATCTCCAGGGTTTGGGTGCCGATTGAGCCCGTGGATCCCAGCACGCTGATGGCTTTCACGGTGCGATCCCTAGAGCTTTCGGCGTTTCAGTTTCCCATTCGCGCCGCTGGCCAACTTTTGTGGTGAATGATCTGGCTGGTCGCTTGATCTACCAAGACCCCTGGTTGGCGGCTTTTGATAAGCCAGCTGGCCTGTTGTGCCAGCCGGGTTTGATCTTGATGGCCACCAATGCCTCCATGCACCGCCAGCTCAGTGCCCTGTTTGCCCAACGCCAGATCCGTAAGGCCCGCACCGGCACCCGTCCGCCCCGCTACGGATCGGTGGTGGGCGGCAAGATCGCCATCAACCGCTGGCGACTGCTGACTCTGGATGTGGATCGCACCGGCAGGCCCCTCTCCCGGGTGTTACCGGCCCCACGAACGGGCCGCTCCCACCAGTTGCGGGTGCAGATGGCTGAATGGACCATCCGCTGCTGGGCGACCCCCTCTACGGAGATGGCAATTCGGCGCCTGGGCTAAGGCTCCATGTCCTGGGGCTGGGCTTTTGCCATCCAGCCACAGGCCAAGGGCTGCGCCTGCGCTGTCTGCCCAGTTGGTGAACCAGCTGGGTGCACACTGATGGTCTCCTATGGGCCCAGGCTCGCCATGGCTGAGATGCCCGCTTTTTTACGCCGCTGGAATTTCATTGAGCGGGCCAAGCTTGAGCGCCAGCTGTGGGATGCCTTTGAGCGGGGCGACGACCTGGAGGCCACTGTGGCCGAATGTCGCCAGGCGGTGGCAGAAGGGGATCAGGAGCGGGCCTTTCAGCTGGAGGTCTGGGCCACAACCCTGCTGCGCATCCGCAAGATCGAGCGGTTGATGAAGGACCGCTCCAGTTGATGGTGGCTCACTCGCAAGTTGCTCAGTCGCTGGGGGCGAGTGCTCTGATCTCGAGACTGCCCGAGGCTTTCTTAAGGCGGCCGTCATTGGTGACTAGGGCCTGACAGTTGTGGCCCAGGGCGGTGGCCAGGTGCAAAGCATCCGGGGTTCGCAGCCGATGCTGGGCCCGCAGCTCGGTGGCCAGCTCAAAGGTGCTGTCCTGGATCCTCACCGATTCGAACAGCTGCAAAAACCCGTGGCAGCGATGCAGCCTTTCGCTGTGGCCCAGCGCCAGGGGTTGCACCAGGCACTCCAGCCGCACCAGGGCAGAGATCACCGGTTGCAGGCCTTGCTGCCTCAGTTCGGCTAGGGCCCCTTTGGCCGCTTTGCCAAAGCGGGGATCATCTTCCAGGGCGTAAATGACCACGCAGCTGTCGATGTAAGCGAGGGCCATTCAGTCCCACCCCTGCCGCTCGGTCTGAATGCTTGCTTCGATCGCTTCATGGCTACACCTGAGCTGCTCGGGCAGGGGGTGGGCCTGCAGCCAAGCCAGCGGGTCAGGCGTCGGTTCGGCAGGGGAGATCGCCACCAGTCGCACAGCGGGCACACCACGCTGGGCAATTACCACCTCTTGACCAGCCTGGGCCGCCTTGACCAGCTTGGAAAGCTGGTTCTTGGCCTCAAGAATGTTGACCTGCATGGCTAAAGCCTAGCCAGGTTGATACTGATCTGGCCAGGTCAGCCCCGGGAGGGCTCAGTCCCAGGCAGGCCTCAGCCCCGGAGCCAGTCGGTGATGCCGCCGGGCTTGTCGATCAGCTCGATGCCGGCTTCTTGCAGCTGGGCCCGAATTTGATCGGCGGCGGCAAAATCCTTGGCGGCCTTGGCGGTACGGCGCTGCTCGATCAAGGCAAGGATCTCGGCCTCACTGGGGCCAGTGGTGCTGGCTTGGTTTGCCGCCACAGGCGACTCAGAGTCCGCCGTGGTCGCAGACTTCGCCGTTGATGGCTCTGCTTTTAGGCCCAGCACATCCGCCAGTTCAGCCAGCAGGGCTGCCTGCTGCTGGAGCTGGGAGTCTGCCGCCACCAGCAGGGCGGCGTCCCGGTCGCCCCGGTCGATCCGATTGGCTATGGAGCGCAGGGGCTTGGCCAGTTCAAACAACACGGCCAGGGCGGCGGAGCTGTTGAGGTCGTCGTCGAGGGCGGCCTGGAAACGGTTGCGGGCATCGGCCAGTTCGGTAGAAAGCGACGCCTGCTGCGGGGCGGGGCCCCCAACTGCCATGGCCAGGGCCCCATTGAGCCCCTTCCAGCCGGTGGCAGCGGCCCTTAGGGCCTCGGCGGTGAAATCCAGGGGTTTGCGGTAGTGGGCCTGCAGCACAAATAGCCGCAGGTTCATCGGACTCACCCCGCTTTCCAGCAGGGCGCGGATCGTGGTGAAGTTGCCAAGGGATTTGCCCATCTTCTGGCCGCCCACATTGACCATGCCGTTGTGCAGCCAGTAATGGGCGAGCTGCTTGCCGCTGGCGGCCTCGGACTGGGCAATCTCGTTTTCGTGGTGGGGAAAGATCAAATCCGCCCCACCCAGGTGGATGTCGATCGTGTCGCCCAGCTCCTCGCGCACCATGGCTGAGCACTCGATGTGCCAGCCCGGACGGCCAGGCCCCCAGGGGGAGGGGAAGCTGGGCTCTCCCGGTTTGGCTCCTTTCCACAGGGCGAAATCGAAGGGATGCTGCTTGCGGGCCTCCTCGGCATCCGCCACCCGACCATCGGCGTTGTGCTGTTGTTCGGCCAGATCCCGGCCGGAAAGTTTGCCGTAGCCGGCGTGTTTCATAACAGCGAAATAGACGTCGCCATCGGCCGAATAGGCCGCACCCTTGGCCTCCAGCTCGCCAATTAGGGCCCTGATCGCATCCAGGCTGCGGGTGGCCCTGGGCATCCGGTCCGGAGGCAGGATGTTGAGCTGGGCCATGTCGGCACAGAAGGCGTCAATATTGCGTTCACTCACCGCGTCCATGGAGCTGCCCTCCTGGGCGGCCCGATTGAGGATCTTGTCGTCGATGTCCGTGTAGTTCTGCACGAAGGTCACCGAGAAGCCACTCCAAATCAGGTGGCGGCGCAACACATCCCAGGCGATGTAGCTGCGGGCATGGCCCAGGTGGCAGAGGTCGTAGACCGTGACCCCGCAGCAGTAAATGCTGACCCGGCCCGGTTCGATCGGGCGGAATTCCTCCAGACGGCGGCTGAGGGTGTTGGTGAACCGCAGGCTCATTTCGCTTCCATCCAGTTCGGGCCCACGCCGGTCTCCACCACCAGGGGCACAGACAGCTCGACGGCGCGCTCCATGGTTTCACGGGTGAGGCTCAGCACGGTCTCGAGGGCCTCGGGGGCGACCTCGAGCACCAATTCATCGTGCACCTGCAGCAGCAGCCTGGCCGGTAGGCCCAGAGCGATCAGTTGGTCGTGCAGTTGCACCATGGCCAGCTTGATGATGTCGGCGCTGGATCCCTGGATAGGTGCATTGGCTGCAGCCCGCAGTTGCTGGGCCTCCATGCCGCCGCGGCGGGCCACCTCCAGGTCGATCTCCAGGGGGTCCTTGCCCAGCAGCCGGCCCAGGCCCGTGGGATCAAAGCCAAATGGCCTGCGCCTGCCAAAGATCGTTTCCACGTAGCCCCGGCTCAGGGCCAGGCGCTCCTGCAGCTCCAGATAGGCGAAAACCTTGGGATAGCGCTGCTTGTATTTCCCCAGGAACTCCTTGGCCTGGGCTTGGCTGACCCCGGTTTCCCGGGCAAAGCGCTGGGCACCCATGCCGTAAATCACCCCGAAGTTAATCGTCTTGCCAAGGCGCCTTTCCTCGGCACTTACCTGCTCGCCTGCTGCCTTGTCGAGCAGCAGCCGGGCCGTGAGGGCGTGCACGTCGTCGCCGTCTTTGTAGGCCTCCACCAGCACCTCCTCCCCGGATAGGTGGGTGAGGATGCGCAGCTCGATCTGGGAGTAGTCGGCGCTGATCAGCTGCCAGCCAGCCTCCGGCAAAAAGGCCTTGCGAATGCGCCGGGAAAACTCGGTGCGAATCGGAATGTTCTGCAGGTTGGGGTTACTGCTGGAGAGCCGGCCGGTGGCCGTAACGGCCTGGTTGAAATCCGTGTGCACCCGCCCCGTTTCGGGCTCCACCAGGGCTGGAAGGGCATCCACGTAGGTGCTTTTCAGCTTGCTGAGGGTTCGGTGCTCGAGCACCAAGGCCACCACTGGATGGTCGGCCTCAAGCTTTTCCAGTACCGCTGCATCGGTGCTGAAGCCGGTTTTGGTTTTGCGCGATTTTTTGCGATCCAAGCCCAGGGTTTCGAACAGCAGTTCCCCGAGCTGCTTGGGGGAGGCGAGGTTGAAATCGACCCCGGCCGCTGCTTTCGCCTCCGCCTCCAGGCGGGTAAGGGCGCCCAATAGCTCCGCAGACAGTTCGCCCAGGTAGGGAATGTCGATCCGGATACCCGTGGCTTCCATCGCCGCCAGCACCGGTTCGAGGGGCAGTTCGATCTGCTCCAGCAGCTTCGTCAGCTGGGGGCCCTGGGCTTCCAGCTGGGAGGCCAACAGGCCCGTGAGCCGAAAGGTGAGGTGCCCATCCATGCCGCAGTAGAGCGACGCCGCCTCGATGGGCACCGATGCGAAGTTGGCCCCCTTGGGCACCAGCTCAGTGAAGCTGGTGGGTATGAAGCCAAAGTTGCGCTCGGCCAGGGCCTCCAGGCCGTGTTTGGCATTGGCATCGCGCAGGTAATCGGCCAGCAGGGTGTCCATCACCACCCCGGCCAGGGCCAAGCCATGGCGCATCAGGATTAGGCGGTCGTATTTGGCGTTTTGGAGGGTTTTGGGGTGGGCTTTGCTGGCCAGCCAAGGGGCCAGGGCCTGGAGCACCTGGTCGAGGGGTAGCTGCCCTGGCGCTTCCGGGGCCGGGCTAAGTAGGTCGGCGGCGGCGGGCGGATGGTGGCCAATCGGGATGTAGGCCAGCTCAGATGCCCCTTCGCCCCAGCAAATTCCCAGGCCCACCAGTTCGGCCTTGAAGGGGTTTAGATCCGTGGTTTCGGTGTCCAGGGCGATCGGTTGGCTGGGGTCGGTGGCGGCCATCAGGCGCTCCATCAGGGCCCCGAGCTGCCCTGGGCTGCTGATTACTTGCGGCTCCAGCACCGGCATTGGCGATTCTTGTTCGGCTGGTGCTGGTGCGGCCGCTGATGCTGGTGCTTCTGGCGGCTTTGCTGGCTTATTTGCCAGTTCGGGCGGATTGGCTGAAAAGATCTCCGCAAAGCTGGGTACCAGCCGCACCAGGCTGAACAGCTCCAGCTCCTCCAGGCGGCTGGCCAGGGCTTCAGCCTTCACCTCGCCGAGCCCCAACCGCGGATCAGTGGGCAGGGGAATATCGATCAGGATTTCCGCCAGCATCCGCGAGCGGTAGGCGTTCTCTTTGTCGTTGGCGAGCTTGTCGACCAGGGCACCCTTGAGGGCGCCTTTGGGATCCGTGGCCTTGGGGCCAGCAGCCTGCAGGGTTTCGAGGGCCCCGTACACCCCATCGAGGTTCCCGTGGGCTGCCAAGAGGGTGATGGCGGTTTTTGGACCCACCCCTTTGACCCCTGGGATGTTGTCGGAGCTGTCGCCGGTGAGGGCCTTGAGGTCCACCACCTCCTCTGGTGTGACCCCCAGCTTGGCGATCACACCCTCCCTGCGGATTTCGGTGGGGCCACTGTTTTTTGCATAGGGGCCGCCGCCCATGTAGAGCACGGCAATGTCGCGGCCGTCGTCAACCAACTGGAAAAGGTCCCGGTCACCGGAAAGGATGCGCACCCGCCAACCGCCATCGGCAGCCCGGTTCGCCAGGGTGCCGAGCACATCGTCGGCCTCGAAGCCCGGTGCCATGCATAGGGGCACGTCCAGGGATTCCTCAAGGATGCGTTGGAGGTTGCCCAGGTCTTCGAAAAAGTGTTCGGGGGCGGTGTCGCGGTGGGCCTTGTAGGCCGGGTCGGCCCCGTGGCGGAAGGTTGGCTCGGCGGTGTCGAAGGCAATCACCACCCCCTGGGGTGTCAGGCCCCTGCAGTTCTCCAGCAGGGCCTTAAGGAAGCCATAGGTGACGCTGGTGGGAATGCCCGCCTTGGTGGCCAGGCCCCCTTCGCCCCCCTTGGCAAAGGCATAGAAACTGCGAAAGGCCAATGAATGGCCATCCACCAGCAGCAGCAGGGGCTTGTCTCCTGGCATGGCAAGCCCGCTTTATTGGCAGCAACGTGGGTCCCAGCCTGCCATCCTGAGGGCAATGAATTCGGGGCTAAAAATCTGGTGATGTGCCCCGATGCCCCCATCACTATTTGGGTTGGGCCTACTCCCCGGGCTTTGCTTGCCCGGGCCTTAGCCACTTGAAGCCCCTGGAGCTGCTCTGGGGAGAGGCCTTCTTTGCCGGCTCCCTGGCCCAATTGCTGGCCCGGCTAAGCGGTTTGCCGGCGGTGGTTTTGCTGCTCGCTACGGGCCTTTTGGTCGGTCGAGCCGGCTTCGGTTGGGTGCAGCCCGAATCCCTGGGCCGTGGCTTGGAACCCCTTGTGGGGCTGCTGGTGAGCCTGGTGCTGTTCGATGGCGGACTCAATTTGAGGCTGGCCGGCCGGGACCTCCAACGCACCGTGGTGCAACTGGTCTTGGTACGTGGAGTGCTCGGCCTCCTGGGTGGAGCCTGGTTTGCCCACCAATTGGCGGGCCTGAGCTGGCCCCTGGCCTGGGTTTTTGGGGCCATTGCCCTGGCTACCGGCCCCACGGTGGTCACCCCGATGGTCAAGCAGATGCGGCTGCTGCCGGGCCTGGGCAAGGTGCTGGAGGCAGAGGGCCTGATTCTTGAACCGGCTGGTGCGGTCTTGGCCCTGCTGTTGCTGCAGTTGGCCCTGGGGGATCTGGGCGGTTGGCAGGACGTGGCCGTCCTGTTGCTGCTGCGGCTTGGTGGCGGTGTGCTGGTCGGGGCCTTTGGGGGACTGTTGTTGGTGGAGGTGCTGCGGCGCCTGCCCGCCGATGCAGATGCCCTCAAGTTGCAACTAAGCCTGGGCGTCCTGTTTGTGGTGGTCAGCGGTGTCCAGGTGTTTTTGCCCGAGGCGGGTCTGCCCGCAGCGGTAAGTGCTGGGGTGGTGGTGGGTTTGCGCCTTGATGAGCAGGCCAGCCAGCTCGATGAGCTGATTGCCCAGCTTGCCCAGTTGGCGATCACGGTGCTGTTTCCGCTGCTGGCGGCCGACCTCTCCTGGAGTGAACTGAGCCCCCTGGGCTGGGGCGGGGTGGCCTGTGTGTTCGCCTTGATGTTGTTCCGCTGGCTGGTTATCCAGGCCGGTGGCATTGGCCTGCCGGCCCTGGCCTGGCGCGAAAAATTGATCCTCAGTTGGATCGCCCCTAGGGGGATCGTCACGGCAGCGGTGGCGAGTTTGTTTGCCCTACAACTCGATCAAGCCGGGATCCCGGGGGCTGGCGCCCTGAAGGGCCTGGTCTTTTTGACGATCCTGCTCACCGTGGGCATCCAGGGCTTCACCGCACCTGTGTTGGCAAGGCGGCTGGGTCTGGTGGTTGACGATTCAGAGACAGCGCTCGATTCGGGCCCGGTCCTGGCCAAGGCGGTGGAGCAGCAACCAGGTGGCCAGTAGGTCGGGGCCCTGAAGGCTGCCCAGCAGCGCTGCCCGCAGGCTTTTCATCACCACTCCTTTCTTCACTCCAGCACTGGTCGCCGCCTCCGTCAGCAGCTTTTGGGCCTGTTCAGACCCCAGCTCCCCCGGGGGTAGGAGGGCTAGCAGGGCAACCAATACGGGTTTTGCCCCCTCGCTTTCCAGCTGGACCTGGGCGGCTTCATTGAGGGGCGGGCAACTAAAAAATGGCTCGGCCTGGGCCACCCCATCGGCCAAGAGGGTCATCGATGGGCCTATTAACTCACAGAGATCCGCCTGCCACTGGTTATCTGCTTTGTCTAATTCCCAGCCCTTGGCCTGCCAGAGGGGGAGCAGCTGTTCCAGCAGGACAGCGGGACCCTGCTCCTTCAACACCTGGCCGTTGAGCCAATTGAGCTTGTCCCAATCGAAGCGGGCGCCTGCCCTGTTGACCCGCTCAAAACCAAAGGCATTGGCAGCCTGCTCCAGGCTGAAGCGCTCATCCATGCCCTCCGGCGGCGACCACCCCAGCAGGGTCATGTAGTTGACCAGAGCCTCAGCGGTGTAGCCCATGGCCTGGAAGTCGCTGATCGAGGTGACCCCATCGCGTTTGGAGAGTTTTTTGCCCTCCTGATTCAGGATCAGGGGGGTGTGGGCAAACACCGGGGCCTGGGCACCTAGGGCCCCATACAGCAGGAGTTGCTTGGCGGTGTTGGCGATGTGGTCTTCGCCGCGGATCACGTGGGTGATCGCCATGGCGGCGTCATCTACGACCACCACCAGGTTGTAGAGGGGGTCGCCAATTTGATCGGCCGGAGCCCGGCGGGCCACCACCATGTCGCCGCCGAGGTCGCTGCCAGCCCAGCGCATTTCGCCCCGCACCAGGTCTGTCCAGCCGATGCTGGCCCCGTCGTCGATGCGGAAGCGCACCGTTGCCTGGCGACCTTCGGCCACAAAGGCAGCCTCCTGCTCGGGGCTGAGGTCGCGGTGGCGGTTGTCGTAGCGGGGTGCCTGCTTGGCCGCGGCTTGCTGCTCCCGCATGGCGGCGAGCTCCTGCTCCGTGGCGTAGCAGCGGTAGGCATGGCCGCTGTCGAGTAGCTGCTGGATCGCTGCCCGATGGGCTGCGATGCGCTCGCTCTGGATTACCGGCTCGCCATCCCATTGCAGGCCAAGCCATTTCAGCCCGGAGAGGATGTTCTCCGTGAATTCCGGCTTGGAGCGCTCCTTGTCGGTGTCTTCAATCCTCAGCAGGAATTGGCCGCCTTGGTGGCGGGCGAACAGCCAATTGAAAACTGCGGTCCGAGCCGTGCCGATGTGCAGGGTGCCGGTGGGGCTGGGGGCAAGACGAACCCGAACAGCAGAATCCCCAGCACCCAACTGCCTAGCTCCGAAATTTGTAAACGGGACTGACGGGATTCGAACCCGCAACTTCCGCCGTGACAGGGCGGTGCTCTAACCGGTTGAACTACAGTCCCAGGCAGGCTTTTGACCTGATGGATGTCGCCTAGACGACTTGTGAAGTATCCGCGATGGCCGGCCCCATCGTCAACCGATTGGATCGGTTGGTGGCACCGGCCGCCACGGCTGATTGGCCTAGGGGCGGAAGCCGGCCGGTTCAATCAGGCGCACCTGATTGCCCCGGGCGGTGAACTCCCGACCCTGATCACTTTGAACAACCACGCGGCCTCCGGATTTAACCCGGATGACCCGTGCCCGCACCCAGCCAAGGGCAGCGGATTCGAGCACCTTGACCACATCACCGGGTTGTAGATCCAACTCCATGTTCGGAACCACGAAACTGCAAGTGGGAGCATCGAACGCGCCGTGGAGGACTTGAACCCCCGACATCAGGTTTTGGAGACCTGCGTTCTACCAACTGAACTAACGGCGCAATGCCGATGCCCCCGTTAACTAGAGGGACTCTTAGGGAAGGCGGTCTGCCTAAAAAGAGACCTAGCGGTCGAAGCGCTGCTTGACCCGTGTGGCTTTACCCACCCGATCCCGCAGATAAAAGAGCTTCGCCCGGCGCACCTTACCGCGGCGCTCCACGGTGACGGACGCCACCTGGGGGCTGTGGAGCATGAAAACCCTCTCCACGCCAATGCCCTGGAAGATTCTGCGCACGGTGATGGTCTCGTTCATCCCGCCGTGGCGCTTGGCTATGACCACGCCCTCGTAGGGCTGGACCCGCTCCTTGGTGCCTTCCCGAATCCGCACACCCACCTTGACGGTGTCGCCCACGTAGATCTCGGGTAGACCGCTCTTGAGTTGCCCGGCCTCGAAGGCGCGAATCATTTCGTAGGCGCTCATCTTGCCAGTGGTTGGCTTTGGTGCCGCAGTGGCCACAGCTGTTTTGGCCTCTGCGGTTGCAGTTCCTGCAGAAACAGCGCCCTCTTCTGGGGCTTCCAGCACTTCCGAGCTGTCGTTTACTTCGTTCGAATCCGTTGCCATCTCAGCTCCGCTACGCCTGGCCAAAGAGTCAGTGTACCGGCTCAAGTGCCAGCTCCCCCCAGCCGCCCTCCCATGGGCGGCCCGCAGTTGGTAGCTTGAAAGCTCTTGAAACGCTGATAGCTGGCGGCCGCATGAACCTCTTTGCCGACCTGCTGGCGAGCACTAAGGAGCGCAAGGCCCCCCAAGCCCAAGCTTTGGAAACGGGCCCCCGCATCCAAAAGGGCCGCCGCGGTGTGGAGATCAAATCGGCCCGCGAGCTGGAAACCATGCGCCGGGCCAGTCGCATCGTCGCCACGGTGTTGCGCGAAATTATGGACCTCGCTGCCCCTGGGATGACCACCGGCGACCTGGATCGCCATGCCGAGCGCCGGATCCGGGAGATGGGGGCAACCCCAAGCTTCATGGGTTACCACGGCTTCCCTGCAAGCATCTGCGCCAGCATCAACAACGAAGTGGTCCATGGAATTCCCAACAGCAAGCGGGTGATCAAGGCCGGCGACCTGGTGAAGGTGGACACAGGTGCCTATTTCGATGGCTACCACGGCGATAGCTGCATCAGTATTTGTGTGGGGGAAGGGGCCAGTGAGGAGGCCCAGCGCCTCAGCCGGGTGGCCCAGGAATCCTTGATGAAGGGCTTGGCCAAGATCAAGGCGGGCAACACCCTGCTCGACATCGCCGGTGCCGTTCAAGACCATGTGGAGGCCCATGGCTATGCGGTGGTGGAGGACTACACGGGCCACGGGGTGGGCCGCAACCTCCATGAGGAGCCCTCCGTATTTAATTTCCGCACCCGCGACCTGCCCAACATGACCCTCCGGTCCGGCATGACCCTGGCGGTGGAGCCGATCCTCAATGCGGGCAGCAAGGCCTGTCGCACCCTCAAGGATCGCTGGACCGTGGTAACCAAGGATGGCAGCCTTTCGGCCCAGTGGGAGCACACCGTCGCCGTCACCAGTGATGGCTGCGAAATCCTCACTGACCGCGATTTTTAGGAGCTTAAAAACTTGATTTTGTGAATACGGAGTTGTAAAGCCAGCGGCCCATGGTGGCGATTGGCATCAACAGATAGGTGAGGGGGTTGGGGGTCACAATTATTAGGTTGCAGCCCCAATTCGCCTGGTTGAGTATCTGATTGGCGACGAAATCTGCCCCCATCACCCCAATTGGGTTCAGGTTGGATCGAAATGGACCCAAGACCAGCCGGCGGATGCGCAGTGGTTGGGCGCCTGACTGCCAATCGAGGGCCCTCAGGCTGATCAGGTGACCCAAAAGGCGCTTGCTAATTTCGTAGAGCGGACTGGCGGCCGGCTGGATTTCCGCCTCTGAGGTGTTGATCCAAATCTCCTTGCCAGGTTTTTTGGCCGTGGTCGCCATTAGTTCGGCCAGGCGCCAGCTGCTCAAAGCGTTTACCTCCAAGCACCTGGCGGTGGCTGCCTGGCTGCGATCTTGATGGCTATTTATTCCGTGGTTCAAAACGAGCACATCGACCGCTGCCAGCAGGGGAGCCAGCTGCTCCTCCTTGCCCACCTGCCAGCTCACCTGCCTAAGGGGAATGGCCACCCCCTTTTGATCGCAAATCTCCAGGGGCTTGTCACTGCTAGTTAGGGCAACAAGCTGGGCGCCCCGGCGATGCCAGGCCCGCAGTAGGGCCTGGCCGAGGGCACCGCTGGCACCCGTAATCGCCACGGTTGGGGCTGAACCAGATTGCGACAAACCAGTATGGAAGCTGCGCTCAGGCTTACATGACCTCCAACGGTTTCTGGGCGGCCTTGCTGCCCCAGGCGTTTTGGTGCCAGCTGCGCCTAAATTGCCGGCCACCTAACAGCCCAGCGAGATCGAGAGATGGCGCCCACCTTGCTGGTTGGATCCTGTGAGCCCTACAGCGGCAAGTCGGCGGTGGTGCTGGGGCTGGCCCGCCAGCTGCGGCAGCAGGGGGTGGAGGTTAGGTTTGGCAAGCCCCTGGCTGCGGCCAACGGTGGCGGCCTGCTGGATCCCGATGTGAGCTTTCTGGGCACCACCCTCGGGCTGGGCGAGGGCCAACTGATCGCCTCCCTGCACGAATTGGGACCCATTACCGCCCACCAGCGCCTGATCGCGGCAAACCTGGAAGCGGGGGCGGGCTTTGCGGCCCTGCGTCAGCAGCTTCAAGCTGCCCCTTCCGGTTTGACCCTGCTCGAGGCGGGGGGGAGTTTGCACGAGGGCCTGTTGTTTGGCCTGGGTTTGGCCCAGTTGGCAGAAGGGCTCGATGCTCCGGTGTTGCTGGTGCATCCCTGGACTGACAGCTCCAGCGTCGAGGCGCTTCTGGCCGCCCAGGCCCAGCTGGGCAGCCGCCTGGCGGGGGTTGTGCTCAACGGGGTGGATCCCGATGGGGTGGCGGCCCTGCTCCAGGAGGTGGTGCCGGCCATGGGGCGGTTGGGCTTGTCCGTGCTGGGCGTGATGCCCCGCAGCCCCCTGCTGCGCAGCGTCACGGTGGAGGAGTTGGCCCGGCGCCTGCAGGCGGAGGTGCTCTGTTGCAGTGATCGCTTGGATCTGCTGGTGGAAACCCTGTCGATTGGGGCGATGAATGTGAATTCGGCCATGGAATTTTTCCGCCGCCGCCGCAACATGGCCGTGGTTACCGGTGCCGATCGCACGGATATTCAATTGGCGGCCCTCGAGGCCTCCACCCAGTGCCTGATCCTCACCGGTGCTGGTGATCCCTTGCCCCAGTTACTGAATCGGGCAGAGGAGCTAGAGGTGCCCCTGCTCAAGGTCGACCACGACACCCTCACAACCGTGGAGGTGATCGAGCAGGCCTTTGGCCATGTGCGGCTCAATGAGGCTGTCAAGGCCACCTATGCCTTCCGCCTAGTGGAGGAGCACTGTGATTTCTCGCCCCTGTTTGGCCAGCTGGGGCTGGGCGCAAAAGCTGCCTGAGACTGCTAGTTTCAATGGGCAGACTGCGGTCTATTGGTGACCCGATCCATAGATCTTCCGGGACTTGAGCGGATCGATACCCTGGCCCAAGAGCTGGCCATGCTCCAGGACCGGGGCAAGCGCCGCATTGCGATTCTTGGCAGTCGCCATGTGCCCGTGGTGGCGATTCACCTTGTGGAACTGGTGGCCCGCTCCCTGGCCCAGGAGGGTCACAACCTGATGACCTCCGGCGCCCAGGGGGTCAATTCAGCCGTAATCCGCAGCGTGCTCGATGTGGAGCCCAGCCGGCTGACGGTTCTGTTGCCCCAAAGCCTCGACCGCCAGCCTGGGGAATCCCGCGACCAGCTGGAAAAGGTGCTCCACCTAGTGGAGAAGCCCGAACACGACGACCTGCCCCTGCCGATAGCCAGCAGCCTCTGCAACCAGGACATCATCAGCAGGTGTGACCAGTTGATTTGCTACGCCTTCCACGACAGCGAAACCCTCTTGGCCAGTTGCCGCTCCGCCGAAGACATGGGCAAGGTGGTGACCCTGCTCTTCTTCGACTGAGGGCCGAGATAGCCCTAGCCCGCCAGTAGGGCCCTCAGGCCCCCCACGTAGAGCAGGCCAGTGCAGAGCAGGCCACCGGCCCAGCACATGCCCCGCAGGGGGGGCACATTGCCCACGTAGGCACAGATGTACACCAGCCTTAGGGCCGGGTGAATCCAGGCGGCGGCCATGGTGATGGCATCGCTGGCAATGGGCGAATTCGGCCCGGCCACTAGGCAGAGCAGGCAGGCAGGCGCATGCAGGCCGAAGGCCTCAAAGCTGTTTTGGTGGGCCCAGGCGGCCCGTTTCCCCCAGGCGGGTAGCCGTTCAAACATCGCCCTGGGGGCGGCCAAATCAGCCATGCTGAAATCGGCCTTGGAGCGGCCAGCGCCCAGGGGCACCACGCTCAAAACAACCACTGCCCCCGCCAGCACCAGGGACCAGGCATAGGGGGCTAGGGCGATGTTCTCCATGGCTTGCAAGGGCTTGTTGGGCTCTTTTCTAGGCTGGGGCCATACCCGGATGTGAGAGCCGCGATGGCCGATACCTATTCCTTCGACGTGGTGAGCGATTTTGATCGCCAGGAGCTGGTCAATACCCTCGACCAGGTGCGCCGTGACGTGGGGCAGCGCTACGACCTCAAGGACTCAGGCACGGAGATAGAGCTGGAGGAAACCAGCTTCACGATCACTACCGCCAGCGACATGTCTCTGCAGGCCGTAGAGGACGTGCTGCGCCAGAAGGCCACCAAGCGGGATCTCTCGCTCAAAATCTTCGATTTCCAGACCCCAGAAGCCGTTGGCGGCAACCGGGTCAAGCAGGTGGTCAAGCTGCGCAAGGGCCTCACCCAGGAACTGGCTAAATCCCTGAGCAAAACCGTCCGCGACGAACTCAAAAAGGTCACCGTGGCGATCCAGGGCGACAGCCTGCGGGTGACAGGCAAAAACAAGGACGATCTCCAGCAGGCCATCCAGCTGCTCAAGGGCCAGGACGTGGACGTGCCGCTCCAGTTTGAGAACTACCGCTAGCCATGCTCCCTGGCCTAAGCACGGTTGCTGGCCAAGGCAGGAGCTGGTTTCGGGCCCTTGCGCTCCTGGCTGTAGGGGCCAATTGTGTGGGATTGCCGGCCCAGGCCAATGTGCTCCAGGAGCAGGGCCAGCGCTTTCAGCCGATCTGGTCGGCCAAGGGCATGGTGGCGAGCCAGGAGCTGATCGCCTCCGGGGTGGGCGCCCAGATCCTGCGCCAGGGGGGTAATGCGGTAGATGCAGCCGTGGCCACCTCCTTTGCCCTGGCCGTAACCCTGCCCCAGGCCGGCAATTTGGGCGGGGGCGGTTTTCTGGTGGCCTGGTTGCCCGGCCCCTCGCCGGCCCGGCGGCGGGGTTGTTTGGCGGCGGCCAATCCGGAGGTTCCTGTGGGCAAGGGCACCGCAGTGGCCGTCGATTTTCGCGAGACGGCCCCCCTGGCGGCCCAGCCCCACCTATTCCTGAAGGCCGATGGCAGTGTCGATCGGCAACGGACCAGCCGCAGCCTGCTCAGTACCGGGGTGCCAGGTACTCCCGCGGGCCTGTTGTTGAGCCAGCGCTGCTACGGCCGCCTGCCCTTGGCCGCCGTAATGGCACCGGCCATTCGCCTGGCAGACCAGGGCTTCCCCGTGGGTAAGGCCCTGGCCGATTCCCTGGCGCAGGCGGCACCCTTGCTCCAGGCCGACCAGCTCTCGCGCCGCATCTTTTTCCACCCCCCGGCCCGGCCTGGCGGATCGCCCATCCCCTATCGCCCGGGGGAAATCCTGCGCCAGCAACTGCTGGCCACCAGCCTTCGGCGCATCGCCCTGGCGGGGGAGCGGGGCTTCTACCAGGGGCCCACCGGCTCCGCCCTGGTGCAACTTATGCGCAGCCGCGGCGGCCTAATTAGCCAGCTCGACCTGGATCGCTACCGGGCCCAGTTACGGCGCCCCTTGGTGGGCCAGTTTCGGGGCTCGCCGGTGGTCACCATGCCTCCCCCCAGCGGCGGTGGAGTCACCTTGCTGCTGTTGCTGCAAATTCTGGAGCCCCTCGATTTGGCCGCCCCTGGCCTCAATAGCGCCGCCACCATCCACACCATGGTCGAGGCGTTGAACCTCGCCTACCGCGACCGCAACCAATGGCTCGGCGATCCAGATCAGATCCCAATCCCCCTGGAACGCCTGCTCAGCCGGAGCTACGCCGACCAGCTCCGCCAATCAATCAATACCAGGCGCCATCGGCCGGCCCTTGAGCTTGCCAAGGGTGCCAGTGGGGTGACCGGCGGCACCAACACCACCCACCTTTCGGTGGTGGATAGCCAGGGGGGGCTTGTGGCCACCACCACCACCTTGAACTTCGCCTATGGCAATGGGGTGAGCGTGCCAGGAGCGGGATTCTTGCTCAACAATGAAATGGATGATTTCAGCTTCAAAGCCGGCACTGCCAACGCCTATGGATTGGTGCAGGGGATGGCCAATTTGGTGGCCCCGGGCCGCAGACCCTTGAGTTCGATGACCCCCACCCTGGTGTTGCGCCCTGATGGCAGCCCCTGGTTTGCCACGGGAAGCCCGGGCGGCAGCCGCATCATCAGCACCGTGCTGCAGGTGCTCCTAAATCGGATCGTGCATGGCCTGAACCTGGCCTCGGCGGTGGCCGCACCCCGCATCCACAGCCAGCTCTGGCCCGACCAAATCAACATCGAACAGGGCATCAGCCCAGACACCCAGCACCTACTCAAGGCGATGGGCCACCTGCTGGAGCAGGGCCAGGCAATGGGCTCGGCCAACAGTGTTGAGGCCTTGCCACGGCAGCAGGGGCGCTGGGCCGGCAGCCTGGGGGTGGCAGATCCCAGGCGCCTGGATGCGGCTGCGGTGGCTGAATGAATGGCCTAGCTGGCCGATCCGGTCGGCTGGCTAGGGGCGGTAAGCAGGTTGATGGCGGAGAAGGCCATGCCAATGCCAAAAAGCATGCCAACGGCCCAGATGCTGTCGCTCGGCCATTCGGCGATCAGCATTACCCCCAGGATCGCGGTGACGATGCCGTCGACCAGCACCAAGCCCCGCGCCGCCCCTTGGCCGGTGGCTGAGGCGGCCAATTCCATCACCCCTTCGAAGGCCAGCAGGAAGCCCACAAACAGGGTGAGGCTCACCTCGCTATCGATCGGGAAGGCCAAAACCCAAATGCCGCCGCCCACGTAGAGCAGGCCAGATAGGAGCCGAAAAAGCTTTGCTTTGGCATCGCCTTCGCCGGTCAGACGCAGGATTTGCGATACCCCTGCGACGGTTGCCACCGCGCCAATGGCAATCGTCAGCAGCGTTGCCGAAACAAACGGCAGGGCGATCGAGAGACCGGCCGCGGCAAACAGCAGGGCGGCGGTCAGCCAGCGCAGGGCGGGTGAAGCAGGAACGGACACCAATTAAGGGCAATTGGTGGCGAGCTTAGGGGCAACCCACGGGGCCAGGGTTGCATGGGCGAATGAGCACATTTACAGGGCAGAACTTCACATACCGGCGGGGTCCCTGATCGCTTCGGCCATTATTTGGTCTGGATGGATCAGGGCTTCCATGCTCGAGTTTTTACCACCGCTCAACGACCACAACCTGCCCTGGATGGATACCCTCCATCCAATCGTGGTGCACTTTGTTATCGCGATGGGGTTGATCGCCTTCGTTTTCGATCTGATTGGCACCTTGGCAAAGAAGCCGGCTCTTTTTGAAGTCAGCTTCTGGAATTTGCTATTTGCCACCACGGCCATCTTTGTGGCAATCATTTTTGGCCAGGTGGAGGCCGGACTCGCCGATCCCTATGGCAAATCCAGCGAAATTCTCAACTTGCACACCACGATCGGCTGGTCGCTGGCGGGAGTTTTGTCGCTGATGTCGGCCTGGAGATACGTGATTCGCAGCCGGGACCCCCAGCAATTGCCCTTGAGTTTCCTCGGGGCCGGCGGACTGCTGAGTGCCCTGATCGTGCTGCAGGTGAGCCTGGGCAACCAATTGATTTGGGTCTACGGTCTCCACACCGTCAAGGTGGTTGAGGCGATGCGGGCAGGTTTGGTGTGATGGCCAGCTCCTTTATCCCCACCGATTCCCCCATTCACCAGCTTGCCGGTGACCTCGGGGCCAATGGCTTGCCCTACAGCCTGCCGATCCATCCCAACCTGGTGCACCTCACCATTGGTTTGTTTGTAATTGCAGTTGCCTTTGATATTGCCGGGGCCCTATATCCGGTTGAGAAGCGGGTGTTTCGCTTCCTGGCCCTGCCCATTACCCGCCAGGGTTTCCACGATGTGGGTTGGTACAACCTGCTGGCCTGCGCCATTTTTAGTTTTTTTACCGTGGCGGCCGGTTTCTTTGAGATGCTCCTGGCGGTGCCCCTGCCCGGGGTGACCAGTTCGATCGGCTTGCAAAGCATGGAAACCATGCTTTGGCATGGAGTGGGTGGCGTGCTGATCCTGTTGGTGATCATCGCCATGACGGTTTGGCGGGGCTATCAAAGGTTTGTTTGGCGCAAGGACATGGGCCGCCAGGTCCAGTGGCTCTATCTGCTCGTGGGCATGGGGATGTTTTTGGTCATTGGCTTACACGGCACGCTTGGTGCCGAACTGGCCGCCGAATTTGGCGTGCACATCACCGCTGATCAGTTGCTGGCGGCCGGTGCAGATCTCAAGGAGGCCCTGCCATGACCAACCCCAGCGGACCCAAGTCTTCCCCGATAACGAAGCCAGAGTTGGTGGCTTTGGCCATCTCCGTTGTGGCCCTGGTGGCAGCAAGCTGGTGGATGGGCCAACAGGCTTACCACTGGATGCCCGTCCAGGCCTCCACCGCCGCCCCGCTGGTGGATGGCCTGTTCAGCTTTGAGACCGCCCTCGGCACCTTTGTATTTGGCGCCGTGGTTGCCGTAATGCTTTGGGTGGTGGTGATGCACCGCGCCGATAAGTACGACGAGAGCGATGCGGTGCCGATTGAGGGCAACACCCGGCTAGAGGTGATTTGGACGGTGATTCCGCTGGTGGTGGTTATGGCCATTGCGGTCTATGCCATGCGGGTTAACACCACCTTGGGAGTGCTTGGCCCCATGGAGCACATCCACATGGCCGATGCGAGGGAAGAGCAGGGGGGCTTTGCAGGAGATCGCTTGCCCACGGAGCAGGTCGAGGTGATCTCCAGGCAATGGTCTTGGGAATTCCGCTATCCCCAGGACCATGTCTCATCCAGCGAACTGCATTTGGCCGTTGATCAGCCGGTGACCCTGCGTCTGGTATCGGAAGACGTGATCCATGGTTTCTTTATCCCCGCTTTTCGCCTAAAGCAAGATCTAATTCCTGGCCGGGCCATTAATTTCAATATCACCCCAACCCGGGAAGGTCGCTATCGCCTCAGGGATTCCCAATTCAGTGGCACCTGGTTTGCCGCTAACCAGGCGGATGTGGTGGTGGAAAGTGAAGAGACCTATAAGGCCTGGCTTAAGAATGCTGCAACCCAGCCACTGCAGCCGGGCCTAAGTGATGCCGTCGGCCAGTATGAGGCCCGCAAAAAGCTTAAAAATCCAGGCTGGGCAACCGTGCCGCCTGCCCCACCTCCCCAAGTGAATGTTCCTGGCTCCAACACCCTGCCGCACGACGCCTGACCCATGACCTCAGCAACATTTAGCGAAAATTTTCAGCCTGA
This sequence comes from Cyanobium sp. WAJ14-Wanaka, assembly GCF_024345375.1. Lineage (NCBI taxonomy): Bacteria > Bacillati > Cyanobacteriota > Cyanophyceae > Synechococcales > Prochlorococcaceae > Cyanobium > Cyanobium sp. WAJ14-Wanaka. Next base: position 991,392 of record NZ_JAGQAZ010000001.1, on the reverse strand, counting down.
GCAGGGTTCCTGGAAGCGCTACTTCAGCTTTAACACCGACGCGAAGGTCATTGGCATCCAGTACATCGTGCTGGCCTTCTTCTATTTCCTAATCGGTGGCCTGCTGGCCATGATTATTCGTGGTGAGCTGATCACCCCGGCATCCGACCTGGTTGATAGGTCCGTATACAACGGCATCTACACGATGCACGGAACAATCATGTTGTTCCTGTTCATTTTCCCCGTGCTCAATGGTCTCAACAACCTATTGATCCCAACGATGATTGGGGCACCGGACATGGCCTTCCCCAGGCTGAACGCGGTGGCTTTTTGGCTGGTGCCAATTTTTGGCACCCTACTTATTTCCAGCTTTTTCGTACCTGGCGGCCCTGCCTATTCGGGCTGGTGGTCATTTCCGCCCGTAAGTATCCAGAACCCCATTGGCACGTTCGTCAATGGCCAGGGCCTTTGGATTACGGCCGTTGCCCTGTCTGGCGTCTCCTCGATCATGGGCGCCATTAATTTTGTGACCACAATCTTGAGGATGCGGGCTCCGGGGATGGGTCTGTTCAAGATGCCTATTTTTTGCTGGACAGCCCTTGCGGCCCAATGTCTGCAACTTGTGGGCCTGCCTGCCCTCACGGGCGGGGCGCTGATGTTGTTGATGGACCTCAGTTTTGGCACAAGCTTTTACCGGGCCGAGGGTGGTGGAGACCCAGTGCTTTACCAGCACTTCTTTTGGTTCTATTCCCACCCTGCTGTCTATGTAATCATTCTGCCCGTATTCGGAATCTTTTCCGAGCTTTTCCCCGTTTACTCTCGCAAGCCCCTATTCGGCTACGTTTACGTGGCGTTGGCTTCTTTCATTATCGACTTCCTGGGGCTGATTGTTTGGGTTCACCACATTTTCCCCAGTGGGGTGGCCCAGTGGATGCGCAACTTCTTCATGTTCTCCACGATGTTGATCGCCGTGCCAACGGGGGTGAAAGTTTTTGCTTGGCTTGGCACTATTTGGCGAGGCAAGCTTCGCCTAACGACGCCAATGTTGTTTTGTCTGGGGGGCTTATTTAATTTTGTTTTTGCCGGTATCACCGGGATCATGCTGGCCACAGTGCCGATCGACATCCACGTAAGTAATACCTATTTCGTGGTTGGTCACTTCCACTACGTGATCTATGGCGCCGCCGTTATGGGCATTTTCGCCGCCATCTACCACTGGTTTCCCAAGTTCACGGGCCGCATGCCCTACGAAGGGCTGGGCAAGCTGCACTTTGCCCTGACCTTCATTGGCGCAAACCTCAATTTTCTGCCCATGCATCCCCTCGGTTTGATGGGTATGCCCAGGAGGGTTTCTTCCTACGACCCGGAGTTTGCCTTCTGGAACGTGCTCGCCAGCCTGGGGGCCTTCCTGCTGGGGGTTTCGATTATTCCCTTCCTTCTCAACATGATTAGCTCCTGGGTTCGGGGAGAAAAGGCCCCCGCCAATCCTTGGAATGCCATTGGCCTTGAGTGGCTGTTGCCTTCCCCTCCCCATGAAGACAACTTTGGCGACTTTGTGCCCACTGTTATTTCCCGCCCCTATGGCTATGGCAGTGGGCTGCCGCTGGTGGAAAACCAGGCGGCCTACGAACAGGCCCTCAAGGAGAACTAAGCAATGACTTTCACTACACCGCCAAGCTCCCTAATTGTCGAGCCCCAACCCCAGCCCCATGACGAGAAAAAGCATAATCTGACGGGCTTTATTATTTTTCTGTGCTCCGAGAGCGTAATTTTCCTGGCTTTCTTTAGCGGTTATGCAGTGTTGAAAACCAGTGCCCTGAACTGGTTGCCGCCCGGGGTGGCGGGGCTGGATGTGCACATGCCCTTGATAAATACAATCGTTTTGGTTTCAAGTAGTGGCACCATCTACTTGGCAGAGCGTTTTAAGGCCAAGGAAAATCTTGCCCTCTTCCGCGGTTTTTGGCTTTTGTCCATGGCCATGGGGGCCTATTTCCTCTACGGCCAGTACGTGGAGTGGAGTGGGCTGGAGTTTGGGTTTACCTCCGGCACCTTCGGTGGCACCTTCTACTTGCTTACTGGTTTCCACGGCCTGCACGTTGCCACGGGCATTGGCTTGATGGGTCTGATGTTGGTCAAATCTTTTCTACCTGGAAACTACGAAAAAGGTGAGCAGGGGGTAGAAGCCACTTCGCTTTTCTGGCATTTTGTTGATGTGATCTGGATTGTTCTATTTATCTTGATCTATTTGTGGCAATGATTTTGATCCTTTCCCTAGCCCAAACCACCGGAGGTAATTTGACGTGATTATCGACGACATCAGCTATGACGTGATCGTGGTTGGCAGCGGTGCTGCCGGGGGCACCTTCGTTGCCCAATTGGTGGGCTCCGGTCTCAAGGTCTTGCTTTTGGAGCGGGGTGGGCAAATGCCTGCCGAGGATCAAAACGTGGCCGATGTGGGCCTTTTTAGAAAGGATCGTTACCACCCGAAGGAGCAGTGGTTTGGCACCGATGGGGATCCCTTTTCCCCCCAGGCCATCTATGCCCTTGGCGGTAACACCAAGATTTGGGGTGGGGTGCTTGAGCGGATGCGGGAGCGGGAGTTTGGCGGGCTTGCTCTGCAGGCAAGTCATGCCCCTGCCTGGGGACTGACCTACGACGACCTGGCCCCCTGGTACTGGCAGGCCGAGGCACGTTATTGCGTGCATGGCCGTGCCGGAATTGATCCGACCGAACCGGCCCGCAGCCACGACTTTGCCCAGGCGCCAAAGCCGATTGAGCCCTTCATGGAGGAGCTGCGCTCGGCGCTGCAGCGCCATGGCACCAATCCCTATGACCTGCCAATTAGTTGGTCTGATTCGCCCCAGGATCCCTCTGGTGATGCCGAGCTTTTTGGGGTTGACCTGGCCCGATCTGGCCCTGGTTCCCAAGGGCAGGATGGGGCAATCACGATTCGAACGGGCGCCGATGTGCGCTCCCTCCATGTCAACCCCAGCGGTAATGAGGTGCGGGGTGTGGAGGCCCTGATTGATGGCCAGAGCTGGCTCTTTCAGGGGCATCAGGTGGTGTTGGCGGCTGGTGCCATCAATACGGCGGCGATTTTGTTGCGCTCCGCCAGCGACCAGCATCCCCGGGGATTGGCCAATGGTTCAGACCAGGTGGGTCGCAACCTTATGCATCCCCAGCTCACTTCAATTATTCAGCTGGCGGCAAAGCCAAATAACGGCCGCTACCCCCGCAGTTTGGGTGTAAACGACTACCTCTGGGGTGACAAAAATGTGAGCTTCCCCCTGGGTTCAATCCAGAACGGGGGCGGAGTTCTGCAGGATGCCCTGTTTGCGGAATCGCCGCCGGTGCTCTCCCTGGTTACCAAGTTGCTACCCAACATGGGCCTCGAGCAGCTGGCAGCCCGTTCAGTTACCTGGTGGGCCCTCAGCCCAGTGTTGCCGGATCGCCACAACCGGGTCAGCCTGCGCGGTGATCGTATCCAGCTCAACTATGTGCACAACAACCGTGAGGCCCATGACCGTCTGATCTACCGCTGGATCGACACCCTCAAGGAGGTGGAGGCAGATCCCCTCACCCATGTGGTTAGTGCGGCTCCCACCCATCCCCGTGGTGAGGCTCCCCTTTCGGCGGTGGGCTACGCCTGTGGCACCTGCCGAATGGGAGATAACCCGGCCACTGCCGTTGTTGGCCTCGACGGCCGCTGCCATGAACTAGCCAACCTCACTATTGCTGATGCCAGCCTCTTCCCCAGTTGCCCTGCGGTGGGGCCTGGCCTCACGGTCATCGCCAATGCCATGCGTATAGCTGAATCCCTGAAGGCTTCCCTTTTCAAATCCTAATCTGATGACATCTTCTCCCACTCAATCCATTGATCAGGGCTCGATGCCTGCGGAGTTGCAGCGTATTTCAGAACGGGACCAGGGCCTAGAGCCCTGGTCCCTATGGGGCAGCTATCTGCCTGAGCGCCAATGGGGCACGGTTAGGGAGGATTATTCGGCCGACGGTGACGCCTGGAGTTCCTTCCCCCATGACCATGCCCGCTCCCGTGTTTATCGCTGGGGAGAAGATGGATTGCTGGGAATCTGCGACGAGCAATGTCGCCTCTGTTTTTCATTGGCCCTCTGGAATGGTGTTGACCCAATTCTGAAGGAGCGTCCATTCGGCCTTGCCAATCAGGAGGGTAACCACGGAGAGGACATTAAAGACTACTACTTTCATATTGATAATACGCCAACCCACAGCTTCATGCGGGGCTTGTATAAGTATCCCCAGGCCGCATTTCCCTATCAGCATTTGCTCGAGGAGAATGGCAGGCGTGGCCGTGATGTGCCTGAATTTGAACTTGTAGATACCGGAACCTTCGATCAAAATCGTTATTTTGATGTCTTTATAGAGTATGCAAAGGCATCATCTACAGACATTTTGATCAGGATTCGTGCGGTTAACCGAGGGCCTGATCCAGCTCCGATACATCTTTTGCCTACCGTTTGGCTTCGCAACACTTGGGCATGGGGTTATCCAGGCGAGGTTCGTAAGCCTATGTCGCTTGAGAATGATCGTGTATTAATCCCCCAGCTCGCTGATTTGCCGGCATGCGAGCTTTTGTGTAAGGAGACTGGCCAGTGGTTGTTTACTGATAACGAAACTAATTATCAAAGACTTTTTAATCAGCCGAATACCACTCCTTACCAGAAAGATGGATTCCATCGCTTCTTGATTGGCTCTGAGCATGGGGCTATTAATCCAGATCAAAATGGAACAAAAGCGGCTTGCCTATTACAGCGAACACTCGCTCCTGGCGAGGAGTGGTGCCTGGAACTGCGTTTGAGGCCTTGCGACCATACCGATGAACCCTTTGGAGTGGAATTTGACAATATCTTCTTTGCCAGGGAGAAAGAGTGCCAAGAATTCAATGAATACTGCACCCCTGGCCTTTCTGGTGATCAAAGCTTGATCCATAACACGGCATTGGCCGGGTTGCTTTGGTGCAAAAAATACTACGGCTGGAGTGTTGGTAGATGGTTAGAGGGTGATCCCACCCAAGAAAAGCCGCCTGAAGGGCGAAGGTTTACGGAAACAGCCAGGTGGGATCGTCTCCATGCCCATCAGGTTATTTCGATGCCAGATGCTTGGGAATATCCCTATTTTTGCCAATGGGATTTAATGTTCCATGCCGTTGCATTTGCCACTCTTGATCCCGCAACTGCAAAGACTCAGTGCATGCTTTTGCGCTCTCCCCATTACACCAATCCTACCGCCCAAACCCCTGCCTATGAATGGGCATTATCCGATCCCAATCCTCCCATTGGGGCATGGGCGGCCATGCGAATTTTCCAAATTGAAGAAAGGCAAACCGGCAACCGGGACACGATGTTCCTCGCCTCATCAATGCGCAAGCTGCTCTTGGAATATGGTTGGTGGGCTAACCGAAATGCTAGGGATGGTGACAACATTTTTGATGGAGGCTTTCTAGGGCTGGACAATATTGCTGTTTTTGATCGCCGTTTCCCGCTTCGCGATGGTAGCCGAATCGAACAGTGCGATGGCACTGCATGGATGGCATCGCTGAGCCTTAATATGTTAAATATAGCGGTAGAGTTAAGTAAGGATGTTCCAGGATATTGTGACATTTGTGAGCGTTTTGTTTATGATTTTTCTCTACTGGCAATCACTCTCAATTCGCCGGCTTCCCAGTCTGCCCATGGATTCGTAAATTGGGATGAGGATGATGGTTTTTACTACGATGTTCTCAAGCGTCCAGATGGAAGTTCTGCCTATCTGCGGACCCGCTCCCTGTCCGGCTTAATCCCCATGCTCGCCGTATCCAGCTTTGATCGTGAGACAGTCGATCGTTTGCCAGTGTTAGATGTTAAAAGTAGTTTGGCTTGGTTTGTGCATGAGCGCACTTCCCCTACCTGGCTTGAGCACAATTTAGGCAAATGGAATAACGATCGCCTCTTATTTACCCTCGTACCCATGGATCGTCTCCGAAGGATCTGTGAACGTCTGTTTGATGAAGAAGAGTTCCTTTCACCCTATGGCATCAGGGGGCTTTCAAAAGTATATGAATCAGATCCCTATTCATTTACGGAGGGTGCTGATAGTGAGCGGCTGGCCTATAGCCCCGGGGATAGCCCTGTCGGCATGTTTGGCGGCAATTCGAATTGGCGCGGCCCAGTCTGGATGCCACTTAATTTTCTTATAATTGAGTCCTTGCAGAAATATGCCCACTTCTATGGCGACAATTTCAAGGTTGAGTTTCCTGCACGCTCTGGCAATTGGATTAATCTCTGGGAGGCCTCCCTTGAATTAGAGAAACGCCTGGTAAGCATCTTTACTAGAAATCAAGATGGCCAGAGGCCTTTTAATGGTGATGTTCAGCTGTTTCAGGAAGATCCCCACTGGCGTGACCTAATTGCCTTTAACGAATATTTTCATGGCGACCATGGGCGAGGCATGGGGGCTTCCCACCAGACAGGCTGGACAGCGATGGTGGCCAAGATGATTACACAATTGAACCGTTACCCGAATGGGTAGCGGCTAGCTTTCGCCTGCTTTTTGTTCACCATGGCTATCCATCAAAACAACGCTGCTTTGCCTGGGCCTTCCATGGCCATCTCACCTTTGCCTGAGGCACGTCAGCTGGAGGTGGCCGATGGCGCCCATTTTGATGTGGTGATTATCGGTAGTGGCGCTGGCGGAGGCACCTTGGCTCGCCATTTGGCACCCAGTGGAAAAAAAATATTGATTCTGGAACGGGGGGATTGGCTACCCCAGGAGCCCGAGAACTGGGATGCGGAGGAGGTATTTCAGAAGGGTCGCTACGTTTCTAAGGACACCTGGTACGACAAACAGGGCAAGGCATTTCAACCTGGCAGCCACTATTTCGTTGGTGGCGCTACAAAAATGTATGGCGCGGCCCACTTCCGCCTGCGCCAACAGGATTTTGAGGAGTTGGTCCACTTTGATGGTATTTCTCCTTCCTGGCCCCTGCGCTATACCGACTTTGAGCCCTATTACCAGCGGGCTGAGCAGATGTACCACGTGCATGGACTGCGGGGTGAGGATCCCACCGAACCACCCTGCAGTAGTGCCTATCCCCATCCCCCAATTGCCCACGAGCCCCGCATTCAGAAGCTCGTCGACGATCTTCGTTCAGCTGGGTTACACCCCTTCCATGCTCCCACTGGGGTAATGCTTGATGAGGATAATTTTCCCTTCAGCCGTTGTCGAAAGTGCAACTGCTGCGATGGCTTCCCCTGCTTGATGCATGCCAAGTCTGATGCGGAAGTGCTTGGTGTCAGACCTGCTTTGGGTGCCCATAACGTATCTCTGCTAACCCGGGCCCATGTAAAGCGGTTGGTGACAGATCCATCTGGTCGTTCTGTTAAATCTGTCGAGCTCGAGCGAGATGGCGCCCCCATGACCGTCAGTGGTGATGTGGTGGTGGTCAGTTGTGGTGCTGCAAATAGTGCGCGTTTGCTGCTGATGTCGGCCAACGACAAGCATCCAAATGGCTTGGCCAATGGCTCTGACCAGGTGGGTCGTAACTATATGTTCCACAATAGTAAGGCAATGGTTGCCCTGTCCCATGAGCCGAATACCACAACTTTCCAGAAGACTATTTCTGTAAATGATTGGTACCTAGGTGATGCCGATTTTGATTACCCCATGGGTAATATTCAGATGACCGGTAAGACCAATGGCACGATCATGAAGGGCTATGCCCCCCTTGAAACTTTCCTGATGCCTGGCTGGTCGATGGATAAGATTGCCGAGCATGCCCTTGATTTTTGGATTTCCTCAGAAGATCTCCCCGCTGCTGAAAACCGAGTAACCGTTAATGGCAATGGTGATATCAAGCTGAATTATACGCTCAATAATCAAACTGCTGCCCACCGCCTCTATGGACGTTTGACCGATCTGCTGGATCGCCTTTACTTAAAAAATCATCTTATTGAGCGACAGTTCTATATCAAGAGCGATATGAATATTGCTGCAGTCGGGCACCAGGCCGGTACATGCCGTTTTGGCAAGGACCCAGCAAGCTCGGTTTTGGACCTTGATTGCAAGGCCCATGAACTCGATAACCTTTACGTTGTAGATACCAGTTTCATGCCCACAATTGGCGCGGTCAACCCATCCCTTACCGCCATCGCCAACGCCCTGCGTGTTGGGGATCATCTGTTGGCTAGATTGTAGAACTATATAACTTCAGCCCAACAGGCTTGTAACTAGGTCTGCGATTAGGAGGTTGTCTACCGAAAAGAGGCCGCCTCCACATGTGGCTAGCACCAGACACATCACCACATACATAGCTGCTTTTTCCCAGCTGGGAGGCTCGCCCACTCCCATGGGCCCTGCGTAGTCGCCTTCGGGAATTTGGTAGGGATCGGGTGCGATGAATGGTGTGCCCGCAAATATTTCGAGCACCATTGCGTAGGCCATCGACACAAAAATGGCGATTGCGGCTAGAGGCGTTAGGAATCCAGGAATTAGGGCTATGCCTGCACCCCACATTGAGAAAGCTGATAGGAAGCAGAGCCAGGCAGGCGTTTTCATCGCCGTCGACCAGGTTTTCAGATTGCGCAACTTCGGCCAGCCGTGGCGGATAAAGCAGATCCCCGTAAATACCCGCAATACCAGAAGCGCTACCTGGCCTAGGTCAGAGGGTACCGATGGCACCAAAATTTCTACAACGTTGAATTCCACTGGGATTTTTCAATTCCCGCCAACTTAGGCCGGTATTTCAGTTCAGAACTGTTTTGTTTGCAACCCCAAATGGGTTTTTCGGCCATGATGCAGCTACGACCGGTTTTTTGCTTTCCCATTTCCTAGTCATGGCGTTTGCCCCCCTTGCCCCTGGTTCCAGTTCGCCCCTAGGTGCCACTCCTTTATCAGGCGGAGTGAACTTCAGTATTTACTCAAAGGATGCAACGGCCGTAGAACTTTGCCTGTTTGACAGCCCCGATGCAGTTGAGCCCAGCCAGGTGTATCGGCTGGAGGGCGAGCAATATCGCACTTTTCATTATTGGCATTGCTTTGTGGCGGGTCTTTCGCCCGGGCAGGTTTACGGCTACCGGGTGGAGGGCCCTTACGAACTCGATCGGGGTTTGCTCTTTGATGTAAACAATCTGCTCCTAGATCCCTATGGCCTTGCCCTGGTGATGCCCGCAAATTATCGGCGAACAGCCAGCCAACTGGTTGATCGCTCCATGAAAAGTGTGGTTGTCGATCCTGCTGCCTACGATTGGGAAGGGGATAAACCGTTGCGTCGTCCGAGCCGTGATAGTGTTATTTATGAGCTCCATGTGAAGGGTTTTACTGCAGACCCTAGTTCCGGTGTTGAGGCTCCAAATGCTGGAACCTATTTGGGTTTAATTGAGAAAATTCCCTATCTTCAGGATCTTGGGGTTACGGCCGTTGAATTGTTACCGGTCTTTCAGTTTGACCCCTTTGATGCTCCCGGTGGCCTAACGAATTACTGGGGTTATCAGCCAATATCATTTTTTGTTCCCCACCATGGCTACTCCAGTGGTTCGGGACCGATGGCGCCCCTTGATGAGTTCCGTACCCTCGTAAAGGCGCTACACCGCGCTGGCATTGAGGTGATTTTGGATGTGGTGTTTAACCACACGGCCGAGGCTGATGCAGATGGCCCAACATTTTGCTACCGGGGCCTTGCCAATTCTGACTATTACTTGCTTAAGGATGGGGGAGCTGGATATGCGGATTACACCGGGTGCTTTAATACCCTTAATGCTAATAATCCGATAGTGAGGCGCTTGATTCGCCATAGCCTGCGCTATTGGGTTGAGCACATGCATGTTGATGGTTTTAGGTTTGATCTGGCCTCTGTCCTCTCTAGGGATGAAACTGGAGCGCCCTCTGCTTTGCCCCCTATCCTATGGGACATTGATACTGATCCTGTTTTAGCTGGAACTAAGCTGATTGCTGAGGCTTGGGATGCGGCCGGCCTTTATCAAGTAGGCACCTTTGTTGCTGATAATTGGCAGGAGTGGAACGGCAGGTTTAGGGATGATGTTCGTCGTTTTTTGCGCGGTGATTCGGGATTTGTTAGGTCGGTAGCCCAGAGGCTTATTGGCAGCCCTGATATCTATGGGTATGAAAATCGGGACGCAGAATCCAGTGTGAATTTTGTGACCTGCCACGATGGCTTTACTTTGTCGGATCTTGTTTCCTATAACACTAAGCACAACGAGTCTAATTTAGAGTCTAATCGTGACGGCAGCAATGATAATTTTAGTTGGAATTGCGGCGCCGAAGGCTACACGGATGAGCCTTCTGTCTTACGGCTACGTCTTCAGCAAAGGCGTAACTTCTTGACATTACTGCTACTTTCTAATGGTACGCCCATGATTGGCATGGGCGATGAAATTGGTCGTTCGCAATCAGGAAATAATAACGCCTATTGCCAGGATGGAGTCATCAGTTGGATGGATTGGGTTAATGTTGGGACATCATCCGACCTTGGGAGGTTTGTCAGCTTATTGATTGATTTTCGTCAACATAGAGACTTTGTTTCTGAGCATCAGTACTACACCCTGAATTCCCTCATACAACTTAATCAACTCCGTTGGCATGGTGTGAAATTAGATCAGCCGGATTGGTCCGATGAATCCCACTCTTTTGCAGTTACGATCATCAGTATTTGTAGACGTTTTTGTTGGCATCTGATGGTTAATGCCTATTGGCAAACCCTTAACTTTGAGGTTCCCGTCCCTCCCCTAGCTGGGGATGCAACAGTTGGTTGGCGTGAGTGGATTGATACGGCAAAAGCATCTCCCGATGACATTTCAATATTTGGCAAAGGATCCCGATTTATTGATTCGGATTGCCAGGTTTCTGCCAGATCAATCAGAGTTCTATCCTGTTACCAGGCCTAGTTAGGTTTCCTTTGGCTGGTTTTGTCTCCCCATCCTTTTTCTCTTTACATCCTTATGTTGCTAGCAGAAACTCAACCGACTAGAATAGATTGAGTTGTCTTTCCAGAAATGCCATCGCCTTCTACACGACGAGATCTGGTGATGCTTTCCAGGCATACCAGATCGCTTTCTTGCTTGCCATTCGGTCCGAAAGCTCTTAGTTTGGCAGCAATTTTTGCTATCAGCACTGTTTTTTGGGGCGTAGCTAGGGCAGCAGAGCATTCTTTGGCTAAATGGCAGTTGAAGGTTCTTGCCTCCTATAGCCAGCCTTTAGCCCATGAAGGTCCTGTGATATTGGCGGATCGAAACCAACTCTTCTTCACATCGAATCGTCTTCGCCGCTCAGATGGTAGTCAGTATGTGATCGCTTCCATATTTGATTTAAAATCATTGAAAACTGTCGATCTTGGTCTTACTAATTCTATCCCTATGGCTAATGGGGCTTTTCGTCTTAGTAATGGTAATCTTGTGATTACGATGCAGGGCAACAAATCTAAGTCCGCAGGCTTGGCAGAGTTTAATGTTGCTAATGGTCAAGTCAAATTGTTGACAACAGGTTTTTCCGATTATCAGTTCAATAGCCCTAATGATGTGGTTCAGGCAAATGACCAATCTATTTGGTTTACGGACCCACAGTATGGATACGAACAGGGTTTTAGGCCTAGGCCCACCATCGGCAATTGGGTCTGGCGAATTGATCAGGCTGGTCGCCATCAACGCCTGATGATGGATGGTTTTTCCAAGCCAAATGGTATTGCATTTAGCCTTGATCAGGAGTATGTATATGTTACCGATTCAGGATTTATTGCTGGTGATGGTCAGCGCAATAGTGTATTGCCGCGCACTATTTACAGGTATCGAATTTTGCAGACACCAAGCGGGCCATTGGCTACCGATAGGATTACTTTCTGTGTGGTCACTAAGGGAATTCCCGATGGCTTAAAGGTAGATGAATATGGTAGAGTTTGGACAGGTACCGGTGCTGGTCTGGAGATTTTTGACAAGGATGGTAATCCCTTGGCTGTCATCCCAGTAGCTAATGGCGTAAGCAATTTCGCCCTGATTCCAGGAGGGGGAGCTTATGTTATGGGCGAAACCAAGCTGTTCCGTTTAGACATTTGAAACTATGAATCTCCACAGATTGAGCCTAGTTTTGGCCCTGGCATTACCGATCTCGGCTTTGCCAGCCAGGTCTGAGCCCAAGGCTAATCCTGTTGCAGGTGTATCTGTTAACTCTAAATCCAACTCGGATAGCTTAGTGCCCGAAGCAACTGTGGTAGCAGTTTCGCCTACCTATCCATGGAATGGTGTCACAGTTTCTAAGGCTGGTCGAATTTTCGTTAGTATGCCACGTGCTACTTCTGATTCGACTACCCCTTCGGTCGGCGAGATACTTTCAGATGGATCTATTCGTGCCTATCCTGGTGGCCGATGGAATAATTACAAATTCGGTGGTGCTGGTGATGATCAGTTTGTAGGTATAAATTCAGTTGTCTCTGATGCGAGTGATCAGCTTTGGGTTGTTGACCCCGCTGGCATAGGTGGCAAGCCAATTCTTGGCAAGGCGAAGCTTGTTCAAATTGATCTGGCTAGCAACAAAATTGTTCGTGTCTACAGGCTCGGATCTGATGTTTTGCCCCTAGGCGGGTTTATTAACGATGTTCGGGTCGGGGGAGGTTACGCCTACCTTCCTGATTCTAGCCTTGGTGCTTTGATTGTAATCAACCTGCGTACAGGTGTTGCAAGGAGGGTGCTAGCTGACGATCCTAGGTTGCGTTCTAATCGCAGGTTAAAATTAACAGTAAATGGCGTTCCATATCTCAATTCCCATGGTCAGTTACCCAATGGGAATATGAGCGTGAACCCTGTCGAGCTTTCCGTTGATGGAAAGTACTTTTATTTCCAGCCCAGTGGTGGCCCTGTCTTAATGCGTATCAGGACTACTTTGCTGAACGATTTCAATGCTTCTGATGCCACCCTATCTAAGGCGATTGAACCCTTGGGTCCTGGTCCATTTAATGCCGGTATGTCGATGGCCTCCGATGGCTCAATTTATTTTAGTGACATAGAGTTAGGCGGAATTAAACGGCGTTTTCCTGACGGACGTTTCGAGACTGTTTCAAAGGGGCCTGCCTCAATATTAGTTTGGCCAGATGCCTCAAGGATTGGGCCAGATGGTTACCTTTATTTCCCCTCTTCCCAAATTAATAGATTTCCAGGCAATAGTAGATCTGGCAAGTCTGAACTTAAGTTTCCCTTCCACCTCTTCAAGGTAAAGATAAATCCTAACTAGTTTTAGTCTTTTGGATAAATCATCTATGTTATCCATGGTGTATTCTGGACCTGTCTTACTTTTGCTTCTTGTTTTCTTTCTGCCTCGAGCAGTCAGTTCTGAGACTCTCACAAACGCGTTTGTAAGACCTGCTCAGATGTCTAAGCTCACATTGACACCGCCAAATTCTTCTAATCGTTTAGAGATAAACCACTTTCAACCTCTAATCAAGGGAGATAAGAGCCTCTCTTTTTTCGACAATACTGTTTATGCTAAGGCCCAGCCCTCTGACTCCTGGTCTGATAGCAATGGGTTTGTCAAACAGTGGGGAAATAGCATACGGTTTGGCTATCGAAAGCTTAGCAGTGATCTCTCTTCGTATCATGGCTTTAACGGAGGATATGATGTCGCTTGGTTTGGTAATTCATTCTTTCAGCAAATCGGAGTTGGTGGTGAGCTAATTCGCCCCTCCTACAATTTAGTTGCTACGGCCTCTTTCCCCCTAGGAAACGGCGGTGCTCAGGCTTCTGGGCAATCCGCTGTTTCCTCGGCAAATTTACAAATCGGATTCCCCCTTGGTATACCAGGTTTTTCTGGAGCTGCTCGAGCATATTATCTATTTGGTGAAGTACCTAACCCTTCCCCAGGTGCTCAATTGCAAATTGGTTATGGATTTAATCACAACTTAAGTGCAACGCTGTCAGGAAGTTTTGATGATATAAGTGGTTTCGGAAGCTCTCTTCAGTTCAAATTCTTATTTAGGCCACCCTCTCCAGCTTCTATCCCCGCTGGTATGCCATATTCAACGGCCGTTCCCTATTCCCAGGCGCTTGGGAATACCGGCAGTAGAATTATTAGGCTTTCAGGTTCAACACCAGCCTATGGGAACTAGATTGTGATTCCAATGAGTCTGTTTTCTAATATCTAAATCCCAACTACTATTATTGCGTGTTTGTCTGGATCTCTACTGTGGAATCCCCTTTGGTATCCATTTAACCCGTCATATAGTTGAATTATAGGCCCGCATTCTGACCCCCACTCTGATTCTTTAATTTTTTTATGTATCTTTTCCAAATCAGTTGTCTCGAGAATTAGGCGCCAGTCACATATTTCGTTTGCCTTGGGTAGGTTCCGTCGCCTTCCACCAGTGGGTTTCTCATATTGCAGTAGCTCTATTCCCATAACATCTTCTTTGGCGTCTGGCCTGAGGGATGTAATCACTACATGTGTATCCTTTATTCCGTCAAGTCTGTCTTGCTCAACACCGTAGTTTACACCACCTCCCATTACATGAAAACCCAATAGTTCTTGATAGAATCGCAGGCTTTCTTTTGTGTCAGATATTCCAATGGCACTGTGATCGATCCCTAAATTTGGGCCTGTACTGTTTGCGTCATTATCGAAATTTTCCTTTTCATGGATACTATTTACGTGCCACCTATTATTACCTTTGTCTTCGGGAAACTGCAGAAGTTCAAGTGGTTGGCCGATCGGGTTCTTAAACTTAATGGCTTTAATGCCACTGGCCCCCCTATTCCATTCAGGCAAGGTCTGAATATTTGTAGAGATTGTATATTGGAGATTAATTAATTCTTTTTTGAGGCTTTTCTCTATATTTTGTGTGACGATACAAATGTGCTGAAACCACAGGTCGTTGCTGGCAGAATCATGAGGTATTGGTATGTTGCTTTGAGGTGAAGTTTGCTCCCATAGTTCAAGTTTTTCATCGCCAAGGCGTAATACAAACCGCTTTATAGTTATTTCTTGCTGCCCACCAATTAGCTGTGAGAGACAGTTTTCACTATTGTTGATTTGTGATTCAGGCTTAAATCCTAGTTCTTTGCAGTACCATTCAGAAATAGCTCTTCCATTATCACATGGCTGGACTACTGAAACGATTTTCTTGATGGCCATCTAGGATTGCTCTGTTTTTGATGTGGTTTCTAGTCGAGTTTTTTTAACTTGTTATTTCCCCCGGGTCATCCTTTCTTGCACCTATGCTCATTGCTCCGCCAATACAAATAAATGCAGAGCCTACGTAGGTTTCCATCCCTATGGGCTCGTTGAATATAAATATTCCAAATAGGGCGGCAAATATAATGGAGCTATATTGAAAAGCGCCTATCTCATGTGGCTTGGCATATTGATATGCTTTAATTAGAAGGAATTGAAATAGAACTAGGCACGCCCCTGTTGCGATTACCATGTGCAGGTCATGGCCCGCTATTGCCTTAAATTTGCCTATAGATAGAATTGTTGAGCATACTGATCCAAATAATAGGAAATAGAATATTTGCGTAATTGCCGATTCACTGTTGTCTAGCTTTTTTACCGTCAAAAATTCAATGGCTGTCATTAAGCCTGCGGCAAGAGCAATTATGTTGCCTGGGTTTGTAAATAATGAAGAATCAGGTTTGACTATTATTACCATTCCTGCAAAGCCAAGCCCTATGGCAAGCCATAACGACTTTTGAATGTTTTGCTTGAGTACCAGTAAGGCTAGGATTGGGATGAATATTGGTGTGGTATTTAGTAACACATTTGCATCCACGAGGCTTGTTAGTTGGGCAGATGTAATAAATAGAAAGAAGCCTGCAATGCCAGTGGCTCCTCTCAGCAGGTGATACGGGGCGACTGAGGTGTGCAGATCTTGAAACTTTCGAATCACCATTATTGGTGTTACGAAAATCAGGGCACTTAGAAAGGTTGCCCAGGTAAATAGCTCAACGCTTAACTGGGTTCCTATCTGTTTGCCTAGCACGCTCTGCACCGTGTTGGCCAGGAAGGCCAGCACAATAAATATCGCACCTTTGGCTAGCTGTCCGCTACTAGGCTTGGGAATAGGCGTCATGTGTTTGGGACTCACTTTTTTCAATTTAGTCTCCTTTGAGCGTTTTGCCATCTTCTCCGCAGGCATAGCTTTGCTTTTGTTTTGAAATGCCAGCATGATCTCTTGCTATTGCTGACCAAATCGACCCGTTTGTCTATGATTCCTCTGAGTATTATCTTGATTCCCTCCATGTCTTCGACCAATCCCTTCGCTGGTATGGCGCTGTCCAGCTTTCTCCAGGGCAAGGTGGCAATCGTTACTGGTGGCAACAGCGGCATCGGTAAATCAATCGTTGAGTGCTTGGCCCATCTTGGCGCCAAGGTCGTAATTGATTACCGTTCCCATCCCGAGGCTACCGAGGCGATCGAGCGGGAAATTGGTGAATATGGCGGCTGCAGTTTTGGGGTGCAGGCCGATGTCGGCAAGCTCGACGATCTGCAGCGCTTGATCGATTCGACGGTTGCAAAGTTTGGCCGACTTGATGTGATGGTTAATAACGCTGGTATCGAAACCCGGACTTCCATTCTCGACACCACCCCCGATGATTTCGACAAGGTTTTGAACGTCAACCTGCGGGGTGTATTTTTCGCTACCCAGTACGCGGCAAAGCAAATGATTGCCCAGGGCAGCGGTGGGAGAATCATCAATATCTCATCAGTGCATGAGGATTGGCCCATGCCCAATAACACCCCCTACTGCGTAGCCAAGGGTGGTGTGCGCATGCTCACTCGCACTGCCGGTGTGGAGCTTGCTTCTAAAGGTGTCACCATTGTCAATGTGGGGCCCGGTGCCGTTGCCACCCCGATCAACGATTCGACCATGAATAATCCTGAGTTGCTGGCTAAGTTGAATGCCGCCATCCCCATGGGCAGGATGGCCCAGCCTGAGGAAATAGCCAAGGTTGTGGCATTTTTGGCCAGTGATGCTGCGAGCTATATCACAGCCACCTCCATCTTTGCCGATGGTGGGATTATGCAGAGCAGCCCTGGGCTTTAGTTAGTTAGTTGGCTGGTGTAGTGGTGAAGCTCCATCATCGCTTTTATCGCCGACTATTTTTTCTTTCCCTGTTGGAAATGGTGGCGATTGCGCTGCCATTTCCTTTTCGTAGAGTTACTAGCTTTGTTTCCTTAGCCCTTGTAGCTTTGCTGGCGGTTGAGCTGGGAAAGCCTCTGCGTGGACAGCGAAGGCCTTTTTGGTTTGACCGTTACTATCGGCTACTTGGCCTAGCGTCGTTTCTTTTTCAACTGATTTGGTTGATTTCGCCTCAGTCGCTTCACTTTTTAAGTGGCTTGCCATTTCTTTTGAGCCTTAGCTGCTTTTTGTTCTGGAGTCTTAAGAGGCTTTTATCTTGCCTGTCCCAGGAAACTTTCATAGGCGGTGATGTCATAGTTGGTGCAGTGGCTGGCTACCTCCTGTTGGGGCTTTGTGGGGGAATTATCTTTAGTGTTATGGAAACTGTTGTGCCAGGTAGTTTTATTAACGTTGATGCTGCTCGTGGAAGCCTTTATTTGGCTGATCTGTCTGGTGCAGGCTCCCAGCTTGCGGCTTGGTCTTATGACTACTCGCGTATATATTATTTTGCTTTTGTGAGTCTTACCACGGTCGGCTATGGCGACATAGTTCCAGGTACCACAACTTCCCAGATGGCAAGTGTGGCCCTAAGTGTGTGTGGTCCGCTCTATCTGGCCATAGTAATGGGCTTGCTGATTAGCCGCTATACGGTTCAAACTGAAGAGATTGCTGAGGCTGACAGGGAGAACCATAATGAAAAACCTAAGGACTCGTAGCCCCTTCCGGCAGGCCCACTTCCACTTCCATATGTTGATTTGGACGCCCAATAATTAGCATTGCAGCCCGCTCACGGGTTGCTATTGCCCATAGCCATTTGCTCAGCAGGGCGATTCGATTCTCATTGGCTGGCATGAAGGCAAGGTGGGCTACGGCCCACATCAGCCAGCCGATTAGGCCCGTGAATTTGAGGCCCCGCAGATCAGCCACCGCATGCAATGGTCCTATTACGGCCATGCTGCCGAAATCAAACCAACTAAATGCTTTGTGTTGCTCGTTTGCCAGGTTTGCAACTATGTCTGCTGCCACCCAGCCGCCCATTTGCACGGCTGGTCCGGCCATTCCAGGCAGGGGTTTGCCATCGGCGGTGTGGCTATAGGAGCAGAGATCGCCAATGACCCGAATTTCTGGGAATTGGGCGATGGAGAAGTCTGGTTTGACGATTACTCTTCCCCCCTTATCTATGGCGCAGCCGGTGGCATCGGCCAACACCTTGCCCAGGTGGGATGGCTTAACCCCTGCTGTCCAGCAGATTGTGGCCGCTTCCAGGGTTTGCTCTCCCCCACTGGTCGTAAGTACCACTTTCCCTTCGCTTATTTCCTTAACCCTGCCACCTAGAAGTAGGTCCACCCCCGCCGATTTGAAATAGGACTCCGCCGATTTGGAGATGGCTGGAGCCATGGCCCGCAGCAGCCGATCGCCTGGGTCTACCAGGGTCACCTTGCAGAGCTCGGGGTTTAATTGTTTGAAATCCCTGCCCAGGGCGTGCTTCATCAATTCATTGAGGGATCCGGCCAGTTCACAGCCAGTAGGACCCCCTCCCACCACCACCACAGATTGGAGAAACTGGCGGCGTTCCGGATCCGGTGTCTGCTCCGCTTCTTCAAGGGCTGTCAGAACCCGGCGCCTGATTTCATCTGCGTGCTCCAGGATCTTCATCGGGGGAGCTAGGGATCGCCACTCTTCCTTGCCGAAGTAGCTGCTGCCGGAGCCCGTGGCAAGGATTAGGTGGTCGTAGCCGAAGCGTCGGTTGTTAAAGACAATTTCCTTGGCTTTGGCATCAATTTCGGCCACCTCCCCAAGCAGGATCTGCACGTTTGGCGCTTGACCCACCATTTGGCGTAGGGGGCTTGCCACATCCGCTTCTGCCACCAGCCCAGATGCCACCTGGTAGAGGAGGGGCTGGAACAGGTTGAAATTGCGCTTGTCGATCAGGGTGACCCGCACCGGCTTGCCGATAAGGGCATGGCAGGCCTTCAGACCCCCAAAGCCACCGCCCACAATCACAACGTGGGGCAGGGATTTGAGGCTGGTGTCGGGGGGATCTAGCTCCAGGAAGAAGCGTTCGGGCGCCATCGTTATTCGGTTCGTTTGCACAAGGTATCTGGCTTTGCCTGCCTTAGCCCGCCTGGTGCCTGCTAAGACTGGGAACCCAATTCATTTGCTGCCATGTCGGTTGCGTCGATAAAGGCCTTTGTTGACCGTGTTTCCGGCGACGAAGCCCTACGCAGCAAGCTCCATGCCGCGACCGGTGTGGACGACATCGTTGCGATCGCCGCCGACCACGGCCACGACTTGAACAAAACCGTGCTGTTGCGGGAGCACGCCAGGGCCATCGCCGATGCCCATGACCACGAACTTTCCGGCATCAACAGCTGGGGAGATGCCCTGATGCATGCCTTCGGCGCCACCGATAAGGACTGAGTAAGGCCTGTTTACCCACCAAGGCCTACTTGCCTAGGTAGGAGGCCTGCAAGGCTGCGTTGTTTTTTAGGTCTGTTGCGGAGCCTTCCAGGCTGATGCGGCCCGATTCCAGCACGTAGCCCCGATCGGCAATGGCCAGGGCAGCATTGGCGTTTTGCTCCACCAGCAGGATCGTTAGGCCATCGGCATGCAGGGCCCTCAGGGCCTGCATCACCTCTGCCACCAGCTTTGGAGCCAGGCCCAGGCTCGGTTCATCGAGAAGCAACAGGGAGGGGCGCCCCATCAGGGCCCGGCAGATCGCCAGCATCTGTTGCTCCCCACCTGAAAGTGAGCCGGCCAGTTGGTTGCGCCGTTCCCCCAGCCGCGGGAACAGGCTGTAGCTGCGTTCGAAGTCGGCTCGGATACCTGCTTTGTCGCGCCGCAGCCAGGCCCCCAATTCGAGGTTGTCGGCGATGCTCTGGCGGGCCAGCACCCGGCGACCCTCGGGGCAATGGCCTATGCCGAGCTTGACGGTGCGCTCGGTGCTGATGCCGTTGATGCAGCCACCGTGCCAGCGAATCGCGCCAGAGGCGGCCCCCACCAGCTGGGAAATGGCCTTCAGGGTGGTGCTTTTACCAGCGCCGTTTGCACCGAGCAGGGTCACCAATTCGCCTTGCCTGACCCTTAGGTCGATGCCATGCAGGGCGGTGATGCCGCCATAGCGAACCGTTAGGCCTTCCAGCTCCAGCAATGCCGCTGTCATGGCTGCCCCCCCAGGTAGGCCTCAATCACGGCGGGATCTTGGCGTACCTGTTCTGGGGTGCCGAGGGCAATGCGGCAGCCGAAATTCAGTACCGCCAGCCGGTCGCATAGCCCCAGCATCAAAGGCACGTGGTGCTCAATGATCAACACCGTGAGGTTGAACTGCTCCCGTATCTGCCTGATTAGGTCGCTCAACCCATCCTTCTCATTGGCGTTCATGCCGGCGGCCGGTTCGTCGAGCAGCAGCAGCTCCGGCGAGCTGGCCAGGGCCCTGGCGATCTCAAGGCGGCGGCGGTCGCCGTAGGCGAGGGAGGCGGCATTTTGTTCGCCCAGCTGGCCGATCTCCAGCAACTCCAGGAGGCCCTGGGCCCGCTCCACCAGCTCCCCCTGCTTTTGCCGCGCCAGGCCCGTGCCCAGCAGGGCTGCCCCCCAGGGCACGAGGTCGTGGCGGTGGAGCCCCACCATTACGTTTTCGCGGCAACTCATCGACTGGAACAGCCGCAGGTTTTGAAAGGTGCGGGCGATCCCCAGCCGGGCAATGCGGCTGGCATCAAGGCCGTTGATTTGGCCGCCTCGCCAGAGCAACTCACCCTCGCTGGCCTCAGTGACCCTTGAGATCAAATTGAAAAGGGTGGTTTTACCGGCGCCGTTTGGC
Organism: Cyanobium sp. WAJ14-Wanaka; assembly: GCF_024345375.1. Lineage (NCBI taxonomy): Bacteria > Bacillati > Cyanobacteriota > Cyanophyceae > Synechococcales > Prochlorococcaceae > Cyanobium > Cyanobium sp. WAJ14-Wanaka. Next base: position 970,471 of record NZ_JAGQAZ010000001.1, on the reverse strand, counting down.
CCCAGGAGCCCGAAAATCTCGCCGCTATTGATCTGCAGGTTGATGCCTTTGAGGGCCTGGATGCCGCCGAAGCGCACCCCCAGATTGCGGGTTTCGAGCAGGGGTGGGGAGCTCATCTTTTAGGAAGATTCCCCCTTAGCCAACCCAACAGGGCCGGATTAATTAACCCCTGGGGCAGCAGTAAGGGGCCCACCAGGATCACCAGGCCAAAAACGATTAGACGCAGGTCACCGACCGGTCGCAGGAGTTCGGGCAGGGCGGTGAGCACCAGCCCCCCCAGCACCGGCCCGGCCCAGGTGCGTGAGCCACCAAAGACCACAAAGGCGAGGGTGGTGATGCTGGCGTCAAAGTTGCCAAGCCGTGCATTCCAGCTGTTGAGGAAGTGGGCGCTGATGACGCCCGTGAGGGCCGCCACCACCGCACTGAGCACGAAGGCCACCAATTTGGCCCGTTCCGTATCTATGCCCTGGCAGGCGGCGGCCAATTCGTCGTCGCGGATGGCTGCCATGGCCCGACCGAGGCGATTGCGCTCCAGCCGATCGCACAGCCAGCAGACCAGTGCCAGCACGGCCAGGCTGAAAACCGCATAGCCGGCGGGATCGTTGAAGGGCTGGGGGATGCCGAAGATTCCAACCGCTCCCCCCAGCGACTCCTGGTTGAGGGTGGTGACCCGCAAAATTTCAACCAGGGCAATGGTGGCGATTGCCAGGTACACCCCCCGGAGCCGCAACACCACCTTGCCGATGCCGGTCGCCAGCAACCCGCAGAGCAGGCCAGCCAGCAGCATCTCCAACATCACAGAGCTGATCGGATAGGTGGGATCGCTGCCGCCAAGGGCGCCCACCCGGGTGGAGAGCAGGGCCGCCGTGGTGCCGCCGATCGCATAGAAGCCCGGGGTGGCCAGGGAAAGCTGGCCGCAGCGCAGGGGCAGATAGACCGAAAGCCCGAGCAGGGCCCCAATCAGCATCTGTACAAACAGGCTTGTTTCCATTCCTCCTCAAACCTTGGTGGGCAGAACCTTGCCCAGCAGACCCTGGGGCCGCACCAGCAGCATCACAAACAGAAAGCCGTAGGCCACAACATCGCGATAGCCAGATAGGTCCGCAGGCACGCAGGCCTCTGCCAGGCCAATGATTAGGCCCCCCAGCACCGCCCCGGGCACGCTGCCTAGGCCGCCAAGTACCAAAACCCCCAGGCCCTTGAGGCCATAGCCAATGCCGAAATAGGGGCCGGCGATGCTGACACTCAGCCCCACCAGGCCGCCGGCAATGCCCGCCAGGAAACCGCTGAGGCCAAAGGCGATTTGGATCATGCGGCCGCTGGGAATACCCAGTAGCTGGGCGGTGATTGGATCCTCGGAAACGGCCCGGAGCGCCTTGCCGCTGCGGCTCCCATCGATCCAAATGCTCAGAACCACCACCAGGCCAGCTGCCACGGCCAGCAACAGCAGTTGGACCGTGCGTACCTGGGCGCCCAGCAGCTGAATCGCCGCCGGCAGGTTCCCCAGGCTTCCGGTGGGGATGGCATAGCTCTCGGCCCCCACCAGCAGCTGGATCAGGTTCACGAGCACCACCCCAGCCCCCAGGCTGGTGATCAGGGCCAGCAGGGGGTCGGCTCCCTGGGCCCGCAGGGGGCGGAAGGCGATGCGCTCTATCACCAGGGCCACGGCCGCCGCCATCAAGCCCGCCAAGGGCAGGGCAAGCCAGAAGGGCAGGGCAAAGGGAAGTTGCAGGCCGGCCAACAGTCCGTTGGCCCCGGCGCCACCACCGATCAGGAAGTAGGTGAAGTAGGCCCCCAGGGTGAACACGGCCCCATGGGCGAAGTTGATCACCCCCAGCACTGAAAACACCAGGGTGTAGCCCAGGGCAAACAGGGCATAGACCGCTCCGGTGGAGAGGCCGTTAAGTAGCAATTGCACCAGGTCTTGCATGGTTTAGGGCTGCAGCACGAAGCGACCACTGCGGCCATCGGCATCCATGCTCACCCGCGCCACGCTGAAGTCGCGCTGCACCACCTCCCCCTCCGGCGAGAAGCGCAGCTCCCCCAGGGGGGTTTGGTAGGTGCCCGCCAGCAGGGTCTTGAGCAGGCGCTGGCGTAGGTCGGCCAGCGGCAGGGAAGTGAGGCTCTGGCCCTTGGGCAGGGTGCCCTTGAGCTTCGCCAGGGCTTCGTGCACCACCTGGTAGCCGGTGTAGGCCTGGGCCGTCACCTGGGGTGGCACGGCATCGGCGGGGCGGCCCCGGCGGAACAGCTTTAAAAGGTCGCGGTTGCTGGCGTTGTCGAGGCTGGGGTTATAGGCCTGGGTGATCAGCATTCCATCGCAATGCTTCTGGCAAACGGGGTAGATGTTTGGGGTGTTGAGCCCATTTCCGGCCACGATTTGTCCCTGATAGCCGAGTTCCCGCAATTGGCGCACCAGGTTGCCGCCGTCGGCCACCAGCGCCGAGATCACCACCAGTTGGGGCCTGCTGCGCAGCACATTGGTGATTGGGATTTGGAAATCGGTGTCGGCCACGGAGGTGCGCTGCACCGCCACCAGATCCAGGCCCTTGGCGCGGATCGCCTGCTGGAAAATCTGCGTTTCCGAGGTGCAGAAGACGTCGTCTTGGGCGAAGAACACCGCAACCCGACGGATGCCCGGGTTGAGTTGCAATGCCTTGGCCAGGGACCGCGGAGCCACCACCGTCACCGGTGAGGCCACACGGGCCACAAAGGGGCCGAGCTGGGGGATGCCTGGGGCCGTGGTGGAAACCCCGATCACCGGAATCCCGGCCCGGTCGGCCATGGGCATCACGGCAAAGCCCTGCTGGGAAAGGGATGGCCCCAGGATTGCCACTGGTTTGGCGTTGATCAGGCGGCGAAAGGCAACTGTGGCTCCCACTTCATCGCTGCCGGTGTCTTCCAGTTCCAGCTCCAACCTCGGCTGTAGCTGGGCAAACTGCAGCTTCGCCAGATCCAAGCCGGTGCGGGCGTCCTGGCCCAGCAGACCGGCATTGCCGGTGAGGGCGATGCCGGCGCCCAGGCGAAGTTGGTCGCTGCGGTTGCTGCTGCAGCTGGCAAGGGCGGCACCAAGACCCACCAGGGCCAAAGCTTTCTGGACGCGACGCAAGAGATCCATCAGTTCAGGGGAGCCATAAGTTCAGGGGAGCCATAAGTTCAGGGCAGCCATCAGATCAGGGAAGTAGGGCAAATCGACCGCTGCGGCCGCCGGGGTTCATGCGCACCTGGGCCACAAAGAATTCTTTTTGCACCACCTCACCAATGGGGGTGAAGCTGATTGTGCCTAGGGGGGTCTGGTAGGTGCCGCCCAGGATTTCATCCATCAGGGCCTTGCGGGCTGCTGCCACTGTTAGGGATTTGAGTGGTTTTTGGGTGTCAAGTCGGCGCAGGGCTTCGCCGATTACCTGCATGGCGGTATAGGCCTGGGCGGTTAGTTGGGGTGGAATCGTGCTGGCATTGGGGTTGCGGCTTTGGGCCTTAGCAAAGGCGGCAAGGAATACCTGATTGGCAGGATTCTTCAGTTCGGGGCTATAGGCTTGGGCTATCAGGATGCCGTCGCAATACTTTTGGCAGATCGGGTAGATGTTTGGTGTATTCATGCCGTTGCCCACCACGATCATGCCGCGATAGCCCAGCTCCCTCAACTGGCGCACCATGTTGCCCCCATCTACGGCTTGGAGGCTCAACACAATCAGATCCGGTTTCTTGCTGAGGGCAGAGGTGATCTGATTTTGGAAGTCTTGATCGTTCAGCTGGGTGCGCTGCACCGTCACCGGTTTCAGGCCCTTGTTGGTTAGCGCCTTCTGGAAAATCACCGTCTCAGCGGTGCTGTAGGCATCGTCCTGGGCATAGAAAACTGCCGCTCGCCTAATGGCGGGATTGATTTGCAGGGCCTTGGCAATTGAGAGCGGCGCAATTACGGAGCTTTGGGCAGAAACACGGCTAATGAAATGGCCGATTTCAGGTATGCCGGTGGCGGTGTTCGACGGGGCCACCACAGGTACCCCGCGCCGCTGGGCAATGGGGTCTGCTGAAAAAGCTTGTTGGGAGAGGGTGGGGCCAATCAGGGCCAACACGCCCCGATTGATTTGGAGATTGAAGGCGGCGTTGGCGCCAGGCTCATCACTGCCGCTGTCTTCGATCTGCAGGGAGATTGCTTGGCCGTTGAGTTGGGCAAGGGCGAGGTCGATGCCGATTTTTTGGTCTTGGCCATAGACATTGGCATTGCCGGTGAGCGCCAAAACAGCCCCCACCGGTATGCCCTTAGTGAGGTTTACGGGCCCATCCGCAGACCTATTGCTGCAGCCGGCGAGCAGGGCCGTAGCCGCCAGCAACGCAATCAGCTTTGGCCTGAAGCTGCGCCCCATCAGGCGATGGCAGCGAAACTCTCGCGGAAGGCCGCCAGGGTGGCGTCGATGTCGGCGTCGGAGTGGGCCAGGGAGGTGAAGCCCGCCTCGAAGGCACTCGGGGCCAGGTAGACACCCCGCTCGAGCATGGCCCGATGGAGCTTGCCGAAGCGCACCGTGTCGGCGGCCTTCGCCTGTTCGAAGTTGTGCACCGGGCCTTCGCAGAGAAAAAAGCCAAACATGGCGCTGATCGAACCACCGCAGATGGGCAGACCAGCGGCCTTGGCCGCTTCCTGGATGCCATCACTGAGGCGCTTGGTGATGGCCTCTAGCCGGTCGTAGGTGCCGGGCTGCTTCAGCAGCTCCAGGGTCTTGATCCCGGCGGTCATGGCCAGGGGATTGCCGCTGAGGGTGCCGGCTTGATACATCGGGCCCGCGGGAGCCACCATCGCCATGATGTCGGCCCGGCCGCCATAGGCCCCCACCGGCAAACCTCCGCCAATCACCTTGCCCATGGTGGTGAGGTCCGGGGTGACGCCGAATTTGGCCTGGGCGCCGCCGTAGCTGATCCGGAAGCCGGTCATCACTTCGTCGAACACCAAAAGGGCACCGTGCTCCTTGGTCAGTTCGCGGATGCCCTCCAGGAAGCCAGGTTCGGGGGTGATGAATCCGGCGTTGCCCACCACGGGCTCCAGGATTACGCCGGCTATTTCGCCGGGGTTCTCCGCGAAAAGCTGTTTGACGGCCTCTAGGTCGTTGTAGGGGGCGGTGAGGGTGCTGGCGGCGGTGCTGCGGGGCACGCCGGGGGAGTCGGGCAGCCCGAGGGTGGCAACCCCAGAGCCCGCCTTCACCAAAAACATGTCGGCATGGCCGTGGTAACAGCCTTCAAATTTGATGATCTTTTCGCGGCCGGTGAAGGCCCGCATCAGCCTCAGCACCGACATGCATGCCTCGGTGCCGCTGTTGACGAAGCGCACCATTTCCACCGAGGGCACCGCCTCGATAACCATCTCGGCGAGGGTGTTTTCCAGGGCGCAGGGGGCCCCAAAGCTGGTGCCCCTATCGAGGGCTTCATGGAGGGCCGCCAACACCTCTGGGTGGCTATGGCCGCAGATGGCGGGCCCCCAGCTGCCGATGTAATCGATGAAGCGGTTGCCGTCCACATCCCAGGCGTAGGCGCCTTTGACCCGATCGAAGATCAGGGGTTGGCCCCCAACCGACTTGAACGCCCGCACCGGTGAGCTGACGCCACCTGGCATCAGCTTTTGGGCGGCACTGAAGAGTTCCTGGGAACGGGAGGTGTTCAAGGCAGCAGCCGACACGGGAGCCGAGGTCAAGGGGGAAAGCCAGCGAAAGACCGCCGCCCATCTTGACCCAGAACCGGCAATAACGGTTACTAGTTAGGTTGATCCCGAGTTGAGCCCACCAAAATTGGCGGGTTGGGGCGAGAACAATTGGGCATTAATTGGCCAGCTCTAGAACGCCAACTGCGCCAACTGCTGCCCCAGAGGGCAGTGGTGTCAGCCAGGCAGGAGCTGCTTTCCTACGACTGCGACGGCCTGACCCTTAGCCGTCACCAGCCGCCCCTGGTGGTTTTGCCAGAAACCACAGCTGAGGTGTCAGCGGTGCTGGGGCTCTGCCATCGCGAGGGGGTGCCCTTTGTGGCCCGGGGCAGTGGCACGGGCCTTTCCGGTGGGGCCGTGGCCGAAACCGAATGCCTGGTGATCGCCACCAGCCGCATGCGCCGGGTGCTGGCAATCGACCTGCCCAATCGACGCATCACCGTGCAGCCAGGGGTGATCAACAACTCGGTAACCCGGGCCGTGGCGGGCGATGGCTTTTATTACGCCCCCGATCCCTCCAGCCAGGTGGCCTGCAGCATCGGCGGCAACATCGCCGAAAACTCCGGGGGGGTGCACTGCCTCAAATACGGAGTCACCAGCAACCACGTCTTGGCGATGGAAGTGGTTTTGCCCGATGGCAGCGTGATCCAGCTGGGCAGCGAGCTCGATGAGGCCCCAGAGCTTGATTTACGGGGAGCTTTTGTCGGTAGTGAGGGCACCCTGGGTGTGGCTACGGCCATCACCTTGAGGTTGCTGCGCAAGCCCCAGAGCGTGGCCGTGCTCCTGGCCGATTTCAGCTCGATGGAAGCCGCCGGTGAGGCCGTGCGGCTGGTTACGGCGGCAGGGGTGCTGCCGGCCGGCATGGAAATGATGGATCGCCTCTGCCTGGAGGCCGTGAACAACGCCTTTGGGATCGAGGAATACCCGGCCGATGCGGCGGCTGTGCTGTTGATCGAGCTCGATGGTCAGGAGCGGGAGGTGGCCGCAGCAGTTGAGCTGGCCACCGATTTTTGCCGCCAGGCGGGGGCCCGCTCGGTGCGGCAGGCCTGGGATCAGGCCGAACGGGATTTGCTCTGGAAGGGCCGGAAGTCGGCGATTTCCGCCCTGGGCCGCAGCTACCCCAATTACTACCTCCAGGACGGTGTCGTCCCCCGCAGCGCCCTGCCCCAGGTGTTGGCGGCGATCGAGCAGCTCAGCCAAAGCCATGGCCTGCCCGTAGCGAATGTGTTCCATGCCGGAGATGGCAATCTCCACCCCCTGATCCTCTATCGGGCCAATGAGCCGGGGATCAAGGAGCGGGTCCAAGAACTCGGTGGCGCAATCCTGCGCCTGTGCGTCGATGCCGGCGGCAGCATCACCGGTGAGCACGGGGTGGGCTCCGATAAGCGTTGCTACCTCGATTGGATGTACAGCAGCGACGACCTGGCCACCATGCAGTTGGTGCGTCAGGCCTTTGATCCGCTGCGCAGGGCGAATCCGGGCAAGATCTTCCCCACCCCCCGCAGCTGCGCCGAATCGGCCAGGCGGGTCGAGGTGTTGGCGGCCGAGGGGGTACGCCTGCCGGCAGGGGCAGAGGTTTTTTGATTTTTATTCCTCTGGCGGCCAGGCCAGATTGACCACGACCGGGGCATGGTCACTGGGTTGGATGTTGCCTCGGGTGGCCTTGTGGATCACGCAGCCAGTGGCGCAGTCGAGCAGCTCTTCGCTCAGATAGATGTGATCGATCCGCCAGCCCCTGTCGCGGTCCCAGGCGCCGGAGCGGTAATCCCACCAGCTCCAGTGGCCAGTGTCCGGTTCGAAGACTCGAAACACGTCGCTGAGGTTTTCCCCGAGGGCCTCGCGCAGGGCCTCGCGCTCAGGGGTGCTGGCCATGATGCCGCCGGTTTGGCGGCCTGGGTCCGGCAGATCCCGCGCCTCAGGGCCAATGTTGAAGTCGCCCACCATGCAGAGGGGGTCGCCCTGGTCGCCCTGGATTGCCAGATAACGCTTCAGACAGCCCAGCCATTCCAGTTTGTAGGGGTATTTCTCCGAATTGAGGGCTGAACCGTTTGGCACATAGAGATTGAGCACCCTGACCCCTTCCACCAGGGCGCTGATCACCCGCTTCTGTTCGCTCAGTTGGGCTGCCCCGGGATCACCGCTCAGCAGGGCATCGAAGCCGATTTGCACATCCTCCAGGGGAGAGAGGCTGAGCATGGCGACGCCGTTGTAGGCCTTCTGGCCACTGATCGCCAGCTGGTAGCCGAGGTCTTCAAAGGCACTGCGGGGGAACAGCTCATCGGTCACCTTGGTTTCCTGAAGGCAGAGCACATCGGGGCTTTCCTGCCCGAGCCAGGCCACCACCTGGTCAAGGCGGGTGCGAACTGAATTGACGTTCCAGGTGGCAATCCGCATCGAAAAAACAAATAAACGGAACTGTCGGGTCCCGTGGGGTCCCCTAGCATCGGCCCATAAGTGGGGGTGCTGCCATGGAAGGGTGCCAAATGGGTAGATCGTTTCTGGTGCTTGGCGTGGGCACCTTGATGGGGTTTGGTTTGGCCACGGCCCAGTCGGCTTTGGGCCAGCCAGCTTCGGGCTCCGGCCAGACCTACTCCAGCCCCCAGATGCAGCGGGAGCTCGATTACGGCTCCGGCAAATCCCAGGACACCAACATCTTCAACACGGCCAATCCCATTGACCTGATGAACAAGTTGCGCAAAAACAGTGCCATGGATGAGGCCACCAACCCGTCCGATGCGGTGGATGCGGCCCTCAAGGGTTTTGACGCCCCGGCAACCCCTGCCCCGAAGGCGGGTTCAGCCCAGGTGAAGGCGCCTTAGCTCCAGGCCCTCCAGCAGCCAGGCCCTCCAGGCCCCAGGCCGTGGCCAACCCGTTCCAGGCCGCCTGGTTTTTGGCCGGCACCCTTTGACGGGCCAGCTCTAGGGCCTTCTGGGCGCCGCTGTTGTCGCCCCGTTGGTGCAGCAGCAGGGCCATGGCCAGTTGGGGGCGGGGATCCTTGGGGAAGGCGGCGGCCAGCTTGACCAGCAGGGCCTGGGCCTGGCCCCCTTGGCCCTGGCGTTCGAGCACATTCGCCAGCAGCAGCCCCAGGTCAAGGGCCTGGGGCTGTAGTTGGGGCTTGCTTGCCCCATCAAAGGCCGCCTGCAGTTGGCTGATGGCCAGCACCCCCCGGCCCGATTCCACCTGCAGCAGGGCCATCAACTGCAGGGCCTGGATGTTGTTGGGATCTTGGTTGAGCAGTTGGCGCACTTCCCGTTCAGCGCCTGCCCGATCGTTTTGGGAGCGGCGCAGCTCCGCCAGCACCAGCCGCAGGCCCGGCCGCTCCGGTTGTTGGTCGGCCAGCCGCTCGGCCAGCAGGGTGGCCTCCGCCTGGCGATTGAGGCCAATCAATAGCTCCAGCAGGCGTTGCTGATCGGCGGCAGAGGCGTTGCCGCGGTCGAGCTGGCTCTGCAAATCGGCCACCTGGCGCCCTAGGGCCTGCTGTTGGCTGGCCCTGCCGGGGGGCGATTGCAGTTGACCAAGCCACCAGCCCCCGACCAGGCCCAGGCCCACCAGGCACCCAGCCCCAAGCAATAGCCAGCGCTTCAGGTGGGACGGGGCAGGGGCCATCCGGTGGCGGGTGTGCAGCTGGCTCCAGTTTGCCTTGGCCGCCGTGGCCCTTGCGCCCACTGACATTTGGACGCTTACACTGGTAGCCATGCGTCACCATCCGATTTCCCCGGTCACCGAACCGATGCAGTACCGGGCCATTGGCGTGGTGCGGGGGATTTACGTGCCTGCCGATCCGGCCCAGCTCACCCGGGGGATGATTCGCACCGCAGATGGCAGTGAAATAGATGCCGTGGTCTTAGGACGCCTCCTCACCTTGATGAAGCGCCACATCAATCTCGAGGAACCCCATCTTTGGGTCGTATATCCCCGCTCCCGTGAGGAGGCTGGCCTGCATCTACAGATGGTCGGCGTTTGGGAGCCCAGCACCCTGGCAGATGCGGAAGCGAGTGACCAAATCCCCGAGGGCGACGATTACCTCTCCATCCGCGGGGAGCTGATCTACACCCGCCCTGAAACTGGCGATTTGGTGATCAAGGTGCGGCAAATGCCCCGGCCCGATGGCAGTAGGCCCGTGCCGTTCAAGCTGCAGTTGAAGGGCGATGTGCCCCTGGAGCACCTGCGCCACTTCGTGGATCTGAATGTGCGCCGCCAGGGCGAATTTCTGCAGGTGGAAGCCTGTGAAGTGGTGGGTCCGGTGGCCCAGCGCGGCAACCGGGGCGGCAAGAAACGTCCCCCTGCGGCCGGTGGTGCCAGAAGTGCCACCAAGACTGCCAGGCCCAGTCGCTAGGCGATCGGGTGCAAACCAGCCCTAGCCCACTCGCATGAAACAACCGCTGGGGGCTGGCTTCGTGGTTTTTGGGGTCACAGGCGTTGCGGTGGTTGGGCCCCTGCTCGGACTATCACCCGCCTGGATTGCCCTGGCTGCAGGCTTTGGTTTGGCGGCCCTCACCGTGGATGCGGCCCGTTTTGGTGGCCGCGGCGGCCATCTCTTGGCCGAGGCCCTACCTGGCGGGGAAGCCCGGTTGCGCCGCATTGCGGTCCACGAAGCCGGCCATGTTTTGGTGGCGGGCCATGAGCAGATGCCGGTGGCCCAGGTGCTGGTGGGCAGCCTGGCCTGTCTTCAGGCAGGCCTGCAGAGCAATGGCTGCACCCAGCTGGAGCCGCCGGCCCACGCCAAGTTGGCGCCAGCGGAGTTGCGTCGCTGGAGTCGGGTGCTGCAGGCGGGCATGGTGGCCGAACAGCTGGTCTATGGCGAGAGCTTGGGCGGGGCCGATGACCGGGCCCTTTTGGGCCGCCTTTGGGGCCTTTCCGGCAAGGATGCCCAGATGGCCCAACTGGAGCAACGCCGGGCCCGCCGGGAGGTGGAGCAGTGGTTGGGGCAACGCCAGGCCGAACTGGAGTCTGAGGCTGAACTGCTGCTGCAGATGGCTCCCCGCCTAGTGCGTTCCCAGCCTGCTGCCATGCCTGCTTCCCAGCCGCCGGAGTTGGAGCGATGAGTCGGCTGGCCATAGTTGATTGCCCCTCTGGCTTGGCCGGCAACATGTTGCTGGCGGCCCTTTTCGATCTCGGATTGCCGCAGCAGGTGGTGGACCTACCCCTGGCGGCCCTGGGGCTGGAGCGGGCCTATCGCCTCGGGCTGGAGGAGCGCCAGAGCGCCGGTTTGCGGGGCTTGCACCTGGAGGTGACCCCGCTCGAGCAGCAGCCACCCCACCGGCATTGGTCCCAACTACGCCTGCAGATCCAGCAGGCAGCCTGGCCCGAGCTTCTGAAAAGCAAGGTGCTCGAGGTTTTTGGCCTGCTGGCCACGGCGGAGGCGGCAGTCCATGGCATCGAGCCAGAAAAGGTGCATTTCCACGAGGTGGGAGCGGTGGATTCCCTGGTGGATGTGGTGGGGGTGTGCGCCGGCCTAATCCATTTCGGCGTGGACGGGCTTGTTTGCACCCCCCCTCCAGCCGGCCATGGCTCGGTTCAAACGGCCCATGGAATCCTGCCCCTGCCTGCCCCTGCCGTACTGGAGCTGGCCCGCCTCAAAAAGGTGCCTTTGGCCAGCAGTGGCTCCTATCCAGCGGGGGAACTCACCACCCCCACGGGGCTGGCGCTGGTGGCCTGCTGGGTTCAAAGCTTTAGTCAGGCCCCCGACCATGTGCCGGCTTCGATTGGGGTGGGTTTGGGTAGTCGTCAGTTCGCCGTAGGTGCCGATCAGCCCCCCCGCCCGAACCTGTTGCGCATCACCCTGGCCTCCCCGCCCCAACTCCTGGGGCAGCGAGAAGCTGGCGATAGCGCCCAGCCCAGCCTGGAAACCCTGGTGGTGCAGCAGGCCCAGGTGGACGATGCGACCCCAGAGGATTTGGCCTATCTGCTCGAGAGGTTGCGCCAGGCGGGCGCCCTGGAGGTTTTTAGCCAGGCGATTGCGATGAAAAAGGGCCGGCCGGGCCAGCTGGTGACGGCCCTGGTGCGACCGGAAATGGCCGCTGAGCTGCGCCTGCTTTGGTGGCAGCACAGCAGCAGCCTGGGCCTAAGGGAGAGCACCCAAAACCGCTGGGTGCTGCCCCGCCGCAGCCGCAGGCTGCAAACCCCCTGGGGGGAGGTGGGGATTAAGGAGGCCCTGCTGCCCGATGGCCGTTGGCGAGCTAAGGCGGAACATGCCGACTTGGTGGCCCTGTCGGAAAGCCAGGGGCTTGCCCTCGACCAGGTCAGGGCGGCGGTGGAGGGACTGCTGTGAAGCTTGCGGCGCTGGATCTGAAGAAGTGGATTTCGCTGCTGAGTGCTGGCTTTTTGCTGGCGGCCCTGGTGGGCCACGGGCAGCAGCTGTTGCAGTTGAGCCTTGATGCCCAGGGTTGGCTGTGGTTGTTGCTGGGGGTGGGCCTCAGCCTGCTCAGCCTGGTGGCCAATGGCCTGGCCCTGGGTGTGGTGCTGCAGTGGTTGGGCCTGATCCCCCGCTGGCAGGCCCTGGTGCTGGCCTACCTACAAACCAACCTGCGCAAGTATTTGCCAGGCGGGATCTGGCACCTCAGCGCCAGGGTCAACCTTTTGCGGAGTGTGGGTGCCCCCTTGGCAACGCCGGCATCGGGGGGCGTGGCCCTGTTGGCCGTGTTGCTCGATCCCCTGGTTGCCGCTGTTACGGCCCTGGCCCTGGTGGCCTTGGGTGGTTTGCAGGGGGGCTTGGGCCTGCTCTGCCTACTGCCCCTGCTGCTGCTCTTGCCCCGCTGGCTGAATCCCCTGTTGGCGTGGCTGGAAAGGCGCCGGGCTCCTGAGCTGGCATTGGAAAATTGGCAGGGCCTGGTGGACCAATCTCCCCGCCTGCCCAGCTACCCCTGGCCCCTGCTGCTGGCCCAACTGGGTTTTGTCCTGCTGCGCTTTGCGGGCTTTGCCTGCTGCGTGCTGGCCTTTGATTTGCAGTGGTCCCTGGAGTGGACCGGCTGGTTGGCGGGCTTCGCCCTGGCCTGGACCGCCGGCCTGGTGGTGCCAGGGGCCCCGGGGGGGCTGGGGGTTTTTGAGGCCGTGTTGCTGCTGAGGCTGGGCTTTGCCGTGCCAGAAGCCCCGATCCTGGCCATCGCCATCAGCTACCGGCTGGTGGTGAGCCTGGCAGATTTACTGGCGGCCTCCACTGCCCGCCTTGATGCAGCCAGGATCAATGGTGGGAGTTCTGGTGTGGATCGAAGCTAAAGCCGGTCATTGCAAAATTTGTGCCGTCAAATTAATAAATCCCAATTTATTTGAGGTGCCCTTGTGATGGCTGATTAGCTCGGTTATTTGTTTGGGCGCGGTTGAATTAGCAGCTATGCTGCAGAAAGAAGTTGATTTTCCGATGCAGGAAGTTCCCCAGGTCCCCAGGCGCTCCAGGCTTGCCAAGCAACTCGAATTGCGCCTAGAACGCATGATTTGGCGGTTTCGGCTGATTGCAATTGTGCCGGTGTTGATGAGCCTGCTCAGCACCCTGCTGACCTTTGCCATAGGCACCCGTGAGATTTTTTATTCGATCGGTGTTTACTTTGAAAAGCCGGGAGGCCATGCAGAAATCTCTTACTACAAGGCTTTGGCTGGGATGGTTTCTGGCATTGATTTTTATCTGATTGGGGTTGCTTTGTTGATATTCGGCTATGGACTCTATGAATTGCTGCTTTCGCCGCTAGATGCCTATCGCGAGGAGACCAACCATGCCGATGGTTCGGGTCTACTAGATATCAAGAATCTCGATCAGCTCAAGGAAAAGCTGGTCAAGGTGTTGATCGTGGCGTTGATTGTGTCGGCTTTCAAGGCCATGCTTTCGATTGAGGTTAAAGATGTGCAAACACTGGCCTATTTCTGCCTTTGTGTGTTGGCGCTTGCCCTGAGTAGTTTCCTGCTCTCCCTAAAGGTTGAGAAAAAGCACTAATTCGCCAAAAATCAACCACCTTTTTTCCACGGTTTCCTACGTGAAGACGGTGCAGGCGGTAAAGACTGAGGAGTCGGTGGAGGCGGTGGCGTTTATTCGCAACTGTGCCTATTGTTGAGAAGTTCCAGCCCAGCCCAGTGCCGTGCCTTCGCCAGCCAGCCCAGTCGGCAGCACCACGGGACTGCGCTCCAGCCTGCATGACCGCGGCCAGCGCCTAACCCCCCAGCGCCAAAAGGTGCTCGAGCTTTTTGAGCGAATCGGCGAAGGTAGCCATCTCGGTGCGGAGGAGGTGCACCAACGTTTGCTGCGCAGCGAGGAGAGGGTTTCGCTGGCAACGGTTTATCGCACCCTGCGTTTGCTGAGCGGCATGGGCCTGCTCCAGGAATTGGAGCTCCCCGAGGGCGGCCGCCGTTTTGAATTGGCAAGCGATGCCCACCGCGACCACCACCACCTGGTGTGCGTTCGCTGCGGTCGCACTGAGGAATTTGAAAACGCTGAGGTTTTGGCAGCTGGCGAACAGGCTGCCGGCAGCCATGGTTTTCGCCTACTGGAGTGTGTTCTAAACGTGCGAGCCCTTTGCCCAGATTGCGCTGCTGGCTAGGGGCCTGGAAGGTCTAGCGGTTCTGGCGCACTCGAACTGGCACCAGCACCGGCTGCATCAGGCCGCCGCCGCCATTGTCGTCGTCGGAGTCGGCGGTGAGCAGGAAGGCCAGGGCCAGCACAGCCAAAACCCCGGTGAATAGGAGCAGTTCGGCCATGACTTACCTGCGAGATGTGACAAATCTAGTCGGTTTCGACTGAAGTGGTGTAGCAACCGTTCCCCTTTAGCTGAACCCCTTGCCGGCATTTTTGGCCACGCAGGCTTGCAGTTGCTGGCGCAACTTGGCGTGATCCAGCTTTTTGCCGATTAAAACGATTTGGTTTTTGCGCTCCTGGCTGGGCCAATCGGAATCGTCGATCGAAAAGCGTTTGCCGGCCAGGTGAAACACGTGGCGCCGCTCACTTTCGTTGAACCAGAGGATGCCTTTTGCCCTGAAAACCGAGCCAGGCAGCTGGTTGTCGAGGAAGTTTTGGAATTTGCGCAGGGCAAAGGGGCCCTCTGCTGCAAACGACAGGGAAGTGAACCCCTCAATCGCCTGGTGATCTGGATGGTCGTGATGCTCGTGCTGGTGATGGGCGTGCTCGTGATGCTCATGCCCATGCTCATGGACGCATTCACCGTGGTCGTGGTCGCAGTCGTCGTGGTTTTGGGCGACCACCACCTTGTCGCTCTCAAATAGGCCCACACTCAGCAACAGCGCCAGGGAGACCTCCCCTTTGACCGACCGCAGGATGCGGGCATCGGTTTTGATTTCCCGCAGCTGTTTTTCAAGGGCACCTAGGCGTTCCTCCTCCACCAGGTCGCACTTGTTGAGCAGCAGCATGTCGCTGTAGACGATTTGGGCCCTGGCAACCTCCCCCTCCAGCAGCTCATCGCTGAAGTTTTCGGCGTCTACCAGGGTGATGATCGAATCGAGCCGGGTCTGGTCGCGTAGGTCGCTGCCCAGGAAGGTCATCGCCACGGGGAGGGGATCGGCGAGGCCCGTGGTTTCGACCACCAGGTAGTCCACGGGATCGGGGCGATCCAGAATTCGATAAACGGCTTCCAGCAACTCTCCGTTTATGGAGCAGCAAATGCAGCCATTGCTCAGCTCCACCATGTCTTCGCCGGTGGCCACCACCAGGTCGTTGTCGATGCCGATTTCACCAAATTCATTCACCAGCACGGCGGTTTTTAGGCCCTGCTGATTGCTGAGGATGTGGTTCAGCAGGGTCGTTTTGCCCGCACCCAGGAAGCCGGTAAGGATCGTTACGGGTAGGGGCTTGGCGCTGGCGGTGCTGCTGGGGCTCATGGATCGGGTGTGCCGCTTACCTAAACATTAGGAAGCGAGGTGGCGGTAGGGGCTTTGCCATCCCCAATCTCTGCCGGGCCGGTAGCTGGGGCAGGTGTCCAAACCCTCGCACTTGCCTCCCCTAGAGGCTGTCCAAAGGAGCTTTAGCGCATCATTGCTGCGGCGCATTGCGCCAGCTCGTGTGAGGACCACCATGAAATTGTTTAAGCAGCTGCTGGTTGCCCCTGCTGTTCTGGGCCTGCTGGCTCCCCTGGCACCTGCTGCCATCGCCGACGAGCAAGTCACCAGCATCAGTACTAGAAGCAATGGCGACCAACCGTTGATGCTCCCTGTCCCAGAGCCTAAATTTTGAGCAACCAAGCATGGTCCCTAGTTTGAGCTTGGGCACCTCCTTGAGTAGGTGGGCATTGGCCAGGTGGGCGGCCCTGAGGTTGTAGTTGGGGATTCGCTCGGATAGGTGGTGGATATTGTGGTAGCCGATATCAGCCGTAAACCAGTTCAATAGGGCTGGTAGTACCAGGTAGCTGGTGCCAGATAGGGCCCCTTCGAGGGAGTTCCAGCCCTCAGTGCGGTGGGCATAGGTGCCCTCGAAAATATGCTGGACAAAGAAGATCCAGATAAAAAACATGGCGGCAAATGTCAGGGTCAAGCTATACATGCCCAGGATTAATCCGTAGCCCCAGGTGTTGCCGGCCAGAATCAAAATGCCAAATACGCAGATGTTATTGAGCAGTAGGTCCCAAAATTCTGGGTCCTTGGAAATTTTCCCGGTGCGAAGGGCTTTGGCTAGTTCCTGCAGTAGGGATAGGCGCGGTTGGAGTGCAAGGTAAAAAAAGCCGCCTGGAATGGCCATCAATGGGTGGCGCAGGAATCCGTAGAACCATTGCTGCCGGCGGCTGAGCTCGGCAAATTCCTGGGTGGAGAGGAAGTCGGCCACGCCGCGGTAGCGCTCCCAGTCGCCGTTGGTGCGGTGGTGGTAGGCGTGGTCCTTTGACCAGGCCAATTGGGGCATTGCATTGATTAGTCCGAGCAGAAAGCCTGCAATGCGGTTTAGCTGGGGGCTGCGAAATAGGGATTGGTGCCCGCAGTCGTGCATTAGCGAAAAGCAACGCAGGGCAAATAGCACCAGCACCACCCCTATTAGGGGCAGGGCCCAGACGGCATGCTGGGCGGCCTGAATGGCCAGGGCCCAGGCGGCTAGGTAGGGCCCAATGGTGTTTAAAACCTGGAGGGCGCCGCGGCGGTTGCTGCTGCGGACATAGGGAGCAATAACAAAGTCGCTTCGCCGGATTTTGGTGCCCATGGCAGCGAACCTAGGGGACTAGCTACTGGCGGCGGCGAAACGCCTCCGGCTGGTGAGCGCGAGCGCCAATAAAAAGCCACTGAACTGGACGATCACCACACAGGGGCCGGAGGGCAGGTTGGTAAGGCCGGAACCAAGTAGGCCCAATAGGGCACAGCTGCCCCCCAGGCCCGCCGATATCAGCACGTAGACGGGGAAGCGCCGGCTCAGCAAGCGGGCGGCGCAGGCTGGGATCACCACAAAGGCGCTGATTAGCAATACGCCGACGGCCTTAATTGACACTGCCACCACCACCGCCAGCAGGATGATGAAGGCGAGGCGATGGCGGTTTGCCCGCACCCCTAGGGCTCCGGCCAGATCGTCGCTGAGGGTAAGCAGCACCTGGGCCCGCAGGCTCAGGCCCAGGTAAACAGTGGCCGCAACTAGAAGCAGGGCAATTACGCCCAGATCGCTCCAACTGATTCCGAGGATGTCGCCGAATAGCAGCTGCTGGATGCCGCCCCGGTAGGTCTCCACCAGGCTCAGGGCCACCACGGCGAAGGCCAGGGAGCTGGAATAGACTATATTGAGCAGGGCATCGGCCGGCAACCCACTGCGGGCCACCAATTGGTTCACCAGCAGGGCAAAAAGCACGGCGAAGGGAATCAGCACCAGGGTGGGGTTGACCCCTAAGAGGATGCCGATGCTGATCCCGAGCAGGGCCGAATGGCCGAGGGCATCGCTGAAGAAAGACAGTTGCCGCAACACCGCAAAGCTTCCCAGCAAACCTCCCAGGCCGCCGGTGAGCAGGCCACCCACCAGGGCCCGCTGCATGAACGGCTGGGTCAGCACCGCCGCCACCCCCGAGGCATCAACCATGGTTTTCCTTGCTGGGGGTGTGGTGTTGGTGGCGATAGGGCACCACGTTGGCCCCATAGAGCTCCGCTAGGCGCGCCGAGCTCAGGGCATGGTCTGGGCTGCCGCTACAACGCAGCCGGCGGTTGAGGCAAAGCACCTGATCAGAGCTGCGTCTGACCATGTCGAGGTCGTGCGACACCTGCAGCACGGTCCAGCCCTCCTGGCGGCGCAACTCCAGCAACAACTGCTGAAACTGTTCGCTGGAAGGGGCATCGAGGCCGGCCTGGGCCTCATCTAGCACCAACAGTTGCCGGGGCCGTACTACGCAAAACGCCAACAGCACCCGCTTGAGCTGGCCACCGGAGAGCTCGTTTAACAACCTTTCCGCCAAATCGGAGCAGGCTGTGCGTTCAAGGGCCCCAGCCACCGCCTGGCTGCGGCGCCGGCCCCCAAGCCAGGCCAGGTTTGGGCCGGGTGGATCAAAGCCAAAGCCCACGAATTCAGCCACCGTCAGGGGGAAACGTCCCTGGAGCGCCAGGGTCTGGGGCAAGTAGGAAATCTGGGCGCGCACCGAACGGGGCAGCTCTCCAGCCGGACCCATTTGCTGGCCGAGGATTTGAACAGTGCCAGCGGATCTGGGCAGCAAGCCGAGCAGGGCGGCCACCAGCGTGCTTTTACCGGCCCCATTGGGCCCCACCAGGGCCGTGTCCGTTTCTGGTTCGAGCTGAAAGCTCACCCCATCCACGGCCAATTGGCCATCGCGCTGGACACTTAGGTCCTGCACCTGCACCACCGGTTGCTGCCCCATCAGTGATCAACCACCAAAGGCCTGGATCAGGTCGGCCACGTTGCGCCGCATCACTTGAAGATAGGTACTGGGGTTGTCGGCGGCCAGGGCTGCGCCGGTTTCGAGGGGGTCAAACACACTGATTTTTACCCCCAGGTCTTGGGCCAGGGTATTGAAGGAGCGCTGACCCTCCTGGGGTTCGCTGAGCAGGGCCTTGAGCTGGGTTTGCTTCACTTCAGCGGCCACCCGCCGTAGATCGGCAGGACTGGGATTCAGCTCCGGCACATCCACCAGGAAATCGGCCTTGAGGCCGTAGCGCTGGGCAAAGTAGGGGGCGAAATCGTGGAAGGCAACGAAGGTTTTGCCGCTGTAGGGCTTGAGCTGACCTGCAATCTCGGCGTTCAGGGCCCGCAGCTGGGATGTGTAGCTGGCTGCATTGCGTTTGTAGCCCTCGGCGCAGCTGGGATTTGCTTTCACCAGGCCAGCTCGGATGGTTTCCACCTGCTGAATTGCCCGCAATGGATCCAGCCAGATGTGGGGGTTCACCTCGCCGTGGGTATGGCCCCCATGGCCATGCTCTTCGGGGGAATCGAGGGTGGCAACGCCCCGGCTGGAGTCGATAACGATCAGTTTGGGGTTGGCGGCTGAGGCCACCAGCTTGTTGAGAAAACCCTCCATCTCCAGGCCATTCTTGACCAGCACATTCGCCTGTTTCAGGGCAAGCAGATCACCTGGTTTGGCCTGAAAATCATGGGGCCCACCGTTGGCTGGGATCAGCTGCGTGACCGTGGCGCAATCCCCTGCTAAGGCTCGGGTGAACAGGCTGATGGGCAGGAAGGTGGTGACTACCTGCAGCTGCTTGGGTTTTGAGGCCCTCTCTGCGCCTGGTCGGGGTGCTCCGCAGGAGGCCGCGGCTAGGGCCAAGAACAGAACGCCTACCCGGCCAATCCAGGGATGCATCGACTTCATCGAGGGAATCGGGGGGCCTGAAAGGGCGAAAACGGCCCCAGCCTCTCCCTGGCATTTGTGAGAATGATTCTCAGTCTACTGGCCATTGGCTACCCGCTGGCTAGGTGTTGTTGTTGGGCCACTGACCGGGTGGGGAAGGGAATATCTCCATAGGATCAATGCATTCAGCTCCAGCCGATCTGGCCATGACCTCCCAGGTTGCCGCCCCCAGCGACCGCCAGCAGCTGTTGTTGTCGCAGTTGCGCAGGGCCAAGCGCGAACTCTCTGGCCAGGACCTGCACGCCCGTTTGCGCCAGGGCAGCCAGCCCATGGGCTTGGCGACGGTGTATCGCAACCTGCGCCAGTTGCAGCAGTGGGGCTTAATTCGTTGCCGGCACCTACCCAGTGGAGAGGCCCTTTTTGCCCCCGCCGAACGGGATGAGCACCACCTGACCTGTGTCGACTGCGGCACCACCGTGGTCTTGCCCCAGTGCCCGATGCATGGGGTGCACCTGCATGGTGGGCAAACCTTTGGCTTTCAACTGCTGTTCCACACCCTGGAATTTTTCGGCCTCTGCCAGAGTTGCCAGCTCCAGCAAGCCGCCCAGCTCCAGCCTCTAGAGGCAGAGCCAAAACTGGCATAAAGAATGAGAATCCTTTTAATTGCTCCCTCTGTTCTGGGCCTGCTGGCTCCCATGGCACCTGCTGCCATCGCCGACGAGCAAGTCACCAGCATCAGTCAGTTCTCTGACGTCAAGCCCACCGACTGGGCTTACCAGGCCCTTTCGAACCTGATCGAGCGCTACGGCTGCGTCGCCGGTTACCCCAACGGCACCTACAAGGGCGGCCAGGCGATTACCCGCTTTGAAGCAGCTGCCCTGCTCAACGCCTGCCTCGATCGCGTTACCGAGACCACCGACGAACTGAAGAAGCTGATGAGCGAGTTCCAAAAGGAGCTCGCCATCCTCAAGGGCCGTGTTGACGGTCTTGATGCCCGCGTAGGCACCCTGGAAGCTAATCAGTTCTCCACCACCACCAAACTGTCGGGTCTGGCCACCTTTGTGGTGGGGGGCGTCAGTAACAACCCCGCCGGCGGCCAGGTCACCTTCAACTACGACCTACAGCTCAGCCTCGACACCAGCTTCACGGGCAAGGACCTACTGCGCACCGTGCTGCGCTCAGGCAACTTCGATGGCGATCGCAATGCCTTTGGAGGGGGGCTTTCCAGCCTGGAGATTGCATTCCAGGAGGAGGGCGGCCCCGACCTGGTCGGTATCGACAAGCTCTATTACCAGTTCCCGATCGGCGGCAAGTTCACCGCCACCCTGGGCGGCCGGGTGGGCCAGGAAGACATGCTGGCGCTCTGGCCCAGTGCCTATCCCAGCGACACCATCCTCAACGTCCTCACCCTCAACGGGGCGCCCCTGGCCTACAACAAAAACCTTGGCCCTGGTTTTGGCCTCTGGTGGCAGGACAACGGTTGGAGCGTGAGTGCTAACTACGTAGCTGCCAATGCAGCGAATTCCTCAGAGGGCCTGTTTAACAGTGCTTCTGCGGGCACCAGCACGGTCCAGCTGGGTTATGGCAAGGAAAATTGGGGTATTGCCGCTATCTATTCCTATCTGGATGCCGGCGTGGATGTGCCGGGGGCCACTTCTTTTGTCACCAGCCAAATCGCGCCAGAGGCTGGGGGAGGGGCCACCACCAACGCCTTCGGCCTTAGTGGTTTCTGGCAACCCTCCCAGGCGGGCTGGGTCCCCTCGATTAGTGCCGGCTATGGCATCAACAAAAGCTCCGGCAACGATCTCGGCACCAGCCAGTCCTGGATGGTGGGCCTGCAGTGGTCTGATGTGCTCGCCAAGGGCAATAGCTTTGGCATGGGCTTGGGCCAGCCCGCCTTCGCCAGCTCCACTAGCAATGGCGCCACCACTGAATCGGGGGTGTGGGCTTGGGAGTGGTGGTATCAGTGGCAGATCACCGATGCAATTTCCCTGACGCCGGCAATTTTCTATCTGAATAACGCCGGCAACCAAGATGCAGCCGGCGGCGGGAGTCAAGTCGGCGCCCTGGTCAAGACCACCTTCCGCTTCTAGCCTGGCCTAGCCCAGCATTGATGCGCCCGGCCCCGACAACCCACCATGGTTTCGGTTGAATTTGCTGTGAAGTACCCACCTCTATTCAGGGTTGGCCATTAGGTGGCTAAAAGGTGATTAAGGATGGCTTCAGATAATTATTCCGATGGGCCGGCCCTGAAGATTGGCCAGGTGGCCAAAAACACCGGGCTTTCGGTTAAAACAATCCGTTTTTATTGCGACCAGGGCTTGGTGGTACCGAGTTGCCGCTCGGAAGGGGGCTATCGCCTATTTGATCAGCACGCTGTGGCGGATCTGGTAATCATTCGCGCCCTTCGGTCGATGGATGTGCCGGTGGGGGAGATTCGCAAGATATTGGACGTGCGCAGGTCTGGTGTATGCAACTGCGCGACCCTGAAAAATAGTATCCAAGGCCAGTCTGCCTCCATTGAAAGGCGCGTCAGTGAGCTGCTAGTTATGAAAGAAGAACTTGACCACCTCCTTGCCGGTTGGCAAGATTGCGGAGGGGTCAAGTCCTAGGGGTACGCAGCTTCTAGCGGACGAAAAGCATCTCCTGGTAGGTGGGCAATGGCCAAAGGTTGTCGTCGACTAGGGCCTCGAGGCCGTCGACCACCCCGCGTAGCTCATCCATCAGGGGCACCAGGGTGCTGGCGGAATAGCGCAGGTGCTCTTCCGTGCCATGGGGCGGTTGGTCGATCGCGCTTTGCAGCTGGCCGCTGATGTCCATCAGCGACTGGCAAAGGGCTGCAACCTGCTTTGTATTTTCCGGAGCCACCTGAATGCCAAGGGTGCTCTGAAGTTGGAGCGATCCCGCCAATTCGCCCAGATAGCGAATTGCCGCTGGATATACCTGGGTGCGGGCGATTTGGACCGCCAGCTTGGCCTCCACATCGATCGCCAGGATGTATTGCTCGGCGTAGACCTCGAAGCGGCTTTCCAGTTCCACCCCGGTGAGCACCCCCGTGCGCTCAAACAATTCGCGGATGGCTGGGCGGGTCAGCACGGGTAGGGCATCGGCGGTGGTGCGCAGGTTTTCCAGGCCCCGCTCCTCCACGGCCATCCGGTGCCACTCATCGGAGTAGCCGTTGCCGCCAAACACCACGGCGCCGTGCTGTTCAACCACGGTCTTGAGCACCGCCAAGGCCCCTTCCTCCAGGCCCATGCCACTGGCCAACTTGCTGGAAAGTTCGCTGGCGATCCAGGCGAGGGAATCGGCCAAGATCGTGTTTAGCGACACCAGCGGACCGGCCACCGATTGGCCAGAGCCCACGGCGCGGAATTCGAAGCGATTGCCGGTGAAGGCGAAGGGGGAGGTGCGGTTGCGATCCCCCGCGTCCTTGTCGAATTCCGGCAGGGTTTCAACCCCGAAATCCATCACGCCACCGATCGATGAACCGGAGAGCCGGCCCTCCCTGATCTGGTTGAAGACGTCCTCCAGCTGGCTGCCGAGGTAGACGGAAATGATTGCCGGCGGGGCCTCGTTGGCACCGAGCCGGTGGTCGTTGCTGGCGGTGGCGATCACGGCCCGCAGCAGGGGGCCATAGAGATGGACCCCGCGAATGACGGCACCACAGAAGAGCAGGAACTGCAGGTTTTTGTGGGGGGTTTGGCCGGGATCCAGCAGGTTCCCCTGGGTGGCATTGCCAATCGACCAATTGACGTGTTTGCCCGAGCCGTTGATGCCGGCGAAGGGTTTCTCATGCAGCAGGCAGGCCAGACCATGCTTCTTCGCAGTGCTGCGAAGGATTGTCATCGTCAGCTGTTGGTGGTCGGTGGCCACGTTGGCCGCCTCGAAGAAGGGGGCAATCTCGAACTGGGATGGGGCCACCTCGTTGTGGCGGGTTTTGGCGGGGATCCCCAGCCGATACATCTGCCGCTCCACCTCCTGCATGAACACCTGCACCCGCTCAGGGATGGCGCCGAAGTAGTGGTCGTCGAATTGCTGGCCCTTGGCGGAGGGCCTGCCAAACAGGGTGCGACCGGCCAGCAGCAGGTCGGGGCGCAGGGGTACATAGGCGCTGTCGATCAGGAAATATTCCTGCTCTGCGCCGCAGCTGGAATTGACCGGGGCAATGTTGGTTTCGCCCAGCAGGCTGAGCAGCTTGTGGGCCTCCTTGTTGACCGCCGCGATGGAACGCAGCAGGGGGGTTTTCTTGTCGAGGGCCTCTCCGGTCCAGGAGACGAACACCGTGGGGATACAGAGGGTGATGCCGTTGGGCGTCTCCATCAGCCAGGCCGGGCTGGTGATGTCCCAGGCGGTGTAGCCGCGGGCCTCGAAGGTGGAGCGGATGCCTCCATTGGGGAAGGAGGAACCGTCGGGTTCACCCTGCACCAACAACTTGCCGGTGAATTCGGTGATCGCGGTGCCATCGCCCTGGGGCGAGATGAAGCCGTCGTGCTTCTCCGCCGTGGAGTTGGTGAGGGGATAAAAGACGTGGGAGTAGTAGAGGGCACCGCGGCCGGTGGCCCATTCCTTCATCGCCTGGGCCACCACGTTGGCCACCGAAACGTCGAGCTTGCTGCCCTCCTTGATGGTGCGCTGCACCGACTTGAAGATCTCCTTCGGCAGCGCCGCCTTCATCTTGTCGAGGCCGAAGACATCGCTGGCCCACAGCTCATCAAGCTTTTGGGGGCCAGGGGTCAAGGTGGCGGGCCGCTGCTGGATCGTCTGCAGGGCCGCAAGACGTTGGGGGCTGGGCATGGAGACACTGTTGTTGTATTGATCCAATAGCAACGGCCCTCCCCCCTGGCGACGCTGTTGTTACCAAACTCACAAGCACGGCTCCCCGGGCTAGGGGGCTTTTTTCTTCAAATCAACCGATCCAGCTGGGAGTGGCTTCGTAGTAGGCGGCGTTTTTTTCATTTTCTCGGGCTTCTACCTTCAGGCAGTAGCTGCGGCCACCATCCCGGCTCCTGAGCAGATCGTTGGCCCAGGTCCAGACCAGTTGGGCGCTGGCCTCCATGCCCACGTTTTGCATCACCCGCAAATCGAGGGCGCCCTGCTGGTGCAGGTCTTGCCATTGCTCGAGCAGGGGATCGTCGGCATTCACCAGAAAGGTGTGGTCAAACTGCTCGGCCAGCTGGGCCTCAAGGGCCCCAAGGCTGGAGAAATCCACCACAAAGCCGCATTGATCTAGCTCCCGGGCCCCAAACCAGCAGGTGAAACTGCGGCTGTAGCCATGCACAAAGCGGCAATGGCCAGGATGGCGCCATTGGCGATGGCAGCAGGGAAAGCCGCCAAAGGTCTTCGAACAGGTGAGGGCGGCGGTCATTCCCTGGGAAACATCAAGGGCAGTGGATGGTTGTGGGCTTGGCGGCTGTTGCGGGAAGATTGGCCCAAATGGATCGGCTGCCCGTGCAGGCATCATTTCAGGCCCCGGATCCAGATTTGATCCGTGCGCTCCGTTTTAACGAGGCCGGCCTCATCCCCGCCGTGGCCCAGGACTGGCTCGATGGGGCCGTGTTGATGGTGGCCTGGATGAACAGGCAGGCGATCGAGCACACCCTCCAAAGCGGGGAGGTGCACTACTGGAGCCGCTCACGCCAGGAGCTCTGGCACAAGGGCGCCACCAGCGGCCAGATCCAGCGCCTGCGGGGCCTGCGCTACGACTGCGATGCCGACGTGCTGCTGCTGACCATCGAACAGCAGGGGGCCGGGGCGTGCCATACCGGAGCCCGCAGCTGTTTCTACGACGAGGGCCCCTTGCCCAGCGCCGGTGGCCCCCAGGCGGCTCCGCCTCCGGCGGATGTATGCACCGAGTTGATGCGGGTGATCGAGGCTCGCCGTGATTCTCCGGAGCCAGGCAGCTACACCAACAAGCTGCTGGAGGGGGGCGACAACCGGATCCTCAAGAAAATCGGTGAGGAGAGTGCCGAATTTGTGATGGCCTGCAAGGACAACAACGCCGCTGAAATCGCAGCTGAGGCGGCCGATATTGTCTTCCACCTGCAGGTGGCCCTAGCCCACCATGGCGTTAGTTGGCGCCAGGTTCAGGAGGTTTTGGCGACCCGCCGGGGAGGGCCCCGGCGGGAGTGACTGGGGTGGGAGTGACTGGCCCAGCTTCAAGCTTGAGGCCCGGTTGGCCGTAAAGCCAGCGCAGGGTGGCGCGATCGCGCTCGCTCAGCTTAAGAATCGGTTTGGCCCCAGGGGCCACGGCCATGGCATCTGCGGGGTTGTCGCTGTGGCCCCAAAGGCCAAAGGCATGGCCCAGTTCGTGGAGGGCGGTGGCCTCGATCGCCTTGGGGCCTTGGCCGGGGCTGATGGCCACACTCACCTTTGGTTCGAGTTGCCAGCCCGTGGCCGTCTGCCGGCGCACCAGCTCCAGCTCTGCGCGGCCGTGGCTGGCCCGCTGGTTGCGGATCGGCGGCCTGCGGCGAAAAATCAGGATTTGGGCCTGGGCTGGATCATCCACCCTCTCAACCGACAGCACCCCCTGCCAGTGGCCCAGGGCCCCCTCTATGGCGCCCAGCCAGCGCTGGTCCCAAAGGGCGTCTGGGCCAGTGGTGGCAGCAGGTTCGACCCATACCCGCCAATGGGGAAGGATTGGCCATCCCCAGGGGGTGCTGCGCAGTTTGTCCCGGTAGTCGCCGGAGATGGGACCAGAGATGGGGCTGGCAGGGGGGCTGGTGGCTGGCTGGTTGGGGATCGCTGGATTGGCCAGGGCCATCCCACCAAGACAGGTCGCCAAAGCCGTGGCCGTCGCCAAAGCCGTGGCCGTCGCCCAAGCCTTCATCAGCTGGGCAAGCCCACACCCCGGGACATCAGGGTTGCCATCAGGGGAATCAGGGCAAAGCCCACCAGCTCAATATTGAGAATCCAGCCCAGCCGGGTGGCCAGGGCCTCGCTCACCTTGGGCAGCTCCCCTTTGCTCAGGGGCAGGGCCCAGAGGATGTAGGTGATGGTTGGGTAGAGGGAAAGGCCGCCAACGGCCAGGTAGACCCCAACCTTCCACCAAAACAGGGGGTTCTCCGTGTAAAACTCCGCCCCCTGGCCGAAATAGAGCACCCGCAGAATTCCCGAACCCAGCACGGCCAAGGCCGCCAAGCCGTAGACCACATCGGTGATCACCATCAAGGTGGCTTCCTGCTTGCTCGGATCTGCCTTGATTAGGCGGCGCTCCAGGACCAGGGCCCCAAAACAGACCATGAAGCTCACGTAGTGGAGATAGGCCACGCCAGCGCGGCTCAGCACTTCTGGGGGGATGGCGGCAAAAAGGGTGTGGGCGACGCCCATGGGGCCTTTTTCAGAGTGGAGCAACCGTAGCGGCTGCCTGTCGACCCCTGTCTGGGGTGAATTGGTTAAATATGAAATCTTCCTGAAATCAGTAGTAAAATTGAAAGTCGGAAGCTTTTCGGCTGCTTTTACTAAGCCCGCTAAATCCCCCTAGATTTCTTTAATAAAGGAGGTGAAACATGGCGAGCTCGTTGAGTGCCTATCTCGGCGAGATCGGTCGCCATTCCCTGTTAAATCCTGAGCAGGAGCTCATCCTGGGCCGCAAGGTGCAGTCGATGGTGGTGTTGCAGCAGCGCTGCATGGAAGCCGGTGGTGCGGGGCCTGCCTGCGAATACAACGACCTTGAGCTACGCACCATGAAGGTGGGCGAGAGGGCAAAAAATCAAATGATTACCGCCAACTTGCGCCTGGTGGTCAACCTGGCCAAGCGCTATCAAAATAAGGGTCTGGATCTGTTGGATCTGATCCAGGAGGGCACCTTGGGCCTGGCCCGTGCCGTGGAGAAATACGACCCCACCAGGGGGCACCGCTTCAGCACCTATGCCTACTGGTGGATTCGCCAGGGTCTTAACCGTGCCCTTTCCACCCAGAGCCGCACCATTCGTATTCCGGTGAACGTGAATGAAAGGCTCACCCGGTTGCGGGCTGCCAAGGCCCGCTATCTGCAGGCCAATGGGGTATTGCCAACCGCTTCCCATTTGGCGGTGATGTTGAAGCTGCCGATCGAGGAGGTAGTGGAGCTGCTGGGTTGCGAGCTGCGCAGTATCACCGTCAGCCTGCAGGGGGTGGTCAAGTCGAAGAATGATCCTTCCGAGTTGGTGGATGTGCTGCCCAGCAGTGAGCTGGCCCCCATGGAAAAGGCCGAATTGGCTGAGCGTTCGGCCTCGGTTTGGACCCTGCTTGATCGCTCCAGCCTGACCCCGAAGGAACGCACCGTGGTGATGCTGCGCTTTGGCCTTGATGGCGGCAACGAGTGGCGCACCCTGGCCGAGGTGTCGAAGTACCTCAACTGCAGTCGCGAGTACTGCCGCCAGATGCTGCAACGGGCCCTGCGCAAGATGCGCCGCACCGGCATTGAGAGCGGCCTGGTGGAGGTGGTCTAGGCGGCCCCGCCCCAGGGGGAGTTGCCTAGGCTTTTTCGATGACGAGCGAAGCCAAATCTGGAGCGGGGCCCTGGGCTGATGCCCCCCTTGAGGCCGAAGTGCTGGAGAGCAAGGTCGTTGATGAAATGCTGATGATCCGGGTGCTGCGGCGGGCCGGGCGCCTGGTGGCTCGGCCAGCTTTGGAGTGCCTGGAGCTGCTGCTCGACCCCCAAACCCCCGCCACTGTTAAGGCGACGGTGCTTGCGGCCCTCACCTACTTACTGATGCCGATGGACGGGATTCCCGATTTCATCCCAGCTTTGGGTTTCAGCGATGATCTGGTTGCCATGACTGCCCTATTGGGGCTATGTGCCCGTCATTTGACTCCCTCGGCCGCTAAAGCTGATGTCCTCAACAAATTCCCCCAGCCCAAATAGATCCACCCTCACGGCCGAGCAGCTAGAGGATCTCCAGTCGTTTCTCAAGGACTGGCTGCGCCACACGGGCCGGACCCAGGCCGACCTGCGGAGGGCCCTGCGGGCAGCTTCGATTCGCATGCCGGTTTTGTTGGAGGAGCTCAACCGCACCTACAGCCGCTCGGGCCTCGATGGCTTGGTTCAGCAGCTGTGCGGGATCGAAGACCTTTGGTACGGGGAGGACGGCTGGGCCCCATCCAGCGGCGCAGCTTCCCGACCACCCCTTGCTAGCCCAGAAGCTGATCTCGGCACCCCAAGCCTGGAGGCTTCCTTGGGGCAATTGGATCTGCTGCTGCAGGAAATTCGAGAGGATCACAATCCCTAACGCCCCAGCCCAGGCAAAGTGGTGACATCGAGTAACGCGATCCCAGTGATGCCATCCATGCCTGGCCATTCCCAGCCCAACCGCAGCGGCTCCGTTGGCCTACTTCTGGCAATGGGCACAACTGTTTTATCCCTATGGGCGGCATCGGCATTGCTGGCTGCTCCGGCCCAGGCCCAGGCCCAGCGATTCCTTTGGAGCCCTGGGCCCTCGGTGGGCCCTGAGACCAAGGTGGAGCCGTCCAATTGCCTAATGGCCGACGACGGCACCATCACCTGTGACACCCGGCTGGTCAATCCGCCTAGCGACACCCAGGCCAAGCCCCAGTTCAACTATTTCCAAAATTAAGGCTCCCTAATCACTGTGTTCAAGCGCCTTCGTAACCAGTGGGCTGATGCCCGATTTCTTGAGTTAGCGGACCTGGCGGAGCACCAGCTCGCCAAGGTCCTGAGTGTGGTGCTGTTTGTGGTGATGGTCGCCGGCACCATCCAGCTAATCGGCCAGGTTTTTTGGGCGTTATTGGCACCGTCCACCCCCTGGATGGCCAGCAAGCTCAACCAGTTGCTGGGTGATTTGCTCACCCTATTGATTGCCATTGAGGTGCTTCAAAACATCACCTCCTATCTGCGCCGCCATGTGGTGCAAATTGAGCTGGTGTTGCTTACGGCGATGACGGCCGTGGCCCGCAAGGTGATTGTTTTGCCGCCTGGGGCAGAAAATAAGCCCGCCCTTTTGGCTGGCTTGGGTTTGGCAGTGTTGGCCCTGGGGGGTGCCTTTTGGTTGGTGCGAACCCTCAACCTGCGCCAACCACCGGCCAGAACAGGGCCAGCCAAACGCAGCCCGGCGCTGGATCAGTAGCCACGAGCCGATGGCGCCGATGGGCCCCAATCAACAGGCTGTCGCCTGGGCCCAGGTGGCGTGATTGGGCTTCATCCTCAAACTGAAGTTCGGCGCATCCCTGCATCAGCAGTACCCATTCCTGCTCCGGTTGGTCGTACCAAAAATCCCTGGGGCTGGCGTAACCACAGGAGTGGATTTGCTCGATGCGCAGGCCTGGCTGCTCGATTAACAGCTGGTGGGTCTCATGGCCCGGGGGCGGACATGGGCTCGAAAAGATGTTGCTCTGTTTTGCCGGTTGTTCTGGTTGTTGGAGTTCCCCCCAGCGGCGACCAATCTCAAGGCCATGCTCGCGGGCCAAATTGACCACCTGCTGGTGGTTGCTGCAGTCTTCAAGCTGTTGGCGCAGGGCCGGTTGGGCCTCAGTCAAGGCGACAAATTGATTGAGTTGGCGCACCTTTTCAAGGAACTGCAGCAGTTGCTCTTGGGCCACGGGGCTCGCTTGTAGGTGTTTACAGAAACTTGATCATGCGCCAACGCACGAAGGCTGTGCCAGCAAACAGCACTTCCTCCTCTTGCTCCACCTGCCAGCCCTGCCGCAGTAAAAGGGGCCTGGAGAGTTGGCTGGCCTCCGTTCGCAATTGCCGGCAGCCCCCTTTGCGGGCCAATTGCCCTAGGCCTTCCAGGAGCTGGCCGCTTCTGCCCTGGCGGCAGGATCGGCCTCTGCAATAGAGGAGGGAAAGACGATCAATTGGATCCAGTACCCCAAAGGCCTCAATGCTGGCATTGCTAGTTGCACTGGAAAGGCTGGCCAGGCCCTGACCAGCTAGCAATGCTTGATCAAAACCCCCATCCTGCCAAGCATGGTTGGCCCAAGCTTCAACTTGTTCAGCTGTATAGAGAGCGCTGGCTTGGCTTCTTACGGCGTCGGCATACACCAGCGCGATCTCATCACGATCATTGAGGTTGAGTGTCCGCAGGAGATCCATGGAAGAGAGAGTTTTCGGGCTTGAATAATTGTGCTGATGGTGTATGTTCTGTAGGTCTTCTCTGGGTGATCACCCAGGACTGTTCAACATTTCACGTAACGCGATGCTTACAGGATCAGAATTGCTTGCCAAGGTAAAGGAGCTTGGCGACGTCGGCAAATCCGACATTGTTAGGGCCTGTGGTTATGTCTCTGGCAAGAAGGACGGCGGTGATCGCCTGAATTTCACTGCCTTCTATGAGGCCCTGCTTGAAGCTAAGGGAGTTGAGCTGGGCGGTTCCAGCAAAATGGGCAAAGGCGGTCGCAAGCTCAGCTATGTGGCCACTGTCCAGGGCAATGGCAACCTGCTGATCGGCAAGGCCTACACGGCTCTGCTGGATCTCAAGCCCGGCGATGATTTTGAAATCAAACTGGGTCGCAAGCAGATTCGCCTAATTCCCGCTGGCGCCACCGACGAAGACGAAGATTGATTCCTCAGGCATCTGCCTGAAGTAAGTAAAGCCCTGGCATTGCCAGGGCTTTTTTTGTGGGTATTTTCTGGGCTTTTTTAGGGGACCTGGCTTGCCATGATCTGGATCGAGCCCCTGCCCTTAGCCAGGCTGCGGTAATCCTCTGGGTTGCAGGAGAGCAGGATTATTTGGATGCCCGCTGCGATGCCGAGTTCAACCATGCGGCCCAAGCCCTGTAGCCGTTCTGGATCGCTATTGGTGAAGGCGTCGTCAAAAACTAGGGGCAGGCAATTGTCATAGGCGGGCTGGAGCACTTCGGCCATGGCAAGCCTGAGGGCGGCCGCCAGTTGTTCACGCATGCCGCCACTGAGCTGCTCAAAGGCAAAACCTTGCTGACCCTGGCGTAATTGCAATTCGCCAAAACCAGCCTTTGGATCGAAGCCCAGGCTGGTTGCCCGGGAATTGCCACCTAGTTTTTCCAGGTAGCGGTCCATTGCCTGCTTTAGGGGGGCGCTGTATTGGTCGGCAAGGGCACTGCGTTCCTGGTGAAATAACCCCTGCAGGCGCTGGAGTGCCTTGGTGTGCAGTTGCAGCCGATCCATTTCAGCGTTAGCCCTTTCCAGGCTGGCCTGCCAATACTCAACCTCTGCCGCTGGGTCTTTGGCACTTAGGCTCAGGCAGCGTTGTTCCTGCTGGCCCCTGGCGGTGAGCAGGGAATCCTTTTCGGCCTCTAGTTGTTGGCTGCGCTGTTCCAATCCAGCTGTCTGGTTGTTTGCTTGGCCAAGTAGTTGCTGCTCCAGGGAATTCAATTCGGCTTGCTTGGCGCCTAATTCAGCCTGCTGGGCGGCCAATTCGGCCACTTTTTCTTGGCGCCTTTGCTGCAGTTGTTCTCCGGTGCCATGGCTTTGTTGGCCGTGGAGCCGGCGTTGCTGGAGGGTTTCCAAGGAACCCGCCAGCTGCTCGAGGCGGCTTTCCAGTTGACGCTGGCCGTTTAGGCACTCCTCCCACTGCCCCTGGCCCCGCTTCAGTTGGTGTTCCAGTTGGCCCAACTGGTTGGCCAGCAGCCTGGCCCCATCCCGCTGCGCTTCCAGCCAGCTTTGGAGAGCCTCGCGGCCGCTGGGCAGGAGGCCCCCAGCCTCCAGCTGCCTGGGCACCTCCCTGTGGAGTTCGAGGGCTGCGAGCAGCCTTTGGCGGCGGGGCTGCAGTTCGGCGAGTTGGGCATCCAGCCGGTTCCAGGGAATGGCACTGGCCGCCAGCCGCAGGCGCTGCAGTTGGGCCGTGAGGTCGTGGCGCTTGAGGGCGAGGGGTTCGGCTGTTTCGCTTCCGGCAACGCCCAGTTGCTGGAGTAATTCCTGCAGTTGACCTTGGCATTTGGCCAATTGCTGGTCGGCCTGGGCCGTGGCTTCCCCTCCCCCGGGGCTTATGCGCAGGCGCACCCCTTCCCCCACCAGCAGCTCCTGGGCGCTGCTGATTTGATAGCTGCTGCCTACGGCCAGGGGCTGGCCTTCTAGCTCCACCGGTAGGTCGGCGGCCAGCAGTTCGATGGAGGTGGCCATGGCTTGGCAGCGGGCCTGGGTCTGGGCCAATTGCTGCTCCTTTTGGCGCAGTTTTTTGACATCGTCGGCATCGATTTTGGGCAGGGCGGCCAATTCCGCCTTCACCGTTTCCGCCTGCTGTTGCAAGAGGCCGAATTGATCCTTGTGCTGTTGCAGTTGCTTGGCCTCCTGCTCCAGTTGCTCGAGATCAAGTTGCTGTTGCCCCCATTCCTGCAGGCCCTGATTGAGCTGTTGTTCGGTTTGCAGGCGTTGTTGTTGTTCCCGCAGGGGGCTGAGTTGGGCTTGCTGGTTTTGCAACTCCAGTTGGCTTTTGGCCAGTTGTTGCTGGAGTTCCAATTGCTGCTTCGCCTGGAGGTTGAGCTGTTGTTCCAGGCCGGCCATCTCCGAGAGGACCTGCTCGATGCTGCGGAGCTCCTGGTGCAGGGGCTCGGTTTTGGCCTTGTGCAGGTTTAGGGCCGCCTCCAGCTTTTGACGGGCCTGCTCCTGTTGGCGTTGGCTTTGGCGCAGCTGCTCCAGGGCCGGCCGCTCCTGGTTGCCAATTTGATCGAGCCGCAGGCCAATCCGGCGCAACTCCTCCATGGCCCCCTCCAGTTGCTCCTGCAGGCCCTGGGCCTGGCTGAATTGGAGCTGGGCACCGTTGAGTTGCTCTTGGGCAAGGGCTAGATCGCTGCCTGCTTTGACCTTGCCCGTGGCGGTGAGACGCTGGTCGAGTTGCTGCTGGATGTGGTCGCCCACCCAGCGATCGATCCCTGATTCCAGGGCCTGGGTGCTGCCCTGCTGTTGCAGTTGCTGCACCAGTCGGTCTAGGTCGTAGCCATTGCCTGGCCCGTCGAGCAGGTTTTGGCCCGCTTCCCCCTGGCGCACCCAGAGGTGGGCCCAGCGCTGGGGCAATTGGGCGATCCTGCGCCCCTCGATGGCCCCATCGACCCCCAGCAGGCTGGCCAGCCGTTCCTCGGCGGTGGGGCCACTGAGGGCCACACCCGAGGCCGTGCCCGAGGCTGTGCTCAGTTGGCAGGTGCCGGTTGCCCCGGCAAAGCGTTTGCGCAGTTGCCAGATCTGGCCCTGGGCCTCAAAGCTGATATCCACCTCCGGCAGGCCGCCGTGGAGCCGGGAACGCAGCTCCTCCACCCCCCGACCGGTGGCGTTGGCCTTCAGAAATAGGCCCTTGTGGAGGGCCTCCACCACCGTGCTTTTGCCCGCCTCATTGGGGCCACCCACCAGGGTGAAGTGGCGATCAAAGCTGAGCTGAAGTTGCTTGTGCTGGCGCACATTGCGCAGGCAGGCTTCGATCAACCTCATGGTGGGTTGCCAGCCAGCTGCTGCTCCGCCAGATGCACGGCCCGGTAGAGCTCGGCCAGGGCCAGGCGGGCTACGGCATCCCCACCGTCGGGATCAGCTTCCTGGGCCGTTGCAGAGTTTTTGAGACTGATGGCCACCTGGGCCACCAGGGGGTCGCCGGGGCGCTGGGTTAGTTCGGCAAGTTCCGCAGCCCCCGGGGCCACGCTGCAATGGCCCCGCAGCTTCAGCCGCAGCACCTGGGCCTCCACCCTCTCCAGCAGTTGGGAGTAGGCCTGCTGGCCGGCCAGGCTGAGGCTGCCGCTGATTTCAAGCAACAGCAAATCGGCCCCAACCCGTTGGCCCAGCAGTTCATCGAGCTGGGTCTCTAGGCGGGCCAGGTCGCTGTCGTCCTGGCAATGGAAGGGGAGGGGGTGCCAGCCCAGGCAGCCGGTGGAAAGGGGCGTCACCTGGGGCATTTGGCCACGCAACAGATCCACCTGCAGGACATAGCCGGATTGGTAATCAGCGCTGCGGGGGAAGCGATCGGGTTCGGGGGTGCCGCTGTACCAGGCCTTTGCTGAGACCTGCTTCAGGCCATGCCAATCGCCCAGGGCTAGGTAGTCGATTGCATCTAGCCAGGGCCCCTCCAAGCGCAGCCGGTTATTGGCGTTGGCATCTAGCTCGCCGGCCCCAAAGCCATGCACCGATCCATGGGCGAGCACCAGCCTTGGTTTATCGGCTGGCAACCCCTGCCAATCGAGGCTGTGCAACCAGCCACAGGGATCGCTGCTGTCGTTGCGCCGCAATAGGGGACAGGGTAAAACCACGGCCCCCGCCACCTCGAAGGGGGAAAGTTCAAGCAGCACCGTCAGGTTTTCGGCGCGGCGCTGCCGTTCGGCTTGAAAGAAGGGCGAGTGCCAGACACTGCCCGGGGCGCCATGGTCGTGGTTCCCAGGGATGGCCAGCACAGGGCAGGCAATTTTGCCGATGGCGGCGCAGACGGCACTGACATCGGCGCTGTTGGGGGTGGGGGAATCGAACAGGTCTCCAGCCACCACCACCAGGTCTGCGCCCTGGCTTTGCACCAATTCAGCGAGCCGCCCAATGGCGGCGAAACGCACCTGGCGGAGCCGGGCCCTCTTGTCGGGGTCGAGCACCCGGGCATAGGGCTTGCCGATCTGCCAATCGGCGCTGTGCAACACCCGTAGGGGTTGATGGAGTGGTTGGGCTGGTGAGGTTGCGGCCAGGGCTAGTTTCCGCAGCAAGGGCCCATCTTTAGCGCCTGGAATCGCAGACTGGAAGCACTTATCGCCCGCTTCCCCAGGTGCCAACCCGGTTTCGTGATTTTTTCCTGGCCCTAGGGGCGGTGCTGGTTATGGCTGGCCTATTTGCCCCTGGAGCGGCGCTGGCTGATCTGGCCCTGGCTGATGTGGGAGTGGCTGATGTCTCCGCTGGGGAGGCCCTGTTCCAAAACCACTGTGTGGGCTGCCATGTCAATGGCGGCAACATCCTTAGGCGCGGCAAGACCCTCAAATTGGCGGCCCTGGAGCGCAATGGCATCACCAGTGCCGATGCCGTGGCCTTGATCGCGGCCAACGGTTTAGGCCAGATGTCGGGCTATGGGGCGGTGCTGGGCGATGGTGGCGCCGAGCAGGTGGCCAGCTATGTGTGGAGCCGGGCCCAGGCTGGCTGGTCCTAAAAAGCCTGAATCCAGGGGTAGATCTCAACGGCGGTCCAAATGCCTTCTCGCCAGTAGATATCCCCCTTGACCAGGGCCTCCACCTCGACCTGGCTGCTGGCTTCGTAGATCCCAAACACGTGGCTGCTGGTTTGCGTGGGGCCAAGGGTCACCAGGGTGCCGGCATGCTTCAGCTGCTGCAGCCCGGCTAGGTGGGCTTCCCTAAAGGGGGTGCGCTTCTCGAGGGCGTTTTCGCAGTAGGTGCCCCAGAGCACGAATTTGGCCATGGTTTTGTCAGGGATTGGTTCTTAGTCAGCGTCGAGGGCGGTGCGCAGTTCGGAGCAGAAGGCGCCGGCCGCGGCCCCCACATTCTCCTGGCGGCCATGGGCTTCAGCCATCACCTTCACCAAAGCGCTACCAACGATGGCGCCATCGGCACCCCAGTCGCGCACTTGACGGGCCTGCTCGACGCCAGAAATGCCAAAGCCCACGGCCACGGGCGTGCTGCCGAGGGCCTTGAGTTGCCCCACCAGGCCACCCACCCGTGATTCGAGGGAGGTGCGGACGCCGGTTACTCCGGTGACACTGACGAGGTAGGTGAAGCCGCGGCTGGCTTGGTGGATCCGGGCCATCCGTTCACTGGGGGTGGTGGGGGCGACCAGCAGCACCAGATCTAGGCCTTGGGCGCTGGCTATGGCGGAGAGTTTTTCGGCCTCCTCGAGGGGGAGATCAGGCACCACCAGGCCGGCGGCGCCTGCAGCTGCGGCGGCCCGGCAAAAATCCTCCATGCCCCGGTTGAGCAGGGGGTTTGTGTAGGTGAAGAGCACCACCGGCAGGGTCAGTTCGCCCTTGAGGCCGGCGAGCATCTCGAGCACCTTGGCGGGGGTGGTGGCGGCTGCCAGGGCCCGGCTGGCGGCGGCCTGAATCACCGGACCATCGGCCAGGGGATCGCTGTAGGGAATGCCCAGTTCGACCATGTCGGCCCCTGCGGCCTGCAGGGCCAGCAAGGTGGCCCGGGTGGTGGCCAGGTCGGGATCGCCTGCCATCAAAAAGGGCATCAGGGCACAGCGCCGTTGCTGCTTGAGCTCCTGGAAGCGCTGCTGAATGGGGGTGGTTGGGGCAGTCATGGGGGGCTGGGGTCGTCTGCCAACTGGCCGGTTTCGCGCAGTAGTCGTTCCTGCTCCTCGGGGCTGAGGGCGTCGAATTTGGCCTGTAGCTGCTCGTTGGTCAGGGAGTCGTAGGCCTCTCTGTACTCGCGCCGCTGCTGCATGTAGGTCATCTTGCCGGTGAGCGCCCGCAGCAGATAGCTGCTGGTCCAGCCGAGCACCAGCACCGTGAGCACGGCCGAGGTGGCAATACCGGCACTAAAACCTTCAAGGCCATTGGCCTGAAAAAGGGCGTAGCCGATGCCCCCCAGGGCAAAGATGCCAATGCCCAGCAAGATCGCTTGGCCGCGGTTCACCTAGGCAACCTCGCCTTGGCCGGCCATGCGCAGGTTGATGAAGGGGGCAAACAGGATCAGGCCGGGGAAAAATAGGAACACCAGGCCATAGACCCCCAGGCGCTCGTATTTGCCCATCACGGTCCAGCGTTTGATCATCCAGGCGTAGAGGGCCAGGGGCACGGCCACCAGGTAGGTGCCGCCAATCACCACGTAGGCGGCTATCAGCAGCAGGATCTCCGGGGTGAGCCAGGGGCCAAGGGAGCTGGTGATCGAATTCATAGACCCGAGGAGGGGCACGGCTCAGATGCTGATGGCAATCAATTTAGGATGGTTAGGCCATGGGGGTATGGCGTAATTGGTAGCCGCATCAGACTTAAAATCTGCTGGATTTCATCCGTGGGGGTTCAAGTCCCCCTGCCCCCATCACGATCCCGAGTCAGATCGGGATCCAGGGGCCGCTGGCGTGTACTATTAAAGAGCTGGCAGAAGCCATCGAGCTATGGCTCGAGCAGGCCGGCAAAAGCACCATCCATTCCCTTGCTTCCTGGGGTTGGTTCCGTGGGTCTGTGTTGACTTTGGCCAGGTTGTTCGTTTGACGAGCCGCCTTCGGTGCGTGATCGATATCCGTTTGAGTTCATTTTTAGTTCACCATGTTTTTTCCCCGTTCGTTTTCCTTCTGGGCTTGGCCCGGATTCAGCTTGGCTTTTGGCCAGGTAGCCCCCACCAGTCCTGGTGCCCCCCGTCCTGGCGGCCAGGGGCCAATTTCCTGGGAGGAGTTGCTGGGGCGCCGCTGAATGATCTGGCTGGAATTACACCGGCTCAGATTCCAAACCAGCGGCTGATCAGAAAAGGAACCACCATGGTCATAACGAGGGTGAGGGGAAAGCCATAGCGGGCGATATCCAGAAAGCGATAGCGACCTGGGCCGTAGACCATCAGGTTGGTCTGATATCCCACTGGGCTTAAGAAGCTTTGACTGGCCCCAAAGAGCACCGCAAAGATGAAGGCCATTGGTGGTTGACCTAGCCCCAGGGCTAGTTGACCGGCAATCGGTATCAACATCGCAACGGTCGCCGAGTTGCTCATTACTTCGGTCAGCAAAGTGGTGAATAGAAACACCACCACCAGGGCCCAGAAGACAGGCCAGTGCTGCAGCCCGGCGATCAGCCCCTGGGCCAGGGCACGGGCCAGGCCTGTTTTCTCAATGGCCACACTGAAACTGGCCAGGGAGCCCAACAGCAGGATCACATCCAGGCGAATTGCCCGCTGCAATTCTCCAGCCCTAAGGCAGCCCGTGGCCACCATAGCCACCGTGCCTAGCAGGACGGCTCCCACCAGGGGGATCAGCTTTAGGGCCGGCAAAATAACAACCAAGGCCGCAATTGAAATTGCAATCCTCTTCCTGCTGACCGTCGGTAGATCCTTTTCCAGTTGCTCCAATACGACCAAGTCGTTGTTTGCCTGTAGGCCCCTAATGGCGTCCTTTGGCCCCTGTAGGAGCAGCACATCCCCCTCCTTCAAGGCGGCCCGACCGAGCCGTTCCCGCAGCAATTGGTTGCCCCGCCGCAGGGCTAGCACCGTCACGTTGTAGCGCTGACGAAATCGCAAATCCCTAAGGCAATCGCCCGCCAGGGTGGAGCCAGAAGGCAGGAGTACCTCCACCATCCTTTGGTCGTTTTGTTTGTCAGCCGAGGGCCTTTCCGCTGGCGTGGATTCCGGTGTGGGGGCCACCTCAACGGTGTGGTCCTGCTGGAGACGCAGCAGGTCCGCCTTGGTGCAGCGCAGCAGGAGCCGATCTCCTACCACCAGGGTGCGATCCGCCAGGGGCGGCAAAAACCTTTCCGCCCCGCGATGGAGCTCGAGAACGTCGACGTCAAAGCGCCGTTGCAGCCGGCTGGCGTGAAGCGATTGGCCAATTAGCTCCGATCCCGCAGGAATTTTCACCTCTGTGAAATAGCCGTTGTTTGAGAGGTCGGCGACCAGGTCGTCGTCGTTTTGGCCCCGATCGGGCAGCAGGCGATCGGCCAAAAGCACCATCACCAAGCCACCACTCAGCCAAACGCCAATGCCGATGGCACTAAAGCTGAACAGTTGGAAGGCGCCGTAGCCCAGTTTTTCGCTGACATCGCTTGCCAGCAGGTTCACGGAGCTGCCCAGCAGGGTGATCGTGCCCCCCAACACGGTGGCAAAGGAGAGGGGCAACAAAACCTTGGAGGGTGAGATCCGGCGGCGCTTGCACCAGCCTTCAATTACCGGCAGCAGGGTGGCGACGATCGGCGTATTCGGCACAAAGGCCGACACCGGACCCACCAGCCCCACCATCAGGGCGATCATCCGTTTTGGCGAGCGCACGGCATCGGAGCCAATGGCCTCCCGCAGCCGATCCAAGCCCCCGGAGCGAAATAGGCCCGCAGATAGGGCGAATAGCCCCATCAAGGTGACCAGGGCGGTGCTGCCAAATCCCTCGACGGCTTCGCTCGGTTTGAGGACGCCAAAGGCAATCAAAAGGCCGGCGGCGAGAAGGCCCGTCACCTCGGGGGCCAGCCAGCCGGTAATGAACAGAACGACCGCACCCAGCAGGACCGCCAGGGTTATCAGGCTGGGCGGATCCAGAAATACTGAAGGCAAGGCGTCCAGGGCTGAGGAGATCTAGGGGGTGATACTACGGCAACTGCGTCGGAAAACCGGAAAAGGCCTCCTCTCTCTGTCTCGCGTGCTTTAGCTGGCCTTTGCTGCCTTTTGCCAGACTGGATTCAAGCCATTTGCTGCAACCCGACTTGGCGTTTAGTGCCAAAACCAGTTATGGGCTCCTGGCCCTAATGGAATTGGCTAGCCAGGTGGCCAACCAGTCTTTGTTACAGGTTGCCGAAATTGCCTCCAGGCACCAAATCCCGGAGCGCTACCTCGAGCAGGTGATGGCGGGCCTGCGGCGCGGTGGTTTGGTGGGCAGCATCCGGGGGGCCCAGGGGGGCTACAGGCTTTGCCGCGCTCCGGCGGAGATCTCCCTGGCGGCGGTTGTGTTGTTGCTGGAGGGTGATCCCGGGCCCACCACCCTCTCGGCAAAGGCCAGCCCCGAGGCCCAGGTGCTTAGTAGTTGGTCGCTGCAGCTTGACCAGTTGCAGTGGCAGAAATTGGAGGCCACTAACCTTCAGGATTTACTGGAACTGCGCGACCAGCACCAGCATGGCCAGGCGATGTATTTCATCTGAGGATTCCCTCGGGGGTTCCCACGGGGGCTCCCTCGGCGTTTCCCTTGCGGCCGCTTCGCTCTTCTGGCTGAAGCTGGGCTGGATCAGCTTTGGCGGTCCAGCTGGCCAGATAGCGCTTTTGCACCGCGAGCTGGTGGAGGAGCGCAAATGGTTGTCGGATCGCCACTTCCTGCATGCCCTCAACTTCTGCATGGTGTTGCCTGGCCCGGAGGCCACCCAGTTGGCCACCTACCTGGGCTGGCTGATGCATGGGGTGGCGGGGGGCCTGGTCGCCGGACTGCTGTTTGTGCTGCCCTCGGTGATCGTGCTGATCGCCCTGTCCACTGTTTATGTGCTGTGGGGCCAGCTGCCGCTGCTGGCGTCAATTTTTTGGGCCCTTAAGCCAGCTGTGCTGGCCCTGGTGATTCAGGCGGCCTGGCGGGTGGGGCGGCGCACCTTGCACACGCCAGTTTTGGGTTTGCTGGCGGTATTCAGCTTTGTGGCCTTCGTTTGGCTGCGCTGGCCCTATCCCCTTGTGGTTGCCATCGCCGCAGCGGTGGGTTGGCTGCTGCCTAGTGCCAAAGAAGAAGCCCCAGCCAGCGGCAAAGCCCCTGCAAGCAGCAAAGCCGAGCCTTTTCCCCTGCGCCATTTGCCCCCAACTTTGTTGATTTGGGGGCTGGCCACGGCCCTGCCCCTTGGCGCCCTGGGCTGGTGGAACGGCTGGGATGGTCCCCTGGTGACGATGGGTCGGTTTTTTAGCCAGGTGGCCCTGGTCAGTTTTGGTGGGGCCTATGCAGTGTTGCCCTACGTGGCCAAGGCGGCGGTGAGCCAATTCCACTGGCTTTCCGCCAGCCAGATGGTGGATGGCCTGGCCCTGGGGGAAACCACCCCCGGCCCCTTGATCATGGTGCTGGCCTTTGTGGGTTTCATGGGCGGCTGGAATGGCGGCGTCTTTGGGGCTCCGGGAATTTGGTGGGATGCGCTGGTGGCCAGCTTGGTGGTGGTTTGGTTCACCTTTTTGCCCAGCTTTGGCTTCATTTTTGTGGGGGCCCCCCTGATGGAAGCCAGCCGGGAAGACCTGCGGCTCCAGGGCCCCCTCAGTGCCATTACGGCTGCGGTGGTTGGGGTGATAGCCAGCCTGGTGCTGTTCTTTTCGGGGCCCGTGCTCTGGCCCACCGGCCGTCCCGATCTGGCCGCCGCCGCCCTGGCTGCCTTGGGCCTGCTGGCCCTAATCCGTTGGCGCTGGAGCGTGCTCCAGCTGATCGGCGCTGCTGCCCTGGTGGGGGTGCTTGCAGAATTGCTGCATTAATTGGGCTTTGCCCCCTTGATTTCCTCCGATTTGTTCAGCACGGCCGACCTGCAGGCCCTGCTCCAAACCTGGGGCTATGGGGTGGTCTTTGGGGCCATGTTGCTCGAAAGCGCCGGGGTGCCCCTGCCGGGTGAAACCGTGACCCTGCTCGGCGGTTATGCCGCCGGCAGCGGCCACCTCAATGGGGTGGGGGTGATAGCAGCCGCCAGCAGCAGCGCAATCTTGGGGGATTCGATTGGCTATTGGCTGGGGCGCCGGGCCGGTTGGCCCTTGGTTTTAAGGGTGGCTCGCCTGCTGCGTAAATCGCCCGAGCAGATGGAGGTGCTGCGGTGCAACTTACTGTCGGCCGCGGGCTGATCAGCAGCTGCGGAGTTTCAGATACCAGGGGGTTGCAGAAGCTCGCCTGCGATCGGAATGGGCAAGGCCCTCGGGGCGAACGTGGCGCCTGCTTTGCCAGCGGAGCCGCTCGCCAGCACCGACGCCAGCCTCCGGGACCTGCTCGTGAACAATTCGATAAGGAAAAATCCCTAGGCTTCCGCCCACCTGACTGTTCATCTTCCAGGAGCTTGATGCCGCCCACCGTTCATCCCTGGCATGCCCTGACCGGCCCTGCCTGTCTGGAGAAGCTCCAGGCAGGCACCGATGGTCTCAGCACGGTGGAAACAAGCCGGCGACGGGCCGAGGTGGGAGCCAACCGCCTCGAGCTGGCCGCCGGCCGCAGCACCCTGGAGATCCTCTGGGATCAGTTCAGCAACGTGATGCTGATCATGCTGCTGGCGGTGGCCGTGGTGTCGGCAGCGATCGACCTGTACCAGGGCAGCTTCCCCAAGGACGCCATCGCCATCCTGGTGATCGTGATCCTCAACGGCCTGCTGGGCTACCTGCAGGAGAGCCGCGCCCAGAAGGCCCTGCTGGCACTGCGTGACATGGCTCAGCCCATGGTGCAGGTGCGCCGAGACGGTGAGTGGCGGCGCCTCTCCAGTGAAGACCTGGTGCCGGGGGATCTGATCCGGCTGGAGGCAGGTGATCGGGTCCCCGCCGATGCCCGCCTGCTCGAAGGGGTGGATCTGGGGGTTCGCGAAGCGGCGCTCACCGGCGAGGCCGAGGCCGTTTTCAAGAAGCCCGATCTGCTGCTCGAGGAGACCACGCCGGTGCTCGAGCGTCAGAACTGCCTGTTTCAGGGCACTGAGGTGGTGCGTGGTCGCGGCGTGGCGGTGGTCAGCTCCACCGGGATGGCCACCCAGCTCGGCCAGATCGCGCAGCTGATCAACACCGCCGGTGGCGAGAGCACCCCGCTGCAGGAGCGGCTCGATGGCCTCGCCAAGGTGCTGGTGGGCAGCGCCCTCGGCCTGGTGGCGCTGGTGGTGGGGCTAGGCCTGTT
This sequence comes from Cyanobium sp. WAJ14-Wanaka, assembly GCF_024345375.1. Lineage (NCBI taxonomy): Bacteria > Bacillati > Cyanobacteriota > Cyanophyceae > Synechococcales > Prochlorococcaceae > Cyanobium > Cyanobium sp. WAJ14-Wanaka. The sequence goes on along the minus strand of NZ_JAGQAZ010000001.1, from coordinate 927,780 downwards.
GCTCAAGCAGGACCCTCTCAATCTGCTGGAGGTGTCGCTGTCGATGGCGGTGGCGATCGTGCCGGAGGGCCTGCCGGCTGTGATCACAGTCACATTGGCGATCGGTACGCAGCGGATGGTGCGCCGCGCGGCTTTGATCCGGCGGCTGCCGGCGGTGGAGGCCCTCGGCTCGGTCACGGTGATCTGCTCCGACAAGACCGGCACCCTCACCCAGAACCGCCAGGTGGTGCAGGAATTGCGCTTTAGCACCGAGGCTGTGGGCGTGAGCGGTGAGGGTTACTTCCCAAGCGGCGAGTTCAGCCCCCGCTCTCTGCAACCGCCCGCCGGCGCCAGCGCCGGGGTGCCGGCGGGGCTGCAAAACCTGCTGCTTCAGGCTGCCGTGCTCTGCAGCGACGCCGAGCACAAACGCAACGGCAAGGGCGGCTGGGAAATACTCGGCGATCCCACCGAGGGTGCTCTCTCGGTGGTGGCCGCCAAGGCTGGCTTCGATGACTTCGATCTGCGCAACCGCTATCGCCGTGCCGCCGAGATCCCCTTCAGCTCGGAGCGGCAGCTGATGGCGGTGTGGGTGGAAGATCGCGATGGCAGCCTGCAGTACCCGCTGGGAGCCGCAGCCCAGGGTTCCGATCAGCTGCTGATCAGCAAAGGTGCGCCGGAGGTGATCCTGGCTGGGTGCAGCCGCTGGGTGGATGGTGGCGGTGTGGTGCCCATCGATGACGGCCAGCGTCAGTGGTGGCTGGATCAGGCCCGCCAGCTGGCCGCCTCCGGCTTGCGGGTGCTGGCCTTTGCCTGCGCCCCGCACCATCCCAGCCCGGATCACCCCATCGAGGGGCAGGTGCTGCTTGGGTTGATGGCTCAGCTCGATCCCGCCCGGCCCGAGGTCACAAAGGCCGTGGCCACCTGCCGCACCGCTGGCATCCGGCCGGTGATGATCACCGGCGATCACCCCCTCACCGCCCGCGCCATCGCTGCTGATATCGGTCTGGCCAGCGAGGATTGCGAGGTGGTGCTCGGCCGCGAGCTCGAGGCCAGCAGCGATGAGGATCTGCGCGCGCTGGTGGCCCGCTGCAACGTTTATGCCCGGGTGCCGCCCGAGCAGAAGCTGCGCATCGTCAAGGCGCTGCAGGCCAATGGCCAGGTGGTGGCGATGACCGGCGACGGTGTGAACGACGCCCCCGCCCTCAAGCAGGCCCACATCGGCGTGGCCATGGGCATCACCGGCACCGAAGTGAGCAAGGAAGCTGCCGACATGGTGCTGCTCGACGACAATTTCGCCACGATTGTGAGTGCGGTTGAGGAAGGCCGCCTGGTGTATGCCAACATCCGCCGCTTCGTGAAATACATCCTTGGCAGCAATGTTGGTGAGCTGATCACGATTTCCGCTGCACCGCTGGTGGGGATCTACGGGGTGGCGATGACGCCCCTGCAGATTCTCTGGATGAACCTGGTTACCGATGGCGTGCCGGCGCTGGCCCTGGCCCTCGAGCCTGCCGAGGACGGCTTGATGGCGCGTCAGCCGGCTCGCCCAGGTGAATCGATCTTCGCCCGCGGGATCGGGCGCTACATCCTGCGGGTTGGTGTGGTTTTCGCGCTGTTCGTGATCGCGCTGATGGTGTGGAGCTACCGCACGGCCGGCTCGGATGGTCCCTGGAAAACGATGGTGTTCACCACCCTCTGCCTGGGGCAGATGGGGCATGCGCTCTCCGCCAGGAGCGATCGCCCCCTCACCCAGGTGAATCCCTTCAGCAATCGCTGGCTGCTCTGGGCGGTGATTTTCACCACGGCTCTGCAGATGTTGCTGCTGTATGTGCCCTGGCTGGCGCGTTTCTTCGGCACGGTGCCGCTTTCGGCTGCCAACCTTGGCGTGTGCGTGGGCGTGAGCCTGCTCTTCTTCGTGTATCTGGAAGCCAATAAGATCCTGCGCTCCTTGTGGATCCGAGCCACAGCCGATTCGCCTGTTTCCGGCAAAGCCTGATCTGATGGCCGACTTCATCGAGAAGCTGCCCAAGTTGCTGCTTGCGGCCGTTGATGCCAATCCTCTGCTGGGCTATGGGGCCATTGCCCTGGTGATGCTCCTCGAGAACGTGGTGCCGTCGATCCCTTCGGAGGTGGTGATGCCCCTGGCTGGCTTTCCGCCAGCCAGATGGTGGATGGCCTGGCCCTGGGGGAAACCACCCCCGGCCCCTTGATCATGGTGCTGGCCTTTGTCGGATTCATGGGCGGCTGGAACGGCGGCGTCTTTGGGGCTCCGGGAATTTGGTGGGATGCGCTGGTGGCCAGCTTGGTGGTGGTTTGGTTCACCTTTTTGCCCAGCTTTGGCTTCATTTTTGTGGGGGCCCCCCTGATGGAAGCCAGCCGGGAAGACCTGCGGCTGCAGGGCCCCCTCAGTGCCATTACGGCTGCGGTGGTTGGGGTGATAGCCAGCCTGGTGCTGTTCTTTTCGGGGCCCGTGCTCTGGCCCACCGGCCGCCCCGACCTGGCCGCCGCCGCCCTGGCTGCTTTGGGCCTGCTGGCCCTAATCCGTTGGCGCTGGAGCGTGCTCCAGCTGATCGGCGCTGCGGCCCTGGTGGGGGTGCTTGCAGAATTGCTGCATTAATTGGGCTTTTGATTACGTAACCAGAAGATCGAGATCGGGGTCTGGCCGGGCTATCTCAGCTGGCCGGGCCGTTTTTCAGGCTTGCGGCATCGAGGAGTGCCTACATCAACCCTTCCCGAAGCAACGTCACCACCTCCGGCAGGGCTGACCCAGACAGTTCGTTGCGCTGTAAGAAGGCCTGCCATTGCTTCTGCTTCCCAGGATCTTCTCCATACTCAGGACTTAGCCCCATGGGCACCTGTTGCGGCAGGGGTGTGGCGCGACCCACGAAGGTGCTCAGCACCGCCCTTGCGAGGGTCTCCCGGTCGAGCTGCTCGCGCGCCAGCAGCACCTGCAGATCGAAGTAGTCCTTTAGGCGACTGTTGACCATGCCCAGCTGAACTATCGCCTCCAGTTTTTCCGCGATTACCGTGTAGATGGGATAGGCGCCTAGACGTGGTGGAAGTAGGTCTTCCAGGAGCACTGGGTAATCAACCTCCTCGGCTGCTGGGGTGACCGCGTCACCAAAGCCGATATCAACCTGAAGAGGAATACGGGCCTGGTCAAGGGTGGCGTTCAAGGTGACCCTTGCGCCGGCGTAACTGGCTTCCTTACGGATCTCTTCTACCTGCACCGACTCGGAGAATCGCAATCCATCGTCTACGGCTTGTTGACTGATCTCACGAAACACCCCTTCCAATACCAATAGATCCCCTGCTCCGAAGCCCAGCAGGTCCATGTCCCTGGTGGGGCGGTGGGGCATGTCATACCAGAGGGCAAAGAGCATGGCCCCCTTGAGCAGAAACTGTTGGCTGTACTCCGAGATGCCGATCCGATAAAGCAATTGCTCCCTGCCAAAGCGGTTCAGTACCGCATCGAATGGCACCTGCTCTTGTCGGGCGCGGTTTAGCAGGCGTTGTCGGATAGATGCAGCCAGGTTGGCCGTCACAGGAGGGCTTCCAGATAGGGGGACATAACCCGCAGCATTTGCTGGGTTTGGGCCTGCCGCCATAGCTCATCGACATTCAGTCGCCGCTGATGGATCGCGTCCTTTAGGGCTTCCAGCACCGGCTCCATGCCAAGCCGGCGACGATGGCGGAAGCAATCGACCAGAGTTTTCTCGACCCCATAGACCTTGAGGAGGATCGGGCCGGAGCGCTGGGTTTCCACCTGCAGGCGGTGCTGCGCAGGCTGCAGGTGGATTACCTCGAGAAGAGGGAACTGCAGGACGGGCGTGTGCGCACCACGGGGGAGGCAGATCCAGGCTCTCCTTGGCTGTTGCGTGCCCAGGCCATGCAGCCGTAGGGCGGTGAGCAGGCAGAACACCGCCTGGGGAACCTGCTTGGCAACGATCTCGAGATCAACGTGCTCGCGAACTTCCGCGGCCGGCAGGCCATAGAGCCCGCGCCCCAGGCGCTCCAGCAGGCCCCGTTCGCACAGGCGGGCCAGGGTTGAGCGATCTACGCCAGCGGCTGCGGCCTCCCCGGTGCGTAGTAGGCCCTTGCTGCGCACCAGCTTCAGCGCCATTTCTTTCCTGTCTGCCACTGCCTTCATGGCTCCATTATGCGACAAAAGCTACACACCTGTAGCGGGCAGTGCCTTTCTCGTCGCAGGTCTGTGGCGCTGCTCCCCCGCCTAACCGGCGGAGAAAAGCAGCAGTTCGATCGCCTCCACTAGGCGAGAGAGGTGGGTTTTGGCTCGAGCATGTTCACTACCGTCGGGCCTGAGGCTGGGGCTCATATAGATACCGCTGGAAGTTGGCAAATAGTTGGCCAATTTCTTCCGGTTTGCCAAGGTCAGCAACCGCATCGGAGATGGAGTTTTGGTAGCGCAATAGCAATAGGGGGCTGAGCTTTTCTTGGGCTAGTTCTTGAACACCCATGCTCACGTAGTGCTGGAGCACGAAATCCAGGAAAAGTTGTTGCTTGCTTGTAAATCGAGAATTTATGTAGAGGCGTGCTTGCTGGGCGCGCTCCTCGCGGGGGATGGGCGGTAGGGCGTAGGCCACGTGGGCCAAAACATCAAATAGATCGCTGTTCTCTGCTGATATCAGCGACTGCATCTCGGCTAATTGGTCGCCGCCAAAGCCTTTTTCTGCCAGGCCCTGCAGCAGTTTGGCGCGGGTATCAGGTGCGCTCCAAAGGGCACGAAGCTCGGCCTCATCTTTCACGAATTCCGGCAGCTGGCCGTAGAGCAGCTCAATGAACTGCTGGGAGCTCATTGGCGTGCCATCGGGATGCCAAAAGCTTGTCACCATCATGTGCTGGAGAGAGCGCTCCTTGCCATCTCCGAGCTTGATACGCAGTTTGCTTCTACGGGGCGAATCATCGTTTTCGCCGGCTGGCGAATCCTGTTTGCTTGCGCTTTCTACTGCCTTCTCGGCTCCTGGATTGGGCAAACCTGGAGGTTCCGGCTCCAGGGGCTCGCCATCCCAATCGTGGTCATTGAAGTGGTGATGGGCTTTTACGAAATCGAGAATCGTGAAGTAGTCCTTCCCTTCGTAGAGGCGGGTGCCACGGCCGATGATTTGTTTGAACTCGATCATTGAGTTCACCGGCCGCAACAGCACGATGTTGCGCACGTTGCGGGCATCCACCCCGGTGGAGAGTTTCTGCGATGTGGTGAGGATGGTGGGGATTGTTTTTTCGTTGTCTTGAAAGGCCCTTAACCAGGTATTGCCAAGCTCGCCGTCGTCCGCGGTGACGCGATGGCAGTAGTTGGGGTCTGGGCTGGTTTTTAGTTGGTTGATCAGGTCGCGAATCGCCAGGGCATGCTCCTGGGTGGCGCAAAACACCAGGGTTTTCTCCTTGGGGTTGATCTGGCTGAGCAGGATTTCCACCCGCTGTCTTTCTCTCTGTTCGATCTCAATAATCCGGTTGAATTCTGCTTCGTTGTATCTACGCCCTTCCTCCACTTCACCTTCCACCACCTTGTCGTCGGGGGTGTAGACGTATTCATCAAGCGTTGTGGTGAACTGCTTTACGCGAAAGGGCGTAAGGAAGCCGTCGTTGATGCCCTCCTTTAGGGAGTAGATGAAAACTGGTTCGCCAAAGTAGTTGTAGGTGTCGGCGTTGTCTGTGCGGCGTGGGGTAGCAGTTAGGCCGAGCTGCACAGCTGGTTTGAAGTATTCGAGGATGCCGCGCCAGGTGGATTCGTTGTTGGCGCCACCGCGGTGACATTCATCGATCACGATGAAATCAAAGAAATCGGCGGGGTATTGGCCAAACCAGGGAGAGGGCTTGCCCTCCACCGGCGGGCCGCTCATGAAGGTTTGGAAAATGGTTAGGAAAACGCTGGCGTTTGTGGGCACGCGGCCCTTTTTGCGCAGGGCATCTGGTTCGATCCTGGCGAGGGCGTTGTCTTCGAAGGCGGCAAAACCGGTGAAGTCGTTGAAGGCCTGATCGGCGAGGGTGTTGCGATCAGCCAAAAAAAGGATTCGCGGCCTTCTGGTGGGCTGGCCGCTGAGGTTCCAGCGGGCCTGGAACAGCTTCCAGATGATCTGAAAGGCGATTGAGGTTTTGCCAGTGCCCGTGGCCAGGGTTAGCAGGATGCGGTCTTGGCCGGAGGCGATCGCCTCAAGCACCCGCGCCACGGCGATGTTTTGGTAGAAACGGATTTGCCAGCTGCCGCCCTTATCGGGGTATGGAATGGCTGCAAAGCGATCCCGCCAGGCGTTCTCCTCGGCGAAGGTGAGTGCCCACAGTTCGTCGGGTGTAGGGAAGGCCTTTTGCGGACCTTCTGCCCCGGTCTCCATATCGATGGCGTAAACACCGAGGCCATTGCTGGCGTAGGTGAAACGCAGATTCAGCTTGCCGGCATAGTCCTTGGCCTGGGCCACGCCCTCTGTGAGTGGAGCCGTGTCGGGCTTGGCCTCCACCACCGCCAGCTGGGTGTTGCGGTAGGTGAGCACGTAGTCGGCGGTCAGTGGCTTGCCGCGGCGGCCGCCGCCCTCGATCCGGCCGGGGGTAATCGAAAACTCGCGACGGATGCGGCTGCCCTCCACCACTCCCCAACCTGCGGCTGTGAGCAGCGGATCAATCAACTCGGCGCGGGTTTCAGCCTCGTTCATGGCAGCAGGCTGGCCACGTGGGCGAGCAGGTCTGCGCAGAGCTGGTTCCAGTCGGTGCGGTCGAGGTGTTCCAGATCCGGATCTTCGTCGTAGCGCCACACCACGGCATACAGGGTGAAGCGGCTGAGGCCAACGAAGGGCTCAACAGCGGCGCCCTGATCGCGCAGCATCTGAAACAGCAGCCTGAGGTTGTGACTGAAGGGTGGCTGCTCTGGCGTGAGCACAAGCAGCCAGGCCTTCAGAGCCTTCTCGATCGCCTGCTGAAGATGAAATCCCCAGGTCGCTTCCTCAAAGAGCGAAGCATCCGCCATGGCCGAGGCGGTGCGCAGGTCGCGGTGCGCGATGCGCAGAAAGCCGGTGGCCGTTTCAGCCGGGGCCATACAGGGGCTTCGCAGGATCCAGCCGGCGCCCATAACGGAACGCCTCGGCAATCACGTTCTGACGCCCATGGCGCCGCTCCTCCACTTCACTGGCGGAGAAAAGCAGCAGTTCGATCGGCAGGCGGTGGTGGGCCAGCTTCCAGCCCAGGACATCCGTTTCCTCCAACCGCGAATGGCTGGCCATCCATTCATCCGGCACGGACACCAGCAGATCCAGATCGGAATCGGGCCGCTCGGTGCCGCGGGCGCGGGAACCGAAAAGGCGCACCTCGGCGCCCGGAATCGCCGCCTGGATCTCGGCCGCGATCGTGCGCAGCAGCGACTCATCCACCACGTAGGAGTAGCTGGAGGGGCGGTCTAAGGCGCTCATGGGGGGAGTCTGGCGTGACTTGGCTGGCTTTGCCTCCTGCTTGATCACGGAGCTAAAGCCCCAGCCGGCACTACGGCGATGCCATCGGCTCGCCGATAGCCATAGCCGCTGCCACAGACCACCGCCAGAAAGGCGGGTTCGCCGGATAGGCGCGTGTCGATCTGCTGGCGAAAGCGCATCAGCCCTGCGGCGGCGGCCTCTACCTGGCCCGGTCCGAGCTTGATCTCGATCGCACCCCAGCGGCCATCGCGGAGCTGCACGATCGCGTCCACTTCGATGCCGTAGTCGTCGCGATAGTGGAAGACTTCGCCCTCCAGCGCCTGGGCCAGCACCCGCAGGTCGCGGATCACCAGCGATTCGAACAGCAAGCCCAGCCACTCCAGATCGTTGAGCAGGCGATCGGGGCTGCCCCCCAGGGATGCCACCGCCAGGGAGGGGTCGCAGAAGTGGCGCCGAGGCGCCTGACGCAGGGCCGCCTTTGACCGCAGATGGGGCCGCCAGGCGGGCTGATTTTCGAGCACCATCAGCCGTTCCAGGGCGTTTAGGTGGTCGGCCACGGTGCGCGGGTCGAGGGGGCCATCGGCGCCGCCGGCATCGGCCGCCAGGGTGGACAGCCTCGCTTCTGTTGCGACATTGCGGCCGAGGGAGCGCAGCAGGGCCCCCAGCCGCTGGGGATCGCGCCGCCGCCCATCTAGCCGCTGCACGTCCACCCGCCGCACCTGCTCCAGGTAGTCACGGGCGGCCCGGCAGGCCGCCGCCACGGGCCGCTCCAGCTGGGCCGGCCAGCCGCCTCGGCAGACGAGCTCAGCCAGATCCGACAGCGACAGCCCTGGATCGGCGCAGCTCGGCGGCTCCCCCGCCAGCAGCGCCGCCAACGAGACACCGCCCTGGCCGGCGCCACTTTCCACCAGGCTCATCGGCCTCAGCCGCAGAAACGAGAAGCGCCCGGCCCCGGTGTGACGCTCGGCGTCATCGGCCGGTACCGCCGAGCCGGTGAGCAGAAATTGCCCGGGTTCAGCGGCGGCATCCACGGCCCGCCGCACCTGGTTCCAGAGCGCCGGCTCCACCTGCCACTCATCCAGCAGACGCGGCCGAGATCCGGCCAATACCAGGGCCGGATCCACCGCCAGCGCCTGGCGGGCGGCGGTGTCGATATCAAGCAGCACCATGGAGGCAGCCAGCTGCTGGGCCAGGCGGGTCTTGCCACAGGCCTTGGGGCCTTCGATCACCACGGCTCCGGCGGAGCCCAGGCAGGCGCGCAACTCGGCGTCGGCGATGCGGGGGCGATAGCCGGAGGCCATGGCGGGGCGAGCAATGCAGGAAATGCCGGAATCCTAATGCAGAAAAAGCCGGCCTTCTGATGCAGAACAAACTGCTGTGCCGATGCAGGAAAACGGGAGGCGGCTGGGGGTTGCGCTCGCTGGGAACCGCCATCGACCTGGAGGCCAACGCCCCGACGTTCACGCACTCCCCATCGGGGCGCCGAAGGTCATGAAGACCGCCACGAATCAGAGTTCGCCGCTGAACGCTTGGTGCAGGAGGGATTTTTTCAGGTCCGCCAGTGCCGCCTGCTTTTGCTCGTAGAGGCTCGCGAGGCGTTGGGTTTCGGTGGCGAGGGCGTCGAACTTGGCCGCGATGCGCTGCTGTTCTGCGCGTGATGGAAACTCCAATTTCAAATTTTTGAGGGAGGAGTTTGAAATAACCGGCTGTGCGGCCTGCCTCGCAAGACCGCGAAGGTTTTTGTAGTTCAAAAGGTATGTGAGGAATCCGTTGTCAAAATCAGCATTAACATCGACCAGCTTGAATGCGTTATCAGTCAGCCAGATTTTCTCAGTGATGTGCCTCGCATTCCCGCACAAAGCTCCTACCCGTCCAATAATCACGTTGTCGCCGGAAAGGTTGAAATCGTTGTGCTGGCCAGCGATTCCATTGCCCCCAAAGACGGGATAAGCACCGTATTTCATTTCTTTGCTGATTAGACCGTCGCCGCTCTTAAGCCTGAAACATTCACCGAGCGCCTTCTCCATCCACCCCTCGCCCCGCTGAGTGAAGACGGATTGGAGGTGGCTTTCAAAAAGCGCACGGGCGTTCTGGAGGTTCCTGGCAGCGTTGGCCTGGGCGGTGGCGAGGCCGGCAAACGCTTCGTCCAGCACCCCGACAATCCGCTGCTGTTCGGCCAGCGACTTTGGGAATCGGACGAGAGATTTCTCGGCCAGAAGCGAGCGGTTCAATTCGGTTTGCCCACCGCAACCTTCGCCACTCTTTTTGAGTTCTTCCTCAATGTCCCGAAGTACGTAGCCAAAGAACTCGGTAAAGAAGATGCCGGGTTCAGGCCGAACAATCGTGACGTGCGAATCTACAGTGGTTGGTTCTGGTGGGGCATAGCGAAGCTGGGCGACGCGACCGAGCGTTCCTTCCCCGGTTGAGTTCACCAACACATCGCCAGCTTGCACGAAACGTTCGGCGCTGACGGCCTTAGCCATGATGTCGTGCCGACGAGCAACCTCGAAGTTCACGCGATGATCGCGGATGCATCTTTGGTTGATGACCACGATTCCGCCATTTTCGACATACTTCGGCGACACGCCGCGATTCAGAAACGAACAAACGTCACCGAGCTGCTTTGTCTCCCACCCGATCATCATGCGAGCAGCCCCTTGATGGTTGCCAGAACGTCCGCGCTCTCGGTATCAAGCGAAGCGATCTCCGCCATGATCTCCTGTGGGCTGCGGTGCGTCACAGCCTCGCCCCCATTGGGGTTCTTCACCGATAGGTCGAAGCTGGCGGGATCGATCGTGTCTGCAGCGACGCTCCAGCTCTTGGCTGAATCAGCAAAGGTTTTCTGCAGCTCCACAAACTCCGCCAGGTCGGCGTCGTTGAGGGGATTGGTCTTGCCCAGATTGCGGCCGGGATCGAGCTGGTAGAACCACACCTTGTGGGTGGGTGCGCCCTTCTCGAAGAACAGCACCACCGTTTTCACGCCCGCCCCCTGGAAGGTGCCGCCCGGGCAATCCAGCACCGTGTGCAGGTTGCAGCTCTCCAGCAGCTGCTGGCGCAGGGCCACCGAGGCATTGTCGGTGTTGGATAAAAACGTGTTCTTGATCACTACCCCGGCGCGGCCGCCGGCCCGCAGCAGGCGGATGAAGTGCTGCAGAAACAGAAAGGCCGTTTCACCGCTGCGGATCGGGAAGTTCTGCTGCACCTCCTTGCGTTCGCTGCCACCGAAGGGTGGATTGGCGAGGATCACATCGAAGCGATCCCTCTCCTGCACATCGCTGAGGTTTTCAGTGAGGGTGTTGGCGTGGATGATCTTTGGCGCTTCGATGCCGTGCAGGATCATGTTCATGATCGCGATCACGTAGGCGAGGCTCTTTTTCTCCTTGCCGGTGAAGGTGCGCGTTTGCAGGGTTTCGAGATCGGCGGTGCTGAGATCCCGGCCGCCGGTGCCGCCCTGGCGCATGAATTCAAACGCTTCACACAAAAACCCCGCCGAACCCACCGCTGGGTCATAGACCGTTTCACCGATTTGGGGATTTACCACTCCAACAATTGCGCGGATCAATGGCCGGGGCGTGTAGTACTCGCCGCCATTGCGGCCAGCGTTGCCCATCCTCTTGATCTTTTCCTCGTAGAGCATCGAAAGCTCGTGCTTTTCGCCCTGGGAGCGAAACCGCAGGCCATCGATCACGTCGATGATTTCGCGCAGGTTGTAGCCGCTGGAGATTTTGTTGCGGATCTCGCCGAAGATTTCACCGATCTTGTATTCGATCGTGTTTGGGCCGCTGGCCCGTTGCTTGAACTGCTCCAGGTAGGGAAACAGACGTTGATTCACAAATTCACGCAGGTCGTCGCCGGTGATGGCAACGTTGTGATCGAGTTGGCCGCTGGCGTTTTTTGGTGCTGCCCAGCTATTCCAGCGGTAGGGCTCCGCCAGGATCGGGCTATAGCTATGGCCCTCCAATGCAGCCACGGTGGCCTTGTCATCTTCCAGGCCATCGAGGTATTTGAGAAACAGCAGCCAGGAGGTCTGCTCGGTGTAATCGAGCTCAGTGCCGCAGCCGGCCTCCTTACGCAGGCAGTCGTCGATGCCGCGAAAGGCCTGCTCAAAACTGCTGGCACTATTGGCTGGTTTCGCTGCGCGGGATCGCCCATCGCCTAGGGAAACGGATCCGCCCCTGCCACGACCCAGCACGATCAGTCCCCGATCGAGCAGCTCCGCCTTGACTGCCCCATAGGTGGCCTCTTCCCATTCCAGTACGCCACGTAGCCCTTCATTTCCGGCTGATCCCCCCAGGGCGGCCAGGGCCCCAAGGAACTCGTCCTGGAGATCTTCCTGTTGGTTTTTGTCTGGCTGCGGGCTCTCTGCGGTGAAGGTCAACGGGGGCGGAGGACGAGCCAGCTAAGCCTGACATCAAATCGGGTTTTACTTCCACGCCCCGCTGGCGCTGCGGCCCGCTAGCGCTGCGGCCCGCTAGCGCTGCGGCCCTGGTGGGGGTGCTTGCAGAATTGCTGCATTAATTGGGCCTTGCCCCCTTGATTTCCCCCGATTTGATCAGCACGGCCGACCTGCAGGCCCTGCTCCAAACCTGGGGCTATGGGGTGGTGTTTGGGGCCATGTTGCTCGAAAGTGCCGGGGTGCCCCTGCCGGGTGAAACCGTGACCCTGCTCGGTGGTTATGCCGCCGGCAGCGGCCACCTCAATGGGGTGGGGGTGATAGCAGCCGCCAGCAGCGGCGCAATCTTGGGGGATTCGATTGGCTATTGGCTGGGGCGCCGGGCCGGTTGGCCCCTGCTCCTGAAGGTGGCTCGCCTGCTGCGTAAATCGCCCGAGCAGATGGAGGTGCTGCGTCAACGCTTCCTGCGCCATGCCGGTAAGTCGGTGTTTTTTGGCCGCTTTGTGGCCCTACTGCGGGTGTTTGCTGGACCCATGGCCGGCGCCGTTGGCATGCCCTATGGGCGCTTTCTGATCTGCAATGTGGCTGGCGGCTTGCTCTGGGCCACCACCATGGTGAGCCTGGCCTGGCTGGGGGGGCGCTGGATCCCCATGCAGAGGATGGTGGAGGGGGTAATGCAATTTGGGCTGGTGGCCATGGCGCTGGTATTGGTGGTAGTTGTGTTGCCGAAGCTGTTCTCGCGGTGGGCCGCGCGGCCATGAGCCTGCAACTCACCGGCGCCCAGAGGCGTTTCGCCACCCTTTCAGCCCTGCTGGGCAATGCCCTGGAGTGGTTTGATTTCGCCGTCTATGGCTATCTGGCAACGCCCCTGGGCAAGGCCTTCTTCCCCGCCGAAGACGGCGCCATGCAGGCGGTGGCTGCCTTTGGCGTGTTTGCCGTGGGCTACTTGATGCGACCAGTGGGCAGCTTGGTGTTGGGGCCGATTGGCGATCTTTTTGGCCGGCGCGAGATGCTCAGCCTCAGCATCGTTTTGATGGGCGCCTCCAGCCTGGCGATAGCGCTTTTACCCACCCACGCCCAGGTGGGCATGGCGGCCGGGCTGCTGCTGTTGTTGATGCGGATGCTGCAGGGGTTCTCGGTGGGTGGTGAGTTCACCGGTTCGATGACCTACGCCACGGAGGCGGCCCGCCCAGGCCAACAGGGGTTCTTGGCCAGCCTGGCCACGGCAGGTGGTTTGGTTGGTTTCAGCCTGGGCTCCCTCACCGTGGCCCTGTTGGCCGGTTTTTTGGGGGATGGCGCCATGGATGCCTGGGGCTGGCGGCTGCCCTTTGGCCTCGGTGCCTTGGTGGCCGTGGTGGGTCTGTGGATGCGGCGGCGCATGCCGGAAACCCTCGAAAAAGAGCCCTCAGAGGTGGAAATCAAAACACCTGGCGCCCTCATTGGAGCGATGGCCGGCCGCCTGCAGCAGGTGGCTTCCCAGTGGCGATTGGTACTGCGCATTGCGGCCTTGGTGTCTTTTGCCAACGTTGTCTTTTATGTGTTGTTTGTCTATTTGGTCGATTACACCGGCCACCAAGGGGGAGCCAACCTGGCCGAAGCCAATGCCATCGCCACCCTGGTGCAAAGCCTGGGTTTGCCCTTTGTGCTGCTGGGTGGGGTGTTGGTGGATCGATATGGCAAGCGGCTGATAAATCGCATCGGCAACCTGATGCTCCTATTGGTTACCCCATTGGTGCTGCCCCTGGTGCAATTGGGCGGCACCCGGGGGCTGCTGCTGGGCCAGGCCATTGGGGTGCTGCCGGTGATGTTGACGATGGGGGCCCAGGGGGTAACGGCGGTGGAAATGGTGCCGGTGCGCCAGCGCTGCGCTGTCTTTTCGATTGCCTACAGCCTGGCGATGGCCCTGTTTGCCGGCACATCCCCCTTGGTGAGTAGCTGGCTGTTGGAACAACAGGGTTGGCAATGGGGGCCGGCTCTCTACTGCTGCCTGTATGCAATCCCAGCCCTGTGGGCCCTGCGTCAGAGGTAGAAGCCGACGGTGGTTACCACCCTGGTGCCCTGGGCCCGCAGGGCACTGCGCAGGGCAATGGTGGATTGGTTGTGCAGGATGTTTTCCCAGCGATGGCGGGTCACAAATACGGGCAACACCACGGTGCAAAAGGTGTCGCGATCTTTTTTGTGCTCCACCTCAAAGCTGCCCACGAAATCCAAGACCGGATCGATTAAGGAGCGGTAGGGCGACTCCAAAATCACCAGCGGAATGCCCGGCAGCTGGCGCCGCCATTGCTCCTGGAAGGCCTCGGCCTTCCCCAGGCCCAGGTCAACGTGCACCGCCACCAGTTCGCGGGCGATGGAGTGGGCGTAACGCACGGCCTCGAAGCTGCCCCGGTGTAGTTGTCCGACCAGCACCACCACCGGCGCCCCGCCATGCTCCGGGGCAGGGGGCAGGCTCAGACGCTTATCGGTGGCCAGGCGCAACCTTTTAGCCACCTGCACGTAGTGGCGCTTGATCGCCAAAAACAGCATCACCAGGATCGGAATGGCTACCACGACCAGCCAGGCCCCATGGGTGAACTTGCTGAACAGCAGCACCCCCGTAACCATCAGGGTCACCAGGCTGCCAAAGGCATTCACCAGGGCCTTGCCGATCCAGCCAGCGGCCCGATCCCTCCACCAATGCACCACCATTCCGGCCTGGGAAAGGGTGAAGCTCAAAAACACCCCCACCGCATATAGGGGGATTAGGCGGGTCACGCTGCCGCCAAAGACAATCAGCAGCAGGCCGGCAAAGCCGCTGAGGGCCAGGATTCCGTTGCTGAATACGAGCCGATCGCCCAGGGAGGTGAGCTGGCGGGGCAGATAACCGTCCTGGGCCAGGAAATTTGCCAGGCGCGGAAAATCTGCATAGGCGGTGTTTGCTGCCAAAAGCAGGATCAACAGGGTCGATATCTGCAGCACCAACAACAAAAAGCCATTGCCAAGCACCTGTTGACCCAGTTGGTAGAGCAGGGTCGGGCCGTTTTCCACATAAACAGTGCCCAGCTTTTGGGCCAATACGCTCATGCCGCCAAACATCGTGGCGAGCAACACCACCATCACCGTGAGTACCCGGCGGGCGTTTTTCCATTCCGTGGGCTTGAAGGCCATCACCGAATCACTGATGGCTTCAATGCCGGTAAGGGCCGCACAACCCGAACTAAAGGCCCGCATCAGCAGCACGATGCTTACGGCCGAAAGCTCCCGGTGCTCTGCGGCCATGATTAGGTCTTGCTGGGAGGCGGCCATTGGGGCGAGGTCGCCATGGAGCACCTTGGCCAGGCCCATCACCACCACGGTGAGCACCGCCGCCATAAATACATAGGTGGGGGCGCTGAGTAGTTGGGCGCTGGAGCGCACCCCCCGCAGGTTGGCCACCATCAATAGGCCCAGGCCCAGCAGGCAAAGGGGCACTCGAAAGGGTTCAAGGGCTGGAAAGTAGGAGGTGAGGGCTGAGATGCCAGCCGCCGTACTCACCGCCACGGTGAGCATGTAATCGATGGCCAGGGAGGCACCCGCCACCAGCCCGGGCACGTCGCCCAGATTCTCGTGGGACACCCTGTAGGAGCCGCCGCCCTGGGGGTAGGCCTTGATGGTTTGGCGATAGCTGATCGCCACGATCAGCATCAGGGCAATGATCAGGCCCGTGATTGGCAGGGTGAAGCCCAGGCCTGCCGCCCCGGCCATGCCCAGCACCAGCACAATTTCCTGGGTGGCGTAGGCCACCGAAGAAAGGGCATCGGAGCTGAGAACGGCTAGGGCTTCTGCGTTGTTGAGCCTTTCTTCTGCTTGGGCGCTGGTGGGTAGGGGGCTGCCGATCAGGCTGCGCCGCAGCCGACCTAGACCGAAAAAATCGACCCGCGCCATGGCGGAAGCCACAAATAGGGCCAAACCCTAGGTCTCTGGTTGAGCTGCGGCTGCCAAACTGCACCGATTAGTTGAAGGTTCATGCCCCGGTTGCGTCAGCTCACCGCCAAGCTTTCCGTGGGGATTTCGCTTGGCGCCCTGTGTGCCCTGGCCGGTTGCGCCGGCGACGGCGCTGGGATCGAAAGCCAGAAGCTGGCCACGATTAAGGGCCGCGGCACCCTGGTCTGTGGAGTGGATGGCAAGTTGCCCGGCTTCAGTTTTGTGGGGCCGGATGGCAGCTACAGCGGCCTTGATGTGGAGGTGTGTCGGGCCGTGGCCGCGGCGGTGCTGGCCGATCCAAACAAGGTGGAATACCGCGATCTCAACTCCAGTGAACGGTTTGCGGCCCTCTCGAGCGGAGAGGTAGATCTCCTTTCGCGCAACACCACCCTGACCCTCAGCCGCGACGGCGCCGGCGGCAATGGCCTCAGCTTTGCCCCCACCGTTTTCTATGACGGCCAGGGGGTAATGGTGCCCGTGGCCAGTGGCATCAAGGGCCTCAAGGATTTGGCCGGCAAGCCGATCTGTGTGGAGAGCGGCACCACCACCGAGCTCAACCTGGCCGATCGGATGCGGGAGATCAATGCCCCCTACACGCCGCTCAAATTCCAAACCGGCGACCAGACCTACGCCGCCTACCTGCAGGACCGCTGCGTGGCCGTCACCAGCGACCGTTCCCAGCTGGCCGCCAAGCGCACCAGTTTCCCCAACCCCGCTGGCCACACCCTGCTGCCCGAGGTGCTCAGTAAGGAGCCCCTCACCCCTGCCACCGTCAATGGCGATCCGGCCTGGGCCGATGCGGTGCGCTGGACGATCTATGCCCTGATGCAGGCAGAGGAATTGGGGATTACCCAGGCCAATCTGCAGGCCAAGTTGGCCGAGGCCAAGGCCAATCCCAACCTGGCGGACCTGCGCCGTTTCTTGGGTGTGGAGGGGGATTTCGGCAAGCAGCTGGGCCTGCCCGCCGATTTCGTTGTCAAGGTGATTGCAGCCGGCGGAAATTACGGCGAAATTTTTGAGCGAAGCGTGGGGGTGGGCTCCAAGCTCAAGCTGGAGAGGGGCCTTAACCGCCAGTGGAAAGACGGTGGCCTGATCTATTCGCCCCCCTTCCGTTGATGGGCCCAGCCCCGCTGCCGGCCGCGCCTCCCTGGTGGCGTAACCGAAGGCTGTTGCCCTGGCTAATCCAGGCCGGAGTGGGCCTGGTGGTGTTGGTGCTGGTGGCCTTTTTGGTGGGCAACCTGGTGCGCAACCTCACCGCAGCTGGCTTGCTTTTGAGCTGGAGCTGGCTGGATAACCCGGCCGGTTTCGACCTTGCCGAATCCTCCATTCCCTTTTCAGCTAGCCAGCCCTACTGGCTTGGCCTGGTGGCTGGCCTGGTAAACACCCTGAAGGTGGTGCTAGTGGGCCTGGTGGGTGCCACCCTGTTGGGCACCCTTTTGGGGGCAGCGGCCTTCAGCGGCAATGGCCTGCTGCGGCGCCTGGCCCGGATCTATGTGGAGCTGGTGCGCAACATTCCCCTGCTGTTGCAGCTGGTGTTTTGGTATTTCGTGGTCTTTTTGGCCTTGCCCAACGGGCTCCAGGCCTGGCAGTTGCCGGGGCTGGTGCTGGCTAAATCGGGCCTTTATCTGGCCTGGTTTGGCAAGGGTCTGGCCTGGCAAGCACCCCAGCTGGTGGATGGGGTTTGGCAGGCGCCGCTGCGACTCACGGTGGAATTTGGGGCCCTGCTCACGGGCCTGGTGGTTTACACAGCTGCCTTTATTGCCGAGGTGGTGCGTGGGGGCATTGCTTCGGTGCCCCAAGGCCAGTGGGAGGCGGCGCGGGCTTTGGGCTTTTCACCCCAGCTCACCCTGGGGCGGATTGTGATGCCCCAGGCCCTGCGGGTGATCGTGCCTGGCCTCAATAGCCAATACATCTCCTTGGCCAAAAATTCTTCCCTGGCCGTGGCCGTTGGCTACACCGACCTCTATTCCGTGGCCGAAACCACCCTCAACCAAACCGGCAGGGCGGTGGAGGTGGTGCTGTTGCTACTCGGCTCTTACCTGGTGATTGACCTGCTGATCTCGGCGCTGATGAATGGCCTGAACCGGCTTGTGCAGTTGAGGGAACGCTGATGCAGGCCAGTGCTCCACCGCCGATGTTGCGCCCTGGTCCGTGGCAACGGCTGCGCCGCGAGCTGTTTGGCAGCAAGCTCGACGGACTGATTTCCTTGGCCCTGTTTGCTGCCCTGCTGGCGGCGGGGGCGGGGCTATTGCGCTGGGCACTCACCCAGGCCCAGTGGGCCGTGATTCAAACCAACAGCACCCTGTTTGCGGTGGGCCGCTACCCGATTGAGCAGCAGTGGCGGCTCTGGCTGCTTACGGGCCTTTTGGCCGCCGCCGCCGGTTTGAGCTGGGGTCTGTTGCGGGGTGGGCCCAGGGCCCAGGCCAACCGCTGGCCGACCAACGACCGCCTGGCAGCAGGGTTTTTGGTTGCCCTGGCGGCCCTCCTGCCCCTGCTGCTGCAGCTCAGCTTGGCGATCCAGGCGCGCTGGTGGGCGATCACGGGCCTGCTGTTGGGGCTGCGCTGGGCCAGCGGCAATTGGGCCAGTGGTAGGCGGGCTGGCGAGCGGACCCTGCTGCTGCGCCTGTTCCCCCTGCTGTGGCCCCTGCTCTACCTGCTGGGGATGGTGTTGATCAGTGGCGGCCTGGGCCTGATGCCCGTGGCGCCCTCCAACTGGGGCGGCCTCCTGCTCACCCTGCTCGAAGCCAGCTTTGCCATCCTGATCTGCTTTCCCCTGGGGCTGCTGCTGGCCCTAGGGCGCCGCAGTGAATTGCCCCTGCTGAGCTGGGGCTCGGTGATCTATATCGAATTCATCCGTGGAGCACCCCTGATCACCCTGCTGTTTCTGGGCCAAAACATCCTGGGCTTTTTGCTGCCCGGGGGCCTGGCGCCAGATCGGGTTTGGCGGGCGGCCTGGGTGCTTACTTTCTTTGCGGCGGCCTATGTGGCCGAGGCCCTGCGCTCCGGCCTAAACGCGGTGCCCCGCGGCCAGTTGGAGGCGGCCCAGGCCCTAGGGCTGTCGATGCCCCAGGCCCTGCTGCAGGTGGTGATCCCCCAGGCGGTGCGGGTGGCCCTGCCCTCGGTGGTGGGCCAGTTCATCACCCTCCTCCAAGACACCACCTTGCTCTCCCTGATTGGCCTGCTTGATTTGCTAGGTACGGCTCGCACGGTGATGGCCAACCCGGCCTTCCTTGGCCGCAATGCCGAGGTTTATCTGGTGCTGGCGGTGCTGTTTTGGTGTTGCTGCGCCGCCCTGGGCCTGGGTAGCCGCGCCCTCGAAACCCGCCTCAATCCCAATTCCCCCCTGCGTTCTGCCCCATGAGCACCGATCCGATCGTTGAGGCCAGGGGCGTGCAGAAGTGGTACCCGAATGGCTTCCACGCCCTCAGGGGTGTGGACCTGACGGTCCATCGCGGTGAGGTGGTGGTGATCATGGGGCCCTCAGGTTCTGGCAAGAGCACCTTCCTGCGCACCTTTAATGCCCTTGAAGATTTCCAGCAGGGTTCGATCACGGTCGATGGCATGGCCATCGATGCCGACACCCGCAACATCGAGGCAATCCGCCGCGAGGTGGGGATGGTGTTTCAGCAGTTCAACCTGTTTCCCCACCTCAGCGTGCTGGAAAATCTCACCCTGGCGCCGGTGCTGGTGCGTAAGCGCCCGAAGGCCCAGGTGGAGAGAGAAGCCCTGGAGCTGTTGGAGCGGGTCGGCATTGCCGAGCAGGCCCATAAATTCCCCGGCCAGCTCTCGGGCGGTCAGCAACAGAGGGTGGCAATTGCCCGCTCGCTTTGCATGGAGCCCCGCCTGATGCTCTTTGATGAGCCCACCAGTTCCCTCGATCCGGAAATGGTGCAGGAGGTGCTGGAGGTGATGCAGGAGCTGGCGGCGGAGGGAATGACGATGGTGGTCGTCACCCATGAGGTGCGCTTTGCCCGTCAGGTCGCCAGCCGGGTGGTGTTGATGGCGGAGGGAACCGTGGTGGAAATCGCACCGCCTGAGCAGTTCTTCTCCTGCCCATCGCACCCGCGCACCCAGCAATTTCTCCAACAGATCGCCTAACCCCACCTATGAACCGTCGTTTGCTTCGCTATCTCGCCTTCCCCTTGGTCATGTGCGGCTTCGGTCTGGCGGCCATATTGGGATTTCAGGGGTTGGAGGCGGCCTGGCTCACCTTGGTGTTGCTGCTGTTGGAGGTGTCGCTTTCCTTTGACAATGCCGTGGTTAATGCCCGAGTTCTGGACCGGCTAACCCCAGGCCAGCAGAGCTTCTTCCTCACCTGGGGCCTGGTTATTCCCGTCTTTGGCGTGCGCTTTCTGGGCCCATTGCTGATGGTGGCCATCGCCGGCCAGGTGGGTTTGGGTGAGGCCCTGGATGCGGCCCTGCGCCATCCCAACGAATACCGCAAACTGTTGGAAATTGCCGAGCCGCGGATCCTGGCCTTTGGGGGCATGTTTTTGCTGATGGTCTTTTTTCACTACTTTTTCGACGATGCCAAAACCCTCCACTGGTGGCAGGCCCTGGAAAGGCGCCTAAGTGCCGCCGGCCGCATCGAAGCCCTGGAGGTGGCCATCGCCCTGATCATTCTGGTGGCCTTGGTGTTTGTGGCTCCAGTTGGGCTGCGCGGCGATTTGATGGTCAGTGGGGTGTTGGGGGTGGTGCTGCAGCTACTCACCACCTCCCTGGCCGATGGCTTTGACTCGGGGCCCCAGATGGCAGTTCGCAGTGGCATCGCCAGCCTGATCTATCTGGAATTGCTGGATGCTTCCTTCAGCCTCGACGGCACGATCGGCGCCTTTGCGATCACCGACAACATTGGCCTGATCATGGTGGGTCTGGGCCTAGGCGCCCTGTTTATCCGCTCGCTCACCTTGATGCTCAGCCGGGAGCGGGCCCTCGACCACCTGATCTATCTCGAGCATGGAGCCCACTACGCCATTGGCGCCCTGGGCCTGGTGATGTTGGCTGGCATCCCCCTGGCCGCCCACCACATCCATGTGCCCGAGTGGCTTACGGGCTTGATCGGGGTGCTGCTGCTGGCTATTGCCCTTTGGGATTCCCTGCGTCAACGGAGGGCAAGCTCGTAAGGGCCTCCTGGCTGCCCATCACCACCATCAGCTCCCCAGTTTCCATCACGTGGGATGCCGGTGGATTGACGGTCAGGTTGTTGTCGGGGCCTACGGCCAGCACACTGACCCGAAAGTTTTTGCGCAGGTTGAGGTCCCGCAGGCTTTGGCCCACGAATTGCTGGGGCACCCGGATTTCCTCGATGCTGTTGTTGTCATCGAGCCTGAGGCGCTCGAGCAGGTTGGGGCGCACCAGCTCCTGACCAAGCCTTTGGCCCTGCATTTGGGAAGGGAAGATCACCCGGTCGGCGCCGACCCGCTGGAGCATGCGCATGTGGATGTCGCTGGTGGCCCGGGCGATTACCTGTTTGACCTGGGAGTCGGCGCTGTCCTTGGCAATCAGGGTGGCGGTAACGCTGGCCTCGATCGGTTCGCTCATCGCCACCACCACAGTGGCCATGTCCAGTACCCCCGCGGCCCGCAGCGCCTCCTCGTCGGTGCAATCCACAACCCTGGCCTCGATTGCCGGCTGCCGCTGCCGCAGCTCATCGATGGCCCGCTGGTTGCTATCGATGGCCAGCACATCCGCTCCGGCCTGGATCAATTCCTGGCAGAGGGCCGAACCGAATCGACCCACGCCGATCACTGCAAATCCACCCCTGTAGGTGGAGTTGGCCGTTTGAAGTGGTTGCCACCAGGTGCCCATGGGTCGTTAGAGGTAGAGGTCTTCGCGGGGGTAGCCCATGCGGGGTTGGGGGCGGCTACCCAGGATGGCCGATAGCAGCAACAGGATCCCCATCCTGCCCACAAACATGCCCACCATCAGCACCAGTTGACCCCAGCGGTTCAGCTGGGCGGTGACCCCCAGGTCGAGGCCCACGGTGCCAAAGGCCGACATGCAGGTAAATAGTTTTTCGAGGAAGGAAAAGGCCTTCACCGAACTTTCACCCCCCGGGGTGGGGCCGAGGCCCAGCAGCAGGGTCATCAGCACCACAAAAACCAGGGAGGCCAGGGTGATGCCTACGGCCTTAAGCAACAGGCTGTCGTCGAGGCGGCGTTTGCGGATGATCACTTCCTCCTTGCCTTCGAGGGTGGAGCGGGTGGCGCCGATCAAGACCGCCATGGTGGTGGTTTTGATCCCGCCGCCGGTGCCCCCAGGGCTGGCTCCGATGAACATCAGCACGATCATCAGCAGCAGGGCCGCATCCGAGAAGGTTTCGAGGGATAGGGGCACCGTGTTGAAACCAGCGGTGCGGGTGGTGATCGATTGGAACAGGGTGACCTGAAGGGCTGACCAAAAGGGCAGGGTTTGGATCACCCCATCACTGGCGAAGTGCTCGGTGATCAATAGGCCGATCGCACCCAGGCAAATCAGGATCGAGGTGCTGCGCACCACCAGACGGCTGTGCAGGCTGAATCGCTTGAACTGCAGTTTGAGCAGGCTTTTGCGGTTGCTCCAGAGTTCATTGGATACCCGCCAACCCAGGCCTCCCATCACTATCAAAGTGCCGATTACCCCGTTGACCCAGGGGTTGTCGCGGTAGTGCACCAGGTTGTCGCCCCAGAGGCCAAAGCCGGCGTTGTTGTAGGCGCTGATGCAGTGAAACAGCGCCGCCCAGAGCCTCTCGGCCGGATTGCGGATATCACTGAAACCGAAGGCATAGAGCAACACCGTGCCCATGCCCATAAAACAAAAGGCCGTCAGCAGGATGCGGTTAAAGGTGGGGCCGATGCCGCCCACGCCAAATTCATCGAGGGAGCGGCCCTTGTCGAGGCGATGGCGCAGGCCCGATTTGCCCTGCACGAAGCCCTGCAAAAAGGTGGTGATCGCCATCAGGCCCAAGCCCCCCGTGATGATCAATCCCGCCAGGATTCCCTGGCCAAACCAGGTGAGGTCGCGGCTCACATCAATGATTGAGAGGCCGGTCACGGTGATCGCCGAGGTCACGGTGAAGAGGGCTTCCCAGAGGCCCACGTCGTCGGTTGAGCAGGCCGGGCTAGCCAGAAGGATGGTGCCAAAGCCGATCACCAGCACACCGGTTACGGCGGTGAACTGGGGTACCGACAGCCGATGGCGCCATTGGTTTAACCCACCCAACAAGCTCGACATTTAATTCTTCAAATCCCCTTACTTTTCCCGGGCAGAATCCATTATCGCTGAGGGTTCGCTGTTCCCCGAGCCACGCACGACCGTGTAGAAGCCTCCAGCTAGCACCAGGCAAAACATCAGCAGGTAGGCCCAGGCTTTCTGGCGTGCCTGGGGCTGGCTATGAATTTCGTTGCGGGGATGGCCGCAATCTGTGCAGACCAACAGGGTTTGGCTAACCCCCACCTTGGTGACCATGCGACAGCCACATTTGGAACATGACATCGCCATAGGAGCGGATCAGCACCCTTACCCCAAACCT